>NZ_JBFAHZ010000044.1:0-45749 GCF_040654415.1 Micromonospora sp. NPDC050695
CCAGCCCTACGAAAGAACAGCCGAAACCCACGCCGATCCCTACAACTACCAGGAATCACCTAGAACGGACATATCTCTACCTTGCGAACGCCCTGGGGGTGCCATAGCCGCGAGGTTATGTGAAACCGGGAGAGCCGGGGCAAGCGGTCGATCTTGAGTCACTTTTCTCCTTTGTGGATGGATGTACAGCACTTACAACGAAGGGTCTCTTCCGTAGGTTCACGTGCTCACCACTGAACCCGGCCGACTCGATCCGTTCCTGTCGGCAAAGGACCCTTTGCTGATAGGGCGTCCGATCCGTCCATTGGACACGCCGCGACCACCGGAAATAGGTCCGCTGATCCGATCCGGGCCGATCAGGGTTGACGACAGGGTTTGCTGACAGGTAGACCCTTGGGTGCCGACAGCGACGGATCAAGGAGACAGCGCGGTCATGGCGGATCTGGTCTATACGCGGGTCTCCACGGACGAGCAGAGCACCCAGCGGCAGACGTACCTGCTCGACGCGGTCGGACTCACCGGCGGCGCCGAGGGGGTGCGGATCGTCAGCGATCCGGCGACCTCCTCGAAGATCCCCGCGCTGGAGCGCGCCGGCTTCCGGGAGCTGACCCGCTATGCCCGGCCCGGGGACCGGCTCACCGTCTCCGAGCTGTACCGGCTGTGCCGCGACCTGGCCGACATCCTCGCCCTGCGCGCCTGGTGCCAGCAGCACCAGGTGACATTGCGTGTGCTCTCCGGCGCCCTGTCGAACATCACCGACCTGGCCGCCACCGACGCGACCACCACCATGCTGGTCAACGTGCTCGTCTCCGTCGGGCAGTTCCAACGCGACCTGCAGAACGAACTCACCCGCGAAGGACTCGCCGCGGCCTGGGCCAGCGGCACGATCTCCGGCCGGCGTCCCCGGCACGCCCAGCTCGGTGTAACCGACCAGATCCGCCAGGCGTACCGGAACGGGGCCAGCATCGCCGCCCTGGCCCGCGAGCACAACGTCAGCCGCGGCGCGATCCGCACCGCGATCGCCGATCTGCTGCCCAATCAACCCGACCAGCCCGCACCCGCCGCAACCACAGCGCAAGCGGTCCGTGTAGAGATTCCCGGCAAGCTTGCCCAGCACCTCGCCGACCACACCGACCTCGCCGAAGCCGAGCAACACGCCCTGCGTCGCGGGCGTACGGTCCGGCGCGGTCAGGGCTACAGCCTGCACGTCACCGCACTGCCCGAGGTCCATCACGCCATGCTGGCCGCCGCGGCCACACTCAACACCGACGGGGCGTCCTCCGCCGACCGCAAGGCGTACCGCATCTACAACGACCGGCTGCGCCTCGCCAGCCAGATCACCGCGTAACCCGCCCACACCCGGCCCGGCCCACCGGCCGTCAGCCAACACGACGCCCTCCTCCGCCGTCACCCCGCGGCGCGCCGGGGCATACCAAGATCAAATATTTGGCGGGCTGGGACAGCTACCCAAGCGCGGGGCCATGTCCAGCGACTCGTACCGATCAGCGGCCTCGTCGAGCACACCGGCGATCCCGCCGACCTCGTCGACCCGCTCCCCCGCCGCCTCGATCGCGGCGGCGAACGCGGCCCGGATCTCATCCGGGCCGCTCGCCTCGACGATCATCAGCACTGCCCCGTCAGGTCGGCCACGTACTCGAGCGTCGCGCCGTCGGCCCGGCCGGACCAGCTGTGGCAGGTCACGCCGGCGTCGGTCAGCACACCGGTGGCCCACGTGCACGCCTGGTCGACGTCGGCGGCGCCCAGGGCGTCGTGGTCGGCGTGGGGCTTGTCGTCGGCCAACAGCAGCCAGGCGTCGTCGACCGGGTCGTGCAGCAGCCGCCACTCCCCCACCGGCCCACACCCGCCCGTCGCCGCAGCGGTCGGGTCGCCGGCGTGCACGGCGAGGTACGCCGGCCGGCCGGGCAGGAGCTGCCCTTCGGCCCAGGCGGTGACCTCGATGCCATACCGGTCGGCCAGGCCCTCGGCCGCCCACGCCTGGGCGGCGTGAACGCCATCGGGGTCGCTGAGGTGCTCGGCGTACGCGGCCGGCTCGTCAACCTGCGAGTCGTAGTGCAGCAGCCAGCAGCACGCGTCGTCGTCGTCGAAGGACAGCGAGATCCGCTGCGGACCGGCCGGGGCGGCCGGCTCACTCTCGGGCGGGTCAATGGCGTCGAGGCGGGCCTGCTCCCACGCGCTCGGGGTGTAACCGGCCTGCTCGACCAGGCGGGCCAGCCACGCCGCGTCGCCCTCGTTCCACACCCGATGAGTGCCGCGGGCCTGAACCTCACGCCGAGCGAGGCCAAGAGCGTGCGCGGCGTGCACCCGCACGGTCCATCCAGCGCGACGGACCTGTTCCCACCACTGGTAGTTCGGCAATGTCGGATCCGGGCCGACGCCGGCGGCGAGCAACCACTTGTGGGCGAGCTGCGCGCACTCGCTGCCCGGCGCCCACAGCCACGCGTCGATGATGTCCGCAGCCGTCTGGGGCAGCTTCGGGGCGCGGGCGGCCAACACGGCGGCGGCCTCACCACGGGCGGTCATCGCCTTGCGGCGCTCCCGCTCATCGGTGATGCGCTGCTGCTCGGCGGCGCTGCGGTTGTCAGCCTTCTTGGGCTTCCCGGCCGTCGAGTAGTAGGTGACGCTGCCCCAGGAGTCGACCCCGGCGGCCAGGGCACCGGCCTTGCGGGCCGCCGCGATGGCTTTGGCCCCTTCCAGATGGTACTGCCAGGAGTCGTTGCCGAACTGCTGGGTCGGGTCGATGACCGGGACACCTTCGGCGGCCAGTTTCTTACTCGCGGCGTCAACGACCGCTTGCCGCTCCTGCTGGCGGCGCACCTCCGAAACCAGGTTCGCGGCGGACCAGTGGTGGTATCGGCTGTCCTGACTCAGCCGGTACGCGGCCAGCATCAGCTCCTGGTCGTCGCCGGCGGCGTCGACGAACGCGAGCGCGTCCTTGATCTGCAGGGGCTGCTTCTTCTTCGCCCGGCCGGCCGGCTCCTGATCCTCGTCGTCGGGGGCGCGGCCGGTTTCGAGCTCGGCCAGCAGCGCTTCGGGCAGCCTGAGCAGTTTCAGGCGCTTGGAGACGTGCGACTGGGAGCAGCCGACCTTCGCCGCGATGTCGCGTTGCGTGCGGCCGGCGGCCTCCTGCTCGGCGAAGGCTCGGGCCTCCTCCACCGGACTCAGCGGCGACCGGGCCACGTTCTCGGCGGTCATCACGTCCAGCTGCGCCAGAGGGTCGTCGGCGATCGCGTCCTCGCGCACCAACACGTCCAGGGTGGCGTCCGGATCGTCACCGTAGACGTTGCCGGCCGCCGTACGCCGCCGGGCACCCACCAGCACCACCCACGCGGCATTGGCAAGCTTCTCCGCGTGGGCCGGCCATGCGGCGGCAACCCGCGATGCGGGCAGCACAACTGGCGGCTGGATCACGCCGACCTCGCGAATCGAGGTCTCCAGCTCCCCCAGGTCGTTCAGAACCTTGCGCGGGTTGGCGGGATGGGTCACCACCGACGACAGCGGCACCGCGTGTGAGCGCATCGGTGCGACCGCGGCCACCGGCGGCTGGTACTGATCGGTCGATTCCGGGGAATCAGGCATGATGGGGCGGCTCCTTCGGGGGTTAAAGCGGGGCGGCCGGGATGCTGTCCAGGCTGAGGCCGCCCCGCGATCTAGTTGCGGGATTCCTGCTGCCGCTCGACCAGGTTGATGGCAGAGGCGACCGCGTCCCGCGCGGCGTACAGAGCGTCGAGCACGTTGGCTTCCGATCCGGCCTGCGGCAGAGCCAGGACGTAGGCTCCCTGACCCGCGCTGATCCGCAGGACACCTTCTTGGCGAAGCACCTGTTCGGCGGCTCGGATGGTGTTAAGAGCGGCGCCATAGGCGTCCTGAAGCTCGGCGATGCCGGGCAGCCGGGCGCCGATGGGCCACTCCCCTGCGGCGATCCGCCGCCGGAGGTCGTTTGCAATTTCCAGATACCGACTCACATCAACCACTCTAGAACTCTTGATACTTAAGGGCAAGCAGTGTCCCTCGCGGACGCCTGCGGGGCGGGTCAACCAGGTCGCCTCCGGACGAGGAAACCTCGGGCGGTTAACCGCGGTTAATCAGCGACACGAGCTGGACCGGGCTACTGAGCAGGGCGAGGTCGGCCCTAGCATGACGGGCATCCGAAGTACCGCGCGGCCATACCCGGCCCCGGGAAGCACACGGAATGGAGCCCCGCATGACTCAGGTGCATGTCATCGCCAACCAGAAAGGCGGCGTCGGCAAGACCACGCTCGCCGTGAACCTCGGGGCGGTGACCTACGACGTCCTGGTCAATCCCGAGCCGATCCTGCAGAAGACCGCTGAGGCTATCGGCGACCCGGAGAGTCCGGTCATGGTTGCGTCTACTGACCCGCAGGCTTCTTCGGTCTGGTGGTCTCGACGGGTAGAACGCCAGGGTGGCCTGCCGTTCGACTTCGCGCAGATCGAAGATCCCCGTGATCTCCGAAAGCTGCGGAACCTGCACTACGAGCACATCTTCGTCGACACCCCGGGCTCGCTCGAAGATGAGCGGATCCTTCAAGCCGTGCTCGACGAGGGCGACGACGTCCTGGTGCCGATGGTGCCCGAGCCCCTCTGCTACGACCCGACCGCCCGGACGATCGAGTCCGTCATCGCGCCGCGCGGGATTCCATACCGCGTGGTCGTCAACAGCTGGGATCCGCGGGACGGGCTTCCCGATCTTCAGCAGACCGCGCAGTTCATCCAGCGCAAGGGCTGGCCGATGTGCAACACGGTTGTCAGGCGGTACAAGCTGCACTCCCGCGCCTCTGCCGAGGGCTTGGTAGTCACGCAGTATCCCAAGAACCGGACCGCGATGGAGGCTCGCGAGGACTTCTTCCGCCTGGCTCTGGAGATGGGCTACGGCGGGGTGGCGACGATCCCGAGCCAGCCTGGCGTGCCGAACCTGCAGGAGGTCTGAGGTGGCGGGCAAGCGTGTCAACCTGTCGGACCTCGCGGATGAGCCAGTGCTTCCCGAAGCCCGGGTGCCGGCCTTTGTCGAGTCGGCTCCGCGTACCGCTCGCGTGCATCAGGTCGCTGCGAATCCACTCAACACTCGGGACCTGGCTTCCGACCGGGCCAAGATCCAGAGCATCGCGGACTCCCTGCGGACGAACGGCCAGCTCCAGCCATGTGCCGTAGTGGCGCGAGAGGCGTTCCTGCGGATCTACCCCGAACACGCAACGGCGATCGGTAGCGCCATCTGGGTTCAAGTGACCGGCGGCCGGCGTCGCGCAGCGGCCCTGATGGCGGAACAGCCGAACCTCGACATCGTGGTCAAGAACGGCTTGGCCGACAGCAGGGAGGCGTGGGTCAGCGCCACTGCTGCCGAGAACCTCGATCGCGAGAACCTGGACCCCATTGAGGAGGCTCGGGCCGTACAGCTACTGGCGCAGGAGTGCGGAACCGCCAAGGCGGCAGCCGCTCGACTCTCTCGCACTCCTGCCTGGGTAACGCAACGGCTCAACCTGCTAAAGCTGGCACTGGAGGTTCAGTCGATGCTCAGGGCTGGCGAGGTGCCGTTGCGGGATGTGCGAGATCTCCATCAGCTACCGCCTGAAAAGCAGCTCGATGAGTTGCGGCAGCGGCAGCGGCCCACCACCGAGCCCGAGTTAACCGCGGTTAACGAGCCTGAAGTCGGCGGTGACGTCAACCCGCGCAGCACGCCTACGCGAAGGTCTCCTGCCGCATCTGCCATCCGACGCCTTGGTGGCACCCCTGACAAAATCGCCGAGTCTCTGCGAGCAGAACTGGAGCCAGACGCCCTGCGAGCCTTGGCTGATCTCCTACTGCATGGACCAGCGGCAAACACCGACGCATAGAACGTCAACCGACCCACACGTGTGGCGGCACCCTGAGCTTAGGGTGCCGCCACACGCATTCGAAGACCGCGCAAAGTAGTCAAGCCACTCTTCTGACCATCCGGTGAGGCGGAGTCCAGGGCCGAGCGACCTCGGGTCAGTGGCACCGCCAACGCTGAGCGCCCAGCGCCCAGCGCGCCGGGGGTGCGGGCATCGCTGGGCGTCGGGTCAGCAACGTTCCGGCATGATGCCTGATCCGGGCTGGGGGACCTCAGGCCAGTCGCGCTCGACGGCGGCCGCGCGGGCCGCGGTGACGCCATTGTCCACGCCAGAGCAGCGAGGGCAGGGCACGACCTGGTCATGGTCGTCGACCTCGATCCGGCGGTGCCGGTCGCAGCGTCCGCACCAGGACGCGCGGTCGGCCCGCCGGGTCTCGGCGTCGGTGACCACGGCTGCACGCCGGTGGCCGGCGTGCCGGGCGGCCGGGTTCGGTGGTGCGTCGGGACCGGTGAGGACGTCTTCGAGGATCGCCTTGAGGTAGGCGACCGGATCGCGAGGCGCGGACAGCAGCGGCCGAGGGCGCTGCCGGCTAGCCCAGGTGGTCAGCACCTCGGCAGTCCACTCGTGGCTGAGCGCGGCACCGAGGGTGGCAGCCACACGCGGCAGGGGAGCGTCGGCCAGCCAACGCCAGTGGCCTCGTAGTGCCCGTGCCAGGTCGTACGCCCACTCTGCCCACTCAGGACGTGGGCGAGACCGTCGTCGGCGCTCAGACACCACCTGGACCGGCCTAGGACGCCCTACAGGACGTGACCCGACAACCCCGAAATTTCGCCCACTCGTTATCGGTGAGCGCGAAGCGCCAATCTTCCTCCGGCTCCGCCGGCCTGCCACGACGTGAGAGTGGGCGATTGGCGGTGGAATCAGCAGACCCCGAGACAAGCTGGAGTAAACACTCATACCTTGAGACACCGTGTGGGGGGTGCGGAAATTCTCGGCCTGGTCACGGGCGTGATCGCGGGCGGTGGCCACCGCTTGGCGCATCTGGTGACGGCGCACGCGCTCGCGGTGGTCGACCCATCCGCCGGCGCGGGCGTCCAGCTCGTCGACGCACTCCTGCGCCTCGGTGAGCAGCGCGCGGGCGTGGTCGAGCAGCTCGGCCAGGATGGTCAGCGCGGCCGGCACGTGCGCCGTCTGGGCGGCGGTGTCGCCTCGGTGTAGCGGGGTGATGTCGAAGACGGCCCGCGCCTGGGCGCGGCCGGTGGCGCACCGCTCGGCGTAGCTGAGGCGGCGGCCCTGCTCAACGCGGGTGTGCCAGCCCAGGGCCTCGGCGCGGCGCCAGGCGTCCGTCACGGGGCGGGTGGAGTCGCAGCCGGCGAGCATGGCGGTCTGGGCGCGGCCGGGCATGGCGCGGCGGCCGGAGCGGCGGTCAGAGTCGACGGCCAGCACCGCGCCCACCCGGCCCAACGCGGATCGTCGGCCCCGGCGGCTGGCACGGCTGGCGGCGTCGCGGGCGAGTAGGTCGGCCAGCATCCACACCGGCCGACCCCAACTGTCGCCGGCGTCGAACGCGCTCAGCGTCTCCATCAGGCGCTGGATCCACGCGGTCAGCTCGTCGACCCGCTCGCGGGCTTCCGCCGTCTCGGCGAGCTGCGCGAAGTGCTCGTCGACGGCGGCGGCCTCCAGCGCCTGCGCGTGGGCGTGATCGGCGCGGGCCTGCTCCAGGTAGGAGTACCCACACAGCCAGCAGGTCGCCACCGGCTCGGGCTCACCGCAGGCGGCGCATCCGGTGTCGACGACGTCCTGGACGTCGTCGAGGCGATCGCGCAGGGCGGCGATCAGGTGGTGCCGCTGGGCGGCGTCTCGGCGGTCGGTGCGTCCCCGCCAGCAGGACATGCACAGCGGATCCGAGCCAGCACCGTCACGCGGCAGGCCTTGCTTGTCCCGGCCGGCAGCGGCACAGGACACACACGACACCTGAACACCGGTCGGGTAGACCGGGCGGCGGCGGGCCCCGGGAGGGGCCACCAGGCGGGCCTGCCCGGCGGCGGTGGTCTCGACCAGCAGACGCTGGTCGACCAGGTGCGCCCGGCAGCGGTGCTGACCGGGTACGACGAGCACGGCCGCACTGGTGGCATAGCAGTCGGGGCAGAAGCCGAGCACCGCCACGCGGTCCGGGTCCAACGCCCGGTGGGTTGCCGTGATCATCGCGGCACCGTCGCAGACCCGACGGGCTTACGTCCCGGGCCAAGATCCGCCGCAGTCCGGCGGCGGCTCGGCCGCTCATGGGACAACGTGGCGTAATGGTGGTGCGCGCGCAGGGTGACGACGTCACCGGTGGTGGCACGTAACGAGGAGGGGACTGGGCGCAGGCAGGCGTCGCCGCGACACGCAGTAACCGTGTTCAGAGACAAAAGTGCACCCAGCCCGGAGGTGGGTGCTATGGTGTCCTCCGAGCTTGTTGAGAGCCTCAGACCCTTCCCGCGGCCAAACGATCGGGGTCTGGGGCTCTGTTTTTTTATGGAGTTAGTGGTGGTTGAGCGCTGACGCTCCCTCAAGATCAATTCAGGGGCATGACCCGTGGATCTTACGGTGACTCTCACCGCCGCAGGCACCCCAACACGCTTCGAATCCAGCGAACCCGCACAGTCCTGTGTGGACCCGGGGTCAAAATCTGGACATACTCCCACAAGCCAGGCGGGCTTATGAGGCAAAAGGATTCGCCTACATGTCGCCGAATAGGCGGCCCGACGATTCAGGCCGCCTATTCGCGCGCAATGAATGATCATTCAGGAAGATGGATGGTTTCGAAGTGGACTGCACCGCTGTCGCCGTCGTGGGCGTACAACTCGCCGTAACGGTCGGCGGGGCCGTCGACGGCGGCGAGTAGCCGCATCGCCTGCCGGCTCGCCGTCTCGGGGTCGCTGGCGGTGAAGTAGCTGACGGCCTGGGGGTTGTCCGGTTCTGGGTCGGTGACGATGTCGAGCCGGTACTCGTCGGTGGTACCGAGGACGGCGGTGGCGAACTGTGGGCGGATCATCGTGTTCACCGGCCCCAGATCGCCAAGGCGGCGGTGACGGCCGCGCCGACGTATCCGGCAAGCAGCAGCGGTACCGCGTGAGCGATCGCGTTGTACTTGGCCCGTGTGGCGCGGGAGAGCCACCACAGCTCGCGGGCGCGGGTCAGCGGCGTCATCTGCGGGACCTGGTCGGCGTCGCCGCCCGCGATGCGGGCCAGGACGTCCTGGGCGGTGTCGGCATCGGCGTAGGCCACGAATCCGAAATCACCACCCAAGCGCGGCCGGCTGGCCAGCAGAAGCAGCGCCACCGCAACCAGGACCACCACGGCGGTGACCGCGCCGGCCCGCAGCGCGGACGGGGGGAGGTGACCGCCGGCTCCCGCGCCGCCGAGCACGGCCAGGCCGGCGCCGAGCAGCACCCCGGCCATCTGCAGGTAGCCGCTGGCTTTGGGGTCGATGCGGGCCAGCTCGGCGCGGACGGTGGCGACCTCGGCGTCCAGAGCGGCGGTGACGGTGCCCCGGCCGCACGCTGAGGCGTGCGCGCCGGCGCGGGCGAGGATCTCCAGGTCGGAGAAGTCGCGGTCGGTGGTGCCACAGCCGGTGCACCGGGAGGTGCTGTCGGCGAGGCTGGTGGAGATCTGCACGAGCACGGCGTGCGCGCCGGCGGTGGGGATCTGGAAGTGGCGGTGCTGGCCGCGAAGGTCGCTGGCGTAGGCCGCGCCGAGGTAGGTCGGGTCACCCGGATCGGGCACCATAGGGGGTAACTCCTTCGTCTGATGCGGATGTGGAGTTGGCGGGCGGCCCTGGCTGTAGGAGGCGTGGGCCGCCCGCCGTGTTGGGTCAGTACGTGGTGTCGGCGACCGTGCGGCGGGCCCGCCGGTCGGTGAGGCTGTCCAGGATGTCGCCGAGCGAGGGGCCGCTGCTGGCGGCGTAGGCGGGCAGGGACAGCGTCAGCCACACCGCGGCGGTCAGCCCGGCGGCGGCCGGGCCGGCTCCGGCGGGTGCGCCGGTGTAGACGGCGGCCGCGGTGAGCGCGCCGATGGCGGCCCAGCCGATGCGGGCGTAGGTGGAGCCGGTCAGCGCGCCGAGGTAGAGCACGCCGAGGGCGACCAGCCAGGTGATCCACAGGTCGCGGCCGGTGGCGGGCAGGCCGGCGGTGTGGGTGTCGAGGTAGGCGCGCATTGGGTCGGAGATGCTGTGGGTGATCGGCCCGCCGGCAATCCACGCGCCGGTAGCGTCGAGGCCGGCGTCGATACCGCCGATGAGCTTGGGGACGATGACCCAGATCGCCCACAGCAGCACGCTGAGCAGGGCGAGGGCGGCCAGGGCGACCGCGCCGAGCGGCCAGTTGTCGCGGATGAACAGCGTGGTGCGGTTGTCGCGCCACCAGTCGGTCAGTGCCCGCCAGCGGCCGGTGCCTGCCTCGGTGGCGCGGATGTGGTCGATGGGGGCGAGGTCCTGCTCGCTGGAGGTGGGGGTGTGCACTGGGGCTCTCCTTCGTCTCGTGGACCGATCAGCGGCGGGCGCCGCTGCGGGGGAAGGGCAGCACCGTCGCGTCGGTGCTGTCCGTGGTGTCGGTGGGGGAGTCGCCGCCGAGGGCGGCGAGCAGGTCGGGCAGCTCGTCGACGGCGACGAGCACGTCGCGGGCCTTGGAGCCTTCGGAGGGGCCGACCACGCGCATCTGGTCCATCTGGTCCATGAGCCGGCCGGCTTTGGCGAAGCCGATGCGCAGCTTGCGTTGCAGCATCGAGGTCGAGCCGAATTGGCTGGTGACGATCAGTTCGGCGGCCTCGCGCAGCAGAGCCCGCTCGTCGTCGTCGAGCCCGCCAATGACCGTGGTGTCCACGGCCGGGCCCGCCGGGGCCTCGGCGGCCGGCGGCGCCACGGTGGCCGGCGTGGCGGTTTGCCCGCCGGGGGCGGCCTGGCCGCGCCAGTGCTCGACGACGGCGGTGACCTCGGCGTCGGACACCCACGCGCCCTGGATCCGGACCGGCGTGGACGCGCCCATGGGCAGGAACAGGCCGTCGCCCTTGCCGAGCAGCTTCTCCGCGCCGGGCTGGTCGAGGATGACCCGGGAGTCGGTCAGGGAGCTGGTGGCGAACGCGAGCCGAGACGGCACGTTGGCCTTGATCAGCCCGGTCACCACGTCCACCGAAGGGCGCTGGGTCGCGAGGACAAGGTGGATGCCGGCGGCGCGGGCGAGCTGGGTAATCCGCACGACCGCGTCCTCGACGTCGCGGGGGGCGACCATCATCAGGTCGGCCAGCTCGTCGACGACCACCACCAGGTACGGGTACGGCTTGAGGGCGCGTCCGCTGGGCGCGGTGGCGGTGATCTGCCCGGCGTGGACTTTGCGGTTGAAGTCGTCGATGTTGCGTACGCCGGCGAGGGACATGTCGTCGTAGCGCAGGTCCATCTCCTGCACGACCCAGTCCAGGGCCTCGGCGGCCTTACGCGGGTTGGTGACGATCGGGGTGACCAGGTGGGGGATGCCGGCGTAGGCGGTCAGCTCGACGCGCTTGGGGTCGATCAGCAGCAGCCGCACCTCGTCGGGCGTCGCCCGGGTCAGGATCGACACGAGCAGGGTGTTCAGGCAGCCCGACTTCCCGGCGCCGGTGGCGCCGCCCAGGAGCAGGTGCGGCATGGTCGCCAGGTTCGCGGTGACGGCCTTGCCGTCGATGTCTGTGCCCAGGCCGACGAGCAGGCGGTGCCCGTCGCGGGCGGCGCGGGAGCGGATGACGTCGCCGAGGGTCACGATCTCGCGGTCGGGGTTGGGTACCTCCACGCCGACGGCACTCTTGCCGGGGATCGGGGAGAGCAGCCGCACCTCGGGCTGGCCGACGACGTAGGCGAAGTTGCGCGCCAGGCCGATGACCTTCTCGACCTTCACGCCGGGACCGATGGTGATCTCGTAGCGGGTGACGGTCGGCCCGCGACGCGCGCCGGACACCTTCGCCGCGACCTTGAAGTCGTCCAGGACGCCCTGCAGGTCCTGCTTGACGGTGTCGGTGGCCACGGTGCGCCGCTGCGGCGGGTCGCCGGCGGCCAGGACGGTCAGCGGCGGTAGTTGGTAGCCGCCCGTCGTCACGGGCGCTGCGGCGGCCGTCGGCGCGGCTGTGGTGGCCACGGTGGGCTGGTGGCGCGGCAGGGGCGGGCGAGGCATGGATTCCGCGGAATTGACCACCGGGGCCGGGGCCGGTCGCGCCGCCGCTGCGGTGCTCGGGCGCGGGGCGGGCGGCACGTCGAGGTCGTCGTCGGGGTCGACGTCGTCGAACCGGTCGAAGTCGTCGTCGACGTCGGCGGGCGGGGCCGGGCGGCGGCGGGCGGCGGCGAGGGTGGCCACCACGGCGACCGGGGTGATGCCGGTGGTGGCGGTGAGCCCGGCGGCGACCAGGCCGAGCAGCACCGGGATCGCGCCCCACGCGCTGACCACCGCGTCGAGGCCGCCGGTGATCTGGCCGAGCAGCCCGCCCGCGCCGGTGGCGGCCAGGTCCAGCAGGCCGGCGAGGCCGGTGGCGGTCAGCAGGATGCCAGCGGCCTGGGCGAGAATCCGCACGGTGTGCGCGCCGGCGGGGTGGCGCATGGCCTGGATGGCGAGCCAGATCAGCGGTGCCGGTGCGGCGATGGCGAGGTGGCCGAGCAGCCCCTCGGTGATGTCGGCCGGGATGCCCAGGATCCGGCCGGGCAGGCCGGCGGGGTGGGTCCACACGGCGGCCGCGGTGATGACGCCGGTGATCAGCAGCGCGAGGCCGGCGGTGTCGTGGCCGGGCAGGTCGACACCGGGGGTGCGGTGCGGGCTGGGCAGTTTGCGGGCGAGCCGGCCGGCGCCGCGTGCGGTGCCGTGCCAGGTGGCCCGGGTGGCCGCAGCGCACCAGCGGGCGAACTCGCCGGCGTGGTCGACCTCGGGTTGCTTCTTGCGGGGGCGGCGGGCGGTGCTGGCCATCGGGGGGTTCTCCTTGTCCGGACCGGGTGGTGCACGGCAGGGCTCAGGTGGGCTTGGCGGCCGCCGCGAGAGCCGACCCCGGTGCGGTCGGCTGTCACGGCGGCGGTCAGGCCGAGATGGTCCAGGGGCCGTTGCGCTGGGCGGGTGGGCTGATCCGGCCGGCGTCCTTGAGCCGGGTCAGCAGGGCGTAGAGCTGCGACTGGTTGACCGGGCAGTCGGGGCGGTCCAGCAGGGCCTGCGCGGAGGCGGGTCCGCGGCGCAGGCACGCCAGGACCCACTCGGCGCTGGTCTGCGGGGCTTCCTGCTCCACCACTGCGGTGCTGGTCTTGCGGCCGGCGCCGAACGCGGCGCGCAGCTTGTCCACGGCGCTACCGCCGCCGGGGGTGGTCATGGCCGTCTTGGCGGGGGCGCGGTACCCGGGCAGCACGATGGGGCTCTTGGGGTCGACCTCGGGCACGTTCCACCGCACCGGCACACGGGGGGCGGCAGCGGCGGCGGCGGCCTCGTCGAGGTGCGGAACGCGGCAGAGCATGCCGACGCGGCCGCCGTTTCGCAGGTAGCCCATGCCGGCGGTGGTCTTCCCGTCGATCTCGGCCTGCAGGGCGAACGGGTCACCGACGAAGTCGTCGGGCAGGATCGTGGTACCGCTACCTCGGTTGGACAGGCGCAGGATCAGGGCGTTGCCGGCGACCACGGCGTCACGCAGCCGCACCGACCCGCCGAGGGACTTCATCTGCGGCAGCTGGGTGGCCAGAACGATGCCGACGCCGGTCTTGCGCATCGTCTCGGCAGCCTGCTCGATCAACGCCACCAGCGGGGTGTTCGGGATCAGGATCAGCTGGCACTCGTCGATAATCACGACGAGGGCGCGCAGGCCGAGGGCCTTGACGCGGGGGTCGTTCTCGTCGAAGGCCTCGACGCCGGCGTCGCCGAGCAGCTGGGCGCGGCGCATCACCTCGGCGTGCACCCGGCGGCCCAGCAGCGCGCTCTTGTCGACGCCCGGGTGGTAGTCCACGGCGTCCTTCCACGCGGGCAGGGACTGGCCGTTCTGCGGGTCGCCGACGGCGACCTGGACGCCGCCTTCGAGCAGGTTCGCGATCAGCGCGCCGAGTGCGCGGGACTTCCCGGCTCCGGTGGAGCCGACGATCAGGCCGCCGAGGACCCCGTAGTTGGGCCGGGACGCGATCCAGTTGCCGGGGGAGCCGTCGGCGAATCGGGCGATCTCGAAGCGGCCGCCGTTGTAGGTGGGGCCGGTCCACGTCACGCCGCCCTCGATGTAGGACCGCTCGACCAGGACCACCCGCACCCATGCCCGCTTGCCGGTGGAGCGCCAGCCGATCGCGCCCTCGTTGAGGTCCAGGGCGACCTCCACGTCCGGGCCGGACTTGAACAGCGGGCCGGGCTTCGTGCCGGGGGTCAGGCGCACCAGGGCCTCGGTGACACCCGGGCGCGGCTCGATCGCCTGGATGAGGTTCGTGCCCTCGCACACCTTCGCGGCGAGCACCTCGCGCTCCCAGCGGCGCTGCCAGTGCGCGGTCAGCGGGTCGATCACGTCGGCGGGCTCGGCGGCCAGCACCGGCGCGGGCGCGGGCGGCGGGGTGTGGTGTCGCAGGTGGTGCCACCATGGCCACCCCAGCACCGCACCCAGCAGGGCCGGCACCGCGATGGTCAGCGTGGGGTGCGCGGCCATCGCGGCCGGGCCGCCCCCAGCGACGGTCGCCACGGCGCACCCGCCGAGCACCACGGCGATCGCGGCCCGCCACGCACGCACGGTACGGGAGCGGGCCTTCCAGCCGGCGGCGGTGGCGGCGATGGCCAGGGCGACGATCCCGACGGTCTGCCACGACAGCCCGAGGGGCCCGGCCACCCATGCGAGGGCCAGCTCCGCGGCGACCCAGTAGACCGGCAGCAGCCGCCGCCAGCTGCGCTTGATGATCCACGCCAGGGCGTAGGCGGTGACGGCGAGCAGGGCGGTCAGGGCGCGGCCGAGCGCGGCCGTGCGGTCCGCGCGGATCTCTTCAGCGGTCCGGGTCGACATCGCGGGCTCCTCTGTGCGGGGCTGGCAGGGGGTTGGTTCGAGGGGGTGGGGGTGGGCCCCGGGGCGGTGCGCGCCCCGGGGCCCGGGGGGTGTTGGTCAGCCGACCAGGACTTCCTTGCTGGCGACGTTGCCGCCGGCGTCGGCGACGACCTCGGCCACCGCCCCGTCCTTGCTGTTGAAGTCGCTCAGGGCGGCCTGCAGCTCCTCATGGGCGCTGTTCAGCGCCGCCGCCGCGGAGGCGAACTGCTCGGCGGCGTCGCGCAGGTGCCCGACGGTCGACGCGGCCATGTCCAGGCCCTCGTAGCGGTCGGCGGCCTCGGTCATGACCCCGGCGATCCCGCTGACGGTCTCGGCGTTCTCCCCGGCGGCCTCGGCGGCCGCGGTGAACGCCGCGCGGATCTCCTCAGGGCCAGTGGCTTCCAGATTCACGGTCATCTCCTTCAGATCGGTGTAGCTGTTGGTCATGGGGCTGGGCCGGATGCCCGTCCCCTGGTCGCCGTCGACCCCCTCCGAGCGGCACATGGCCAGAGGGCGGCCGAACGGGCCCACGACGATGTCGTGGGCGTCGAGGTCCTTGCCGCACGACGAGCAGAGCTCGAACTCGAAGCCCGTGCGGATGCCCTCGATGTCGCCGGCGAGGTCGTTCGCCGGGTGGAGCTGGTCGTCCCCGGCCCCGCAGCGGGGGCAGTGGAACGGCCACCTCTGGGTCGGCCCGTTGACGAGGCCGCAGGCCGCGCACCGGGTGTAGTGCTGCTCGACCGGCTGGTCCGCCTCGGCCGCCGGTGGGGTCGCGGCCGGCGCGGCGCTCGCCTCGGTGGCGGCGGGGTCCGGCGTGGTCGTCTGGCGGTGCTCGCCGCAGTACGGGTCCTTGCCGTCGACCGGGTTGTCGCACCACTTGTCGGGGTGGCCCTCGCGGACCTCGCGGTAGGCGCACTTGCCGTACAGCTCGGTGCGCAGCCGCTCCCGATCGGCCGGGGCGCTCGGCGCGGGGGTGTCGGCCGGCGTGGTCGGGGCGGGGGCGTCCGCCGGCGTGGTCGGCGCGGCGGTGTCGGTCGCCGTCACGCAGGTGTGCTGGGCGCCCGCTGCCTCAGCGCCGGCCTTCGAGGCGAAACCCGACCCGTAGGCGCGGCACTTCGGGCATCGCCAGTAGTAGGTGGGGGCCTCCTTCGGAGGGCAGGTGTGCTTGGCCGCTGCGGCGTCGGCGGCGGGGCGGGTGGCGAACCCGGTCTCGGTGGCGTCGCACGTCGGGCACCGCCACCGGAATGTGGGCACGTCCGGTGCCGGAGCGGGGTCGGGCACGGCCTGCAGCCGGCTGTCGTCAGCGCCGCAGCTCGGGCAGCGGCGCGGCATCTCGGCGGTGACGCTGGTCTTCCCGCACCGGTCGCACTTGGTGTGGTGGAACCGCTGCGGCCACTCCTTCGTGGTCAGCTTCGGTGCCGGGGGAAACGGGGCGCTGGCCGCCGGCTGCGACGCCGCTGCCGGCTGCTGGCCCGCCGGCGGTGCCGCGTCCTGGGCGCCACCGGGGATGACCCGCAGCACCGGCCGGCCCGGCGTCTGCTCGCCCGCACCGTCGTCGGCCGATTCGACGGAATCAGCGCCGGCACCACTGCCCTGGGCGGGCTCGGGCTCACCGGTGTACTGCTCGGGGTGCGCGGTGCGGGTGTGTTCCCGGCCGGCGCCCTGGGCGTTGGCCTCGATCCGGAACGGGCGGCTGGCCCACCCGCAGTGGTCGCAGTCGGCGTACCAGCGGCCGTCATCGTCGGCGTCGGTCACGACCCCGTCGACGGCCTTGGTGCCGCGTTTGCGGGCCACCGCGCGGCGGCGGCGGGCCCGAGCCCGTTCGGTGGCGTCCTCGATCAGCCCGGCGAAGTAGCCGTCCGCAGCGGCGACGGTGCTTCCGGTCCGGCCGGCGCCGGCCGGGGCGCTCGCCCCGGCCGGGCCGTCTGCGGTGGCCTTCTGCGCGGCGGCCTGCTGGCGGGCGCGTGCCTGCCGGCGCGGGGACTGCTTGCCCCGTGCGGCGTAGGAGGCGTCCTCCCACAGCAGCACGATGACCTTCGCCACCGCGAGGTAGACCAGGATGTCGAAATAGATCACTGGACCACGTCCCGGATCGTCTCGCCGAGACCGCCGATGACCATCGGCAGCAGCAGCGCGCAGGCCAGCGCGACGTGCGGCAGGTGCTTCTTGAAGCCCCCGCCGCCACCGCCGCCAGCGGCGCCCTTGCCGCCGGCGGCGCCCTTACCCGCGCCGCCGGCCTTGCCGCCCTTGCCGCGCAGGAACACCACCACGATGATCCCGAGGGCGAGTCCCAGCGCGCTGGGGATGGCCACGGCGACCTGCTTGGTGTCCTGGCCGATCCAGTCGCCGATCGGATCGGCAATCTCGCTGATGCCGCTGGCGAGCCACTTGTTGATCTGCGTGACGATGGAACCGGCGAGCAGTCCACCGACCATCAGGCCCGCGAGGACCCGCAGGCGAGGGGTGAAGTGGAAGAACACCGCCAGGGCGATGTAGACGACGCCCAGGAGCACGAGGGCTGCGCTGGTCATGACAGGCTCCTTACAGGGTTGCGATGAAGACGGCGGCCACCGCGGCGACGGCCACGGTGCGCAGGGGGTGGGCCAGGACCCACGAGGCCAGGTGCAGCAGCCCGCGGGGGATGAGGACCAGGACGGCCCAGCAGGCCATCGCGATCGCGTGGGCGTCCTGGCCCTCGCGGGCCTGGGTGGCCTGCTCGACGAGGTCGGACAGCGACTCGGGGGAGCCGGTCCAGACGGCGGTGACGCTGTCCCAGTCCCCCGGAATGTCACGTAGAGTAATTCCGGTGCCGGAGTTGGGGCCGGAAAAGGGCAGCTCGGTTTGTGCGGTTTCGTCCTGGTTGGATTCCGGTAGGGGAGGGGCCGGAAGGGCCTCCTGCCTCGGCGAAACCAAAGAAATCACCTCCGCCTCGCGCCGGAATGGAGTTCGCGGCACCGGTGACGGTCGGTAGTTGTTCTCGGCGGGTAGGGCGCTCACCAGATCACCTCCTGATGGTGTGAGTGGACGGTTCGGGTGGGGTCCGGGGGCGGCGGTGGCCTGCATCGCCGCTCCCGGACGGCTCGGTGGAGCGGGCGGGTCAGACCGCGCGCAGTCCGGGTCGCCAGCCGGCGATCAGGGCGGCTGCCTTGGAGGCTCGGGCGCGGTCGCCCTTGCCGCCCATCACGTGCTTGTAGATCGCGTAGCCCGACGGGTCGGCGCTGAGCACGCCGTCCTCAATGGCGGTCTGCACGTCGGTCAGGAGCGTCCGGACGTCGTCCGGAAGACCGTCCGCCGAGGCGTTGGCCGGGCCGCGTTTTCCGCGCTTGATCGCCGTACGGACGTCGTCGGAGACCGCCGCCGACGGCGGCGTGATCTTGAGGTCGGCCAGCCGCGGCGCGCCCTCCCACGGACGGGCCGCGGTGACGTAGGAGTCGAACAGCCCGATCAGGAAAGCCGTGCCGGCGCACCCGAGCGGGCCGATGGAGTGCGGCAGAGCGGTCAGCAGACCGTCCCAGCCGCCGTGCCAGCCGCCGACGATGTTCAGCGCCAGCGACAGGCCCAGCGCGGACCACTCGGCGACGGCCGCCTTCCAGTCGACGTTGCCGCCGGAGGCGCGCAGCACCGCCCGACCGATGATGATCAGCCCGACGATGGTGATCAGCGCGGGCTCCACCCCCCATGCCGCCGTCCAGGAGGCGGTTCCGGCGTCGAGGTTGAGCAGCCGCACCACGCCGGCCTGCACGCCGGTGGTCGACCACCAGGCGAACGCGGCCAACACCGGGATGCCGGCCAGCAGCGCGACCTTGCGCACCTTGGCCACCCGCAGCGCCCGCATCTCCGCCGACCCGTCGATCTCCGCCCGGATCCGCGCCCGTTCCCCGCTGCGCTTCGCCCGCCGGTACAGCTCGGCCAGCTCCACTTCCTCGGTCGCGTCCCGGTCGCGCTCCCGACGCTTGCGCGCCTCGGTGCGCTCCCGCTCCTGAACCCGGGCCAGGGCCACCCGGTGCTCGACGTCCTGCTCCCGGCGGTCCCGCTCGTCCTCACGCCGCACGTCGATGACCGCGCGGGCCTCCTCCAACTGCTCACGCAGCTCGTCGGCCGACCCGGCCTCCCGGCGCGGCCTGCGGCGGCGAGCCACCTCCACCACCGGCTCCACCTCGAACACCGGCTCCACCTCGGGCTCCGGCTCCGGGTCGGGCTCGGGCATCGCCGGGGCGGGCACCGGCACCACGGCCGGGGCGAACGCCGTGGGCGCCTCGACGGCGGCAGTCACCGCGTCGGCCGGCACGAGCAGCTCGCCGTGGCGCTTGAACTCCGCGTCCCAGCCCAGCGCCCGCCACTTCGGCGGGGCGGCCGGGTACGTCAGGTGGTCCTGGTCGACGCTCACCGCGCCACCTCCAACAGGTTCTGAGCCGGTGCCGGTGCCGGCACCCGCTCGTCGGTGATCAGCGCCCGACCAGCGCCCAGCAACTCCCGGGCAATCTCGTCCTCGGCGCACGACTGGTGGCACGCGGCGCCCTTGGCGTCGCGCATCTTGGTGGTGGTGCTGCAGACCCGGCAGGGCAGCGACCGGTCGTGGTCGTAGTGGCCCGGCGCGGTCCAGTCGAGGTGCACTCGCACCACCAGCAGCGCGGCCATCACGACACCGCCCCACGGCGAGCCCGGACCTGCGCGAGCAGCTCCCGGCCGTACGAGTCGAGGTCGGCCTCGTCGACATCGACCGCGAGAGGGTGACGGCGCTCGCCGACCCAGCGGACAACCCGCCGGCCAGCCAGCACCACGCCGACCAGGCCGACAGCGACGACGGGGGAGTAGACGAGCTGCTCCGGCACCTCGCCGGTGTGCTCGGCGTACCGGTGAGCGACAGCCACCGTGGCGGCGGCCGGCCCGGCCGCGACCAGGACGATCGCGGCACGCGTCAGGCGACCGGAGGTGGCCGGGTCGGTGCCCTGGTCGGCCAGCTCGACGAGCTGGGCGACGATCGGGCGGTCGGTGCCGCTCGGGGGAGTGGCCACAGTGCTCATGCGGTCACCCCCAGCGTGGCCATGGCGGCGGCGAGCTCCCGCAGGCGCAGCAACGGGCGCTGCTCCACATCCGGCAGCTCGGTGAGCACGCAGTGCTCCACCAGGCCATCCCCGCCGCGCGCTTTGACCTCGTACGCGGCGGCGTCCGCCGCCGCCATGACCCGAGCCCGGTCCTCACCGGCGCTCGCGTGGACCGCGCCGACGCTGGCCGTCACCGTCACCGTGATGCCGTCGGAGACCTCGATCGGCTCGGCCAGGGCCTGGATGACCTCCGCGCCGAGGATCTGCGCCAGCGGCGCCGGCGACGGGGCCGCCAGCACGAACTCGTCACCACCGACGCGGGCGACGACCGCGCCGTCGATGTCCTCCACCAGCACCCGCAGCCGGGCCGCGATCTCGACCAGCAGCCGGTCGCCTGCGGCGTGGCCGTAGGTGTCGTTGACTGGCTTGAACTTGTCCAGGTCCACCAGGACCAGGTCGACGGGCTCGCCGTCCAGATCGTCGAGCGCGGCGGTCAGACCGGCACGGTTCGCCAGGCCGGTCAGCGGATCCGTGGTCGCGCCCTGACGGGCCTCGGCCAGCCGGGTCCGCTGCGACCAGACCGCCTTCGCGGCCCACACGTGCCCGACCAGCGACAAAGCGCCAACGGCCGGCGGCAGAATCTCCAGTGCGTTCACTGGGTCACCTCCGACCCGGTCGCCGCCGCGTATGCCTCGCGGATCTCGCGGGAGATCCGGCCGCGGTCCCGTACCTCGTACCCGGTGGCCACGGCCCACTTCCGGATCGCCGCCCGCTCCGACTTGTCCTTGTCAGCGTCTCGGCGCGGCGATGCCGCGGAATCGCGGCCGGTGCTGCGCAACTCTTGGCGCACCTTCGCCAGCTGGGCAGCGAGTGCGGACTCCTTCTCGGCGAGCTCGGCGCGCTGCTTCTCGGCGGCCTCCCGCTGTTCGCGCCGCGTCTGTTCGGCCTCGATCCGGCCGGTCAGCTCCTCCGCCAACCCGCCGATGCGCTCTGCCAGGTGCCGGGTTCGCGCGGCGTCGCTGCCGCAGGCCAGGGCCAGTAACTGCTCCAGCGTGCGGGGCTGCCGGGCCTGCGCCGGGGTCTTCTCGGCGTGCCCGGCCGGCCCGGCGGGAACGCCGGGACCAGTGATGACCCGGATGCCCATCGGGACGCGCTGCGCGGGTGCCGGGGTGCCAGCAGCGGCCCGCCGCAGGGCGCCCATGTCGTTGACCGACGTAGTCGTCGGGGCGCTCATGCCGGCATCACCGCCGACATCGGCAGCAGCCCACGCAGGGCCCGCAGAGCCTTGTGCTGGATAGCCTTGATCGCCCCCGGCGTGCGGCCCATGACCTCGGCCGTCTCCTCAATCGACAGCTCCCGCAGGAACCGCAGGACGATGCACTGCCGCTGGTGCTCGACGAGCTGCTCGACGCTAGCCAGCAGCGCCTCGTGGGTCAGCCGGTCCATGGCCGTCTGCGCGGCGTCGTCCACCTGCCCGACCTGGGTCGCGTCGCGGATGTCCGCCACCGGCACCTCAATGCGCTGCCGGTACGACGCGTGGTGGTTGGCCACCAGGTTCCGCGCGATCGTGGTCAGCCACGCGCCGAAGTCGCCACCCGGACGGCGGTACGCGGCCAGGTTGCGCAAGGCCCGCACGAACGTCTCCGAGGTCAGGTCCTCGGCCATCTGCCGGTCGGTCACCCTGCGAGAGACGAAGCGGAACACCTCGTCGACGTAGCGGTCGTAGACCAAGCCGAACGCCTCAACGTCACCGGCCTGAGCCCGCGCCACCAGCGCAGAGACGTCGCTACCCGTCAATCCAGGCCGAGTCTGCGGATGATTCCGGGCAGCACGTACCCTCATTACTGGCATCTGTTGCTCCTTGAGAGATGGGGTTGGATGCCTTGGGCCTCGGCGGGGGTGCAACCCCGCCGAGGCATTTCCATTGGCCGTCACCGACCTTTGGAATAGTCCGCATGTCTGCATGCAGACCTATCAACGTGTGGACTACGTTAAATCTCCAATGGGCCTCAGGTCAAGCACTTCTGTATGCAGACCTTCAAACCGTCTACGATGTGGCCATGAGCACTGGCCCCACAGACGCCCGCCCGATGCAGGTTCGTGTCGCCGACGACATCCGACTCAAGATCGAAACGGGCGTGCACCGGCCGGGTGACCAACTGCCCACGCTCGATGACCTGGCGGCGGACAATCTCGTCAGCCTCGCCGTGGCGCGCAAAGCGATCGACCTGCTCAAGCAGCAAGGACTCGTCATCACTCTGCAGGGCAAGGGCACCTTCGTGCGGGAGCGGCCCTCCGCGCGACGGCACGGCATCGACAGGTACGCCAAATCCCGCTGGAGATCAGGCCGGGCGATCTTGACAGCCGAGGCGGAAGACCAAGGCCACACCGCCGGGCAACTGCTGCGAGAACTCGCCGAAACGCCGGCACCTGCGGCAGTCGCCGAGCGTTTCAAGATCCCTCTGGGCACCTCAGTCTGGGTCAGACGGCGAACAACTTTCGTCGACGACAGGCCCAACCAACTCGCCGACTCGTACTTCGAGTTGAGCCTGGTCAAGGGCACGCAGATCCAGAACGAAAACACCGGCCCAGGTGGCAGCTACGCGCGCATCGAGGAACTCGGCGTCGAGTTGGACGAGATCGCAGAGGACTGGTCAGTCCGCATGCCCACAGGGCCCGAAAGCGCGGCGTTGCGCCTACCAGCGGGCACTCCCGTCGTAGACCTGGCACGCACCACGTTCGACACGACCGGCCGACCCGTAGAAGTCATGCTCGCCGTCATCGCGGGCGATATGGTCGAGATGTCGTATCGCTTCAAGATCCCCGACTAGGGCGGCCATGCACATCACGTACACGGCCGCCACCACAGCGGCGCCGGGCAGCAGCAACGAGGACCACTTCGCCGTGGGCGATGGGTGGGCACTGGTTTTGGACGGCGCTGGGCGGTATCCCGGGGAATCAGGCGGCTGCGTCCACCCGGTGACCTGGGTAGTAGCTCGACTCAGCAGCCACCTCAGCAGTCATCTGACCGAGCAACCTGGACAGCCGCTCACCGCGATCGTCCGATCTGCAATCGAGGCCACTGCGGCCGACCATGGTCCAACCTGCGATCTCAGCGATCCCCTCTCGCCGGGGGCGACGGGAGCAATCGTCCGGTTCTGCGACGACCGAATCGACTGGCTGGTGGTCGGCGACTGCGCCGTGGTCATCGATCGGGGGCCGGACGGCTACACGACCGTTATCGACGACCGGGTGGACCGGCTTCCCAACGCGCCGATCGTCGAAGGCCAGGTGCGTACCTACTCGCCGGCTTACGTGGCCACCGTGCGAAACCAACCGGCCGGCTTCTGGGTGTTGAGCACGATCCCCGCCGCAGCCGACCAGGCGCTGGTGGGCACACTTCCCCGGCAGACAGTCGATCAGGTCCTACTCTGCTCTGATGGCATCTCCCGGCTGACAGAGCGCTACGGATGGTCCTGGCAGGACGTCTTTGCTCTGCATGGCACCGCTGGGCCTGAGTCGATCATCCGCGCGGTGCGCGAGGCCGAACGAGACGATCCCGATCCGCGGCGCTGGCGCGGAAAGCGTCACGATGACGCGACCTTGGTCGTAGCGCGGATGATGCTGGCAACAGCGACCGCAGGCGACGAGGCATGATCCGTCCGCCGCGTGAGCGACCCGACTTACCGTCTGGGCACGGTTCGGGCGGGGTGGTAGCGCCTGGCACCTTGCTGCGGGGGCGCGCTCGGGGCGCGTGATGTCCAGGGCCGAGCATCGAGAACGGCGAGCACCTCGCACCGTGATGCGATCCATGTCGCGGTGTCTGGGCAGGTCCAGGAGGCAAGGTTCAACGCTTTGGTGTGCAGCTCCTTGAGCGGCCGATTGTAGATCGGCTCGTGATGGGCGAGCCGGTTGCGGAACTCGTGCAGGTCGGTGATCGGCTCCTGAACCTCGCGGCGCAAGAGCTTGCCGGGCCAGGCGTTGCGCAGTTGGGGCCAGAGGGACCGGTCGTAGGAGCTGATGAGCAGGTAGCGCCAGAATCCGAAGCTCAGTTCGGCTACGACTCTGCCGGGTGTCTCCTGGCGGCCGTCGCGGGTGGCGCGTCTGCGGGCCTCAGCGATCTCTTTTAGGCGCCGGGGGTCGAGAACGTTGCCGGGGTCGAGGTACCAGCGGGTTTCCTGGTGTTGCTGGCTGGACCAGTTAGTGAGTTGCTGGTGCATCGCGTTGCGGATCAGCACCTCGACGTGTCCCAGCGTGATCCAGAAGATGCCGCTCATCTTCGCGTTCCACTCGTACAGCGCTACCGCCTTGTCGAGGTCACCGCCGACAGCCGCCTGGTAGGGGCCCAGCCGTTCAGGAGAGAATCGCTGCTGCAGTAGCTGGGCGGTGGCGTCAGGCACGCGCGGCGTCCCACTTCCGAAACGAGGGTCAGCGCCCGGATCGCTGGACGCCGGAGCACAGCGTAGGGCGCTGATGGCCGCTGCCACGGCGGACGTGCTGGGAAGGGGCCGAAAAACCGGAATGGCGCCCACCGAAGTTGGTGAGCGCCATCCAAAGTTAGGAGCCAGAACTCTGGTGGCCCGAGGGCGCCCAGAGCGTTCGTGGTGATTCTACTACCTTCACCGCCGTGGTGGGTCGAAACCCCGGCCGCGTGCCGAAGAGGCAGAGGCTAACCGGGGTCTTCAGGGCAAGCATACCCAGCCGCAGTGCATGCTGGGGTGCTGGTAAGGAAGGTGCCACCAGCCGAAACGAGAGTGATCGTGTTGGTCAGGTGGGACGTCGCGCACTCCGCGCCGTGGCTGCTCCGTGCCCCCGGGCGGTGGTGGCCCGGGGCACAGGTCTGGCCTCAGTGCGGCAGGTCGGCACAGCCGGCTGGGCTCCCGTTGTGGTCGGACTGCGCAGTCGCGACGGCGTGCCGCTGGGCGGCCTCGTATTCACGAACCAGGATGCTGAGCACATCGCGAACGTTGAGAGTCTGTCCGTTGGGCGTGCGGCAGTCTGCCGCGTACCTCGCGAGGTCGGTGGTGTCGATCCCGCTTCCGGCGATGGGCTGGTGGAAGTACACGCTGCTGCTGATGTAGCCGATGACGTGCTCGCCGAGCATCAGCCGGGCGCGGGTTCCGCCGGTCCCGGGGACGCGACGAACGTTGTTGACGCGCAGCTTGGTGTGGGGAACGACGAGGCCGGTGTGAGGCAGGGTGGTGGGCTCGGCGGTCAGGCTTGCGTTGATCAGCTCGATCGGGCGTGGCTGGGTGCGCAGGCAGGTGCGGCAGGTGATGGGTTCGGTAATGGCCTCGCCGGCGCGGACGTTGTCGCCGCTGCCGCTGGCCCCGCACCAAGCCGCGACGTAGCGGGGGCTGCCGTCGGGGCCGGTGATGCTGCTCAGGCTGCCCAGGTGCACGGCGGTGCCGCGTCCGACGCGTACCGGTGCGAGTTGGGCGGGCCGGGCGGGGGTGATGCTGGTCATGGTCTCGATCCCTTCGACGTGCTGATTGGGGTTGGTGAGAGCCGGGCCGGCCCTCACTAGGTCGGCCCGGCCCGGTGTCAGCGGTCGTTGGGGTCGACGTCGTTGTCGTCGTACTGGTCGGCCGCGCCGTACAGCGAGGTCGCGATCTCGTAGGTGTGGGCGAACAGGCCGTGCCGGTAGACCACCTGGTTGTGGATCGCCTCGGCCTTCGGCCCCCACTGGCCGACCAGGTAGTCGGCCAGCGCCTGCCGAGAAGCGTCGGTAAGGGCCTGCGCCTGGTCGCGGCCGACCAGGTCGACGGCGGCGGCGAAGATCGCGCCGGCGATGTCGTAGCCGACCCCGGCCGGGTGGTCGAGCACTCGACGATTGGCGGCCCGCAGGATGACCGCCGGACCGAACTCGCCGGTCTCGAACGGGCACAGCGGGTGGCACGGGTCGGCGAAGTGCGCGCCGCAGCCAATGCACTCGTTGTCGTGGTCAATCTCCCGGTCCCGGAGGATCGTCGTAGGCTGGGTCATGGAACTCCCTTTCGCAGAGGGGTTGTTCTTCCTGGTCCGGCTGGGTGGTGGCTCACCTGGTCGGACCGTTCCTTACCTCTCTATCGTACAGGAAAAGGTATAGGAAATGCTGCTTCAGGGGGGTCTTTTTCTGTACCTTTTTGCCGTACGCTGCGGGGTATGAGCAGCGAATCGGAGATGCGCCGGCCCGAGGTGTCGGCGGGAATGGCGGCGGCCCGGGACCGGGGTGTGCGGCTGGGTCGGCCGCCGGCACCGTTGCCGCCTTCGGCCGCTCGGGCGGTGCAGTTGCGTGGTGAAGGGCTGTCGCTGGCCGCGATCGCCGTGGCGTTGAACGCCGAGCAGGTGCCGACACCGTCGGGAAAGGGCGAGTGGGCCAAGAGCAGCGTCAAGTACGTGCTCGACCGGCACGACGCGGCGCAGGGATCGGTGTAGGCCCTTGTGGACGGGGTTGGCGGGCTTGCCCGCGCACGGTGCCGGGGGTGGGGTGGGATCTCCTCGTGTCGGCCGATCTCCGATCGACCAGGCCGGCTCTGGGACGGCCAGGCTCGGCGTAGCCGACCGCGAAGCGGCTTGGCCTGGCCGTCCCAGAGCCGGCCTGGTAGCCCTCTGGGCGGCCGGCGCGAGGAGATCCCACCCCTGGGGGTGACCACTCACCCACCTGACGCCTGTGGTCCCTACTGGATCTCCGAGAGAGGCCCCGCCGGAGGCGTCGTTCTACCGCCGGTCTACCGGCGGGAACTGACCCACACCGACGCGCGGGCGCTGCCCCGGTACGCCCGCCGGCGGCGCGGCAACGGGGGTGCGGCGTATGCGCCGGCCGGCTACCTTGATGTGCTCAAACGATCATGCGGGGGAATCGTGAGCGAGCCGCACAGCCAGGCCACGCCAGAGCGGGACGTCGACGCGGCGTTGACCGGGTTGCAGGACCAGATTGACGCGATCGTGCGGGTGCTGGGCGATCACCAGCGGGTGTTCGAGGCACTGCGTGCGGCAGGGCTGCTGCCAGATGGCGGTGGCGCGGGCCAGGACCGGTGATGGCTGAGCCTCGTGACACGACGGTCGAGCGAATCGTCGCGTCGGTCGACCTGGTCGATGACCTGGCGAGTCGGGCGGAGTCCCTGGCGGCGCAGGTAGCCGGCCCCACCCCGGCCCCGCCCGTGGACCAGTCTGTCCGGCAGCGGTTGCTCGCTGCCCAGGCCGTCGCCGCCGAGGTCTACCGCCAGCAGCTCGACGACGCGCCAGGGCCATCGCGATGGCTGACCGCGCAGGGCGTGCCGACTGACGGGCGTTGGACGGTGGGATACGCCCCGGACCGGCCGGCGGCGGTCGTCAACGAGCTGCGGCGGCGTGGGTTCTCCGACGCCGAGATCGTGGCCAGTGGCTTGGCCGCGACCAGCCGCGGCGGGCAGTTGGTCGACCGGTTCCGCAACCGGGTGATGGTCGGGATGCGAGACCACCGTGCTGCCGGGGCGCCGGTCGTCGGGTGGGTCGGCTACGCCCCGCCCGGCGCGGCGACCGACGCGGCGCCGGTGCTGCACAGCCCGACCACGGCGGTCTACCGGCCGGCTGACTGCCTCATCGGCCTGGCAGAGCAGCCTGAGCGGGCCGGCCGTACCGTCGTGGCCCGCACCGCGTTGGAGGCCATCGCCTTGGCCGAACGCGCCGACGAGCTGGGTGAGGACGCGCCGCTGGTGGTGGCGCCCGCCGGGCCCACGCTGACCGGCTCGCAGGTCGCCGCGCTCACCGCGCACGCCGACACGGCGGCCGGCGTCACCGTCGTGCTCGACAACGAGCACGACCGGCAGGCCGAACGGGTCTACCAACTGCTCGCCCCTGCCGTGGCCCGGCATCCGAGCAGGCCAGGGCCGCTCGGGTACGCCTACCCCGGCGCCACCGCCGTCGTGGAGTCCCACCCCCTGGTGGAGGCTGCGGTCACCAGCCGGGTCGCCCGGGCCGCCCGAGGGTTCGTCACGCCGAAGGGGCGGGCGATGGCCGCCGACTCCATCCGCGCCATGCTCGACGGGCAGCCCGCCGAACTCGTCGACTGGTGGGCCTCGTACGCCGCTGAACGGCTGGGTGCGCCCGTCATGCCCACGCCGCCGGCACCTACGGCCACGACCCCGGACACCGCCGCCGACGCGCCGGCACCGGTAATGCTCAGCGGCGCCGCCGCCACGACTGGTCCTCCGGTGGAGAGCGTCGATGACCTTCTGCCTGCGCCAGCGGCGGACCCCGCACCAGATTCCACCGTTGTCCAGCACGAGGCGGTCGTTGACGCCGAGCAGACCGTCCAGCAGGCACCTGAGCAGCTACATCTTGACCTTCCGGTCGTGGGCGTCGAGGCCCCCAGCTGGGAGGCTGTGCATGACACGGACCCGACTCCCACTCGAATCGACGCTGAGGGCGATCCGGAGCCGCAGGACGAGCCCGACGCCGGCAGTTCCCCGCCGGATGACGACGCCCTGGTTCTACCCGACCCGTCACCGGATGAGCCGGAAGAGGTCCCGGAGCCGCTGGCCGGTGCGATCCCGGTGGAGGGCGTCGACGGCTACCACTACACGCGTGGAGACGACGTCGTCACGACGGTCTACGGACCCGACAACACGGTGGTGGCGATCGGGAAGTCGACCGGTGGCGGCATCACGGCCGGCGAGGTTGATGGCGTTCGCATCACTGGGGCTGCGATCTACGGCGCCCGTAGCTTCGCCGAACTCGCGGCCCGCCAGCACCAGGCCGCCAACCTGCCTCAGGATCAGCGCGACCGGGTGTCGATCGAGATCGTGCGTGACCCGACCGCGAAGTCGGGTCACGTCATCGTGGTGCATGGCACCGTCAGGGACGATCCTCTCGATGACCGTGCCACCAAGGAAGCCGCCCGGTTCCTGTGGTCTGGCAAGAAAAAGGCGCGTGTCAGCGGCAGGCAGTGGACCGCACGCACCGTGGACGACAGCCTCGCCCGCCTGCTGAGCGAGTTCGCCCGACAAGAAAGAGCTGTCCTGGTCCGTCCCCCTGGCGCGGGCCAGCCCGAGAGCGAAGCGCCCAGTCCTGCACCAGCCACCATCGAGCGGCAGCCACAGGACCGTCCGGCGTCCGACCCGCACTCGTTGAGTGACGAAGACCTGGTTGCGGCCATCCGCGAGGCAGAGGCTCGGGTCGGGTACGGCATCCGGCGCGACGACGCGGCGGCTGCCCGAGCCGATGCCTTGCAGAAGGTGCGGCAGGACCGGGTCCTCCGGCGCGTAGAGAACGCACCAGAGGCCGCCGGTATGACTGATGACGAGCTTGCCGCGGAGCAGCGGTGGCTGGTCGAGTCGTTCGTCCGTAACGCGTTCACGGCTGGAGACGGCGCGCGGACCGTACGTGCCCGACGCGACGCTGTTCAGGGTGAGCAGCAGCGCCGAGAGGCGACCGTGCTGCTGGCGGGTCCGACTGCCCAGAGCCTGGACGACGAAGCCCTCAACACGGTGTACGGACAGACACACGGCCTGTGGGTCCGCATGCAGTCCAGCCATCAGCTGTATGACGTGCTCGAACAGCGCGGTGAGGATCTGCGTACGGAACTGGCACTGCGCCGGATCCGACACTACGAGCAGCGGCCGGACGTCGCCGGCATGGCCCTTGAGGAGCTGGCTGCGGAGAGCGCGGAACTCTCCGGTTTCCGGGAGCCGGAGGCTCTGCTCCAGCGCAGCGACGTCAATCAGGCCCGCCAGGCACGGTTGGCGGTCGTCGACACGGAGATGGACCGCCGGGAGGCAGAGCGGTTTCCCGATGAACTCGCCCGCGTCCAGCTTAAGGGCAGCCGCAGCGGCCGGGCGGTGAGGATCGACGGCATGCCGCACGCGTACGGCCACGTCGATCCGGTGCCTGGGAACGAATCCCACTTCCAGGCCAAGGTCAACTACACCACCCGGCTTGGCGAGTTCCCGTCTCGGGCTGCGGCCGTTGCTGCTTTGGTTCGCCACTACGACACGGACCCCGCCACCTACCCTCAGCGGACCTGGGGTGTTCCGCGTGATGTCGCGCTGCCGGTCGCCGTGCGGGGTGAACTGCTGCAATGGCTGGAGCCCCGCGCAGACAGCAACCCGCAATGGCGGCGGCTCATGGAAATCATGTGGCTGGTGCCGACCCGGCAGGCGGACCGAAACCCGCTGACCGGTGAGACAATGCAGACGTACCACTACTCGGTCGAACAGGGTCTGCTCGGCGAGCTGGCCCGGGTCGGGGAACGGGTGACCGCAGACCTGCGGACGCGGTCGGCCAACACCGAGCTTCCCCGCAAGGACCGGGAGGCCGCCAAACGTCGTATCCCGGCGATGGGCGCCGCCCTGCACAACGTCATCGGGCTACGTGACCGGCTCACCGCCGATGGCATCACCACGGATCTGCGGGCGGTGGATCAGGGCCAGGTGGCGGCCCAACTCGCGGCGCTGGCCGGTAGCGTCGACAACGGCGTCGAGGAAGGTGACGATGAAAGTCAGCCAGTACAGCGAGATGGCGCGGGAGCACTGGAGCAGGTTCCGGCCCCGGGAGCTGGCGGGGTTGCAGGACCCGGAGGCGTTCTTCGCCCGGATGGGCACCCAGATCCAGCAAGCGGTGATCGACACGCAGGAGGCGCTGGAGGAGGCGCTGGAGCCGGAGACGGACTACCAGGCGCGGGTGGGTCAGCTGAACCAGATCCGGGCCACCGCGCAGCAGCAGGTGATGGCGCAGTTGCTGCCGCCGCCGGAGGACGACCAGGACCCGTCGATGCCGCCGAGCACGGTCCGCAGCGAGCTGGACGAGATCAGCCGGGACCTGAACAGGCTGTAGAGCCGTTCCGGCCCGATCCGGATGACGTCCCTCGTGGTCCGCTGGCCCGCGCTGCGGCGAACCTGGAGGCCATCAAGGTCCTGAACCGGTTGGAGCAGACACGCACGAGTGCCACCCGCGACGACAAGCGGGTCCTGGCCCGCTGGTCGGGCTGGGGATCGGTGCCCGTGGTGTTCCTCGAACAGCCGGACGAGAAGAACCCTGTCTATGGTCAGGACGGACAACGCGAAGGCCGATACGCCCAGGACCTGACACGGTGGGAGGAATACTCACCCGTCCGCAACGAGCTGCGGGAACTGCTGGATCCGTTCGCGTGGGCCGCCGCTTCCCGCGCGGTCCTGTCGGCCCACTACACCCCGCAGGCCCTCGCCCAGGCCATGTGGGATGGCCTGCGCGCTTTCGGCTTCGACGGCGGTGAGGTCTTGGAGGCCGGCTGCGGGTCGGGCACCTTCTTCGGCACGGCCCCGGCCGGCACGGTGCGGTTGACCGGCGTCGAGCTGGACCCGGTCACGGCCCGGATCGCCCAGTTCATCTACCCCGACGCGAACGTGCTGGTCGAGTCCTTCGCCGACACCGACGCCCCCGCTGGTGCCTTCGACGCGGCGATCGGGAACGTGCCGTTCGCGCAGGTGCCCTTCACCGAACGCCGGTACGGCGCGACGGGCCACAGCCTGCACAACGGGTTCCTCATCAAGGAACTGGCCCTGGTCCGGCCGGGCGGCATGGTCGTGGCCGTAACCTCCCGCTGGACGCTCGACGCCGAGGACACCGCCGCGCGCCGCCAGATGGCCCGCTACGGCGACATGGTCGCCGCGTACCGGCTGCCCGCCGGAGTCTTCACCGACACGGGCACCAGCGTCGTCGTCGACGTCCTGGTCCTGCGACGCCGCCCCGAGGGACAGGACGCTGCCGACCTGGCCTGGCTGGACGCTCCCAGCCATGAGCTCAACGGCAGCACCCACACCATCAACGCCTACTTCACCGCGCACCCGGAGCACGTCCTGGGCGAGCTGACCGCCGCGTCCGGCCCGTACGGGCCTGCGGTGACTGTCAAGGGCGACCCTGCGCAAGCCGTCGACGACCTGCGGACCGCGTTGCAGCAGGCGGCCGAGCAGGCCACGGCCGACGGGCGCGGCTACGAGCCACACCCTGACGGCCCCGATCGCAAGCCGCTGAACCTACAGACGGCCCGGGACAAGCACGCCAACGACTACACCGGTCGCCTCTACCTCGACGAGAACGGCCGGATCTGGCAACACATCAACGGCAACGACCCCGCCCCGGCGGTCCCCTCCGACGGCAACACCGGGCAGTTGCTCGCGCTGATGCAGTTGCGCGACGTCGCCGCCGAGCTGAAAGAGCTGGACCGCACCGGTGACGAGGCGGACCGCGCAGAGCAGCTCCGGGCCCGGCTACGGGAGCTACACGAGGCCTACACCACGGCGCTTGGCCCCCTGTCCCGGCCCCGCCAGACCCGCCTGTCGGCCGGGGCCGAGGTACGCGAGCGCGCCAGAGCCGAAGGCCGGGAGGTCCGCGAGGACGAACGCACCCTCACCGCGTGGGGCTGGTTTCGAGAGGACCCCGACGCCGCCACGGTGCTCGCGTTGGAGTCCTGGGACCGCAAACACGACGTGCCGGTCCTTTCCGAAGTCCTCACCCGGCGGCCGGGCACCCGTAGCGGCCGGCTGGAACACACCGACGATCCGAAGACGGCCCTGACCGCCGTCATGGGCGCCACCGGCCAGGTCGACCTGACCCGAATCGCCGAACTGCTCGGCACCACCCCCGACGAAGCTCGCCGTCGTCTGGGCACCGAGGTCTTCGACAATCCCGTCACCGGCCGCCTGGAACACGCCGGCATCTACCTCTCCGGCGCGGTCCGCCTCAAGCTGGATGAGGCCCGCGCCGCCGCCGCCAGCGACCCCGCCCACGCGGTGAACGTGGCCGCGCTGGAAACGGTGCAGCCCCACGAGAAGCGCATCGGCCAGTTCACCCCCCAGCTCGGCGCGCACTGGATTCCCGCCCCACTCGTGCAAGGCTTCCTACGCCAGTACCTGGGCGATCCCACGCTGCGGGTCGACCACAACGAGCGGTACGGCTGGTCGCTGTACGCGGGCAAGGTGCCCGACGCCATCAACGCGCTCAAGGGCACCGAACGCCGCTCGGCCGTGCACATCGCCCGCGCGATCCTCGGCCGCGGTTCCCTGGTCGTCGAGAACGCCGTGGCCGGGGGCGACAAAGTCGTCCACGAGGTGGACGAAGACGCCAGCCGCGCGGCCCGGCAGAAAGCCGACGCGATGCGCTCGGCTTTCGAGGAGTACCTCACCGCCGACAGCACCCGGGTCAAGGCCCTCACCGACGCCTACAACCGCGTGATGAACGGGCACGTCGTACGCAACTACGACGGCCTGGCCCCCACCCTCGCCGGCTTCACCGACCAACGCACGCCGCACTCCCATCAGCTGGCCGGCGCCGCCCGCATGCAGTTCGAGCGGGGCGTGATCCTCGCCCACGAGGTCGGGCTCGGCAAGACCACCACCATGATCATGGGCACCCAGGCACTCAAGGCATCCGGGCAGACCCACAAGCCCTTCGCGGTGGTGCAGCGCCACCTCGCCAAGCAGTGGCTCGACGAAGCCCAGTTCCTGTACCCCAACGCCGACGTCCGCCTGATCACCAGCGACCTGCTCACTGGAGACAAGCGTCGTCGCACGCTGGAATGGCTGCGCTCCAACACCCCAGACCTCACGATCTTCACCGAGGGCGCATTCACGTCGGTGAAGATGAGCCCCGAGTTCCAGGAGTGGTACGAATTCCAAGAGGTCGACGACCTGCGCGAGCAGATCCTGCGCGAACGCGGCGTACCCGAAAACGGTCTCGCCGTAATGAAGCTCGAACAGCGGCTGGCCACCCTGGAAGCCCGACTCCGGCGCAACGCCGCCCCGATGCGTACCCCCGGCGAGCTGTACTGGCAGGACCTCGGCTTCGACTACGCCGTCATCGACGAACTCCACCGATTCAAGGGGGTGGGTTTCCGGTCGAAGGAAGCCGGCGGCGACACCGCGAAGATCCGCGCGGTCGACCTGCACCAGAAGCTCACCCACATGCACCAACGCGCGGACCAGGAAGGTGGCCGACCGACCGTCACCGGCGGCACCGGCACCCCCCTCACCAACTCGATCGCCGAGCAGTACACGATGCTCGCGCTCATCTCTCCCTGGGTGCTTCGGGCGTACGGGGTCGCCGGTCCGGACCTGTGGGCAGACACCTTCGGCCAGAAGGTCCAACGCGTCGAGATGGCACCGGACGGCTCCGGGCTGAAGGTCGTCGAGCGGTTCTCACGCTTCATCAGCAAAAGCGCGATGAAGACCATGTGGGGGCTGACCACCGACACCAAGACCGCCGACGACGTCGGCATCACACGCCCCACCGTGTCAGCCGGCGGCCCCCAGCTCCGTCTCATCGACCCCAACGCCGACCAGCAGGCCCGACTGAAAAAGCTCGTCGCCCGGGGCGCGGCCATCCACGCCGGCGCGGTGTCCCGCGACGAGGACAACATGCTGGCCGTGGCCAACGCCGGCCGCGGCATCGCCTGCGACGCGCGCCTCCTGGACCCGACAGCCCCGCCCGGCGGGAAACTCGCCGCGGTCGCCGACTGGTTCTCCGCCCTCTACCACGCCAACAAGGACCGCGTCTACGCGGTCTCCACCAGCGACCCCACCCCCCACCCGATCCCCGGTGCTCTACTAATCGGCTTCCTAAACCAGGGCACCCCCGGCGGCAGCAACAAGGGCAACTTCAACGCGTACGGCGAACTGCGTGACCTGTGCGTGGCACGTGATGTCCCCGCTGACAAGATCGCCTTCGTCCAGGACCACAACCACAACCCCGAACAGCTAGCCGAGCTGTTCCGCAAGTGCCGCGAAGGTGAAGTCGCCATCATCCTGGCCAGCACCGACACCATGGGCACCGGTGCCAACATCCAGAACCGGGCGCTGGCCCTGGCGCACATCGACCTGGACTGGACACCGGCTGGCATCGAGCAGCGCAATGGCCGGATCGTCCGTTACGGCAACCAGAACACCGAAGTGGAGATCGGCATCTTCGCCCTGCGGGGCAGCATGGACTCCTGGCAGGCCGGACTGCTCGCCTCCAAGGCCGAGGGACTGCGCGACATCCAACGACCCGAAGCCGGCGACGACACCGGCGACAGCGTCCAGGAGATCGGCGACACCGACTGGGACTACGCCACCATGCAGGCCGAGATCGGCGGCAACCCGTACATGGGGCAACTCATAAAGGCACGCCTGCACCTCGCCGGCCTGGAAGCCGACCGCCGCAACCAGGCCGCCGACCGGCTCCGGCAAGCCGAGCTACTCGGCCAGAAACGAGTCGAAGCCACCGCCACCCGCACCGCGATCGACCGACGCGAGGACGTCATGCCGCTGATCACGCCCGTACGTGGTGACAATTTCACCATCAAGATCGGAAACGCCACGTACGGGCAGCGTAAGGACGCCGGCCCCGTCCTGCGCCGCGCGGTCACCGCCACCCTCATGCAGCACCAAACACCCGGCACCGGCGCCTGGCGAACGCTCGGCCGCTTCGGTGGACTACCGATCGCTGCCCGACCGGAAATGACCGACGACGGACAGCTCCAGGTTCAGGTCGGCTTCCCCGACCTACGCCACAGCGAAGCCATCTACACCGTCGATGACCTCACCGGCGACAAGATCGGCGGCACGATGCTGCTACGACTCGCCGCCGCGCTGGAGAAGGCCCCAGACCACCAATCGCTCGACCGGCAGCGGCTACCCGGGCTGGAAACCGAGATCACCCTGCTCATGCAACAGCAGGAAGCCGCGGACTTCACCGACCGCATCGACCACGCCCGCCAACGCGCCAATCTCCTCGACGACGTGGTCGCCACCATCGCCGAACGCGACACCATCCCCGAGCTCAACGACGGTGACCTCGACCCCGAGAAGTACCCCACCGCCGAAGTACACCAGCAGATGATCGCCCGGCGCGTCACCGAACGCCAACCTCTGCAAGCCAAGGTCGACCAGGCGATACAACACCTGAACGACTTCGACCGCGACCATCCCGCGCCAGACAGCGCGCCACCGGACTCCAGCACGGTGGACCCGAGCAGCGACATCACCGAAGCCACTCCACAACCACCTGTCCCGGCCAGTCGCGTTGCAGACGGCACACGACCAGACTGGATGACCCCCGCCCGCCACGCGCAGCTCGTCAAAGCCATCACCGACTACGCGCCCCGGTACACCGCCGCCAACACCAACGGAGTCCTCAACTCACCCGCTCGCTACGTGGCAGAAGTCCATGCCCCCGGAGGCGCGGCTCGCGAAGAGTGGAACTGGATCGCCGACTACATCCGCCAGCACCCACAGGTGCGCGAGGGTAAGCCCCTCACCGACGACGAACTCGTCGCCCGCGACCGCGCCGCCTCCACCGCACTGTCCCAACGCGCGATGCAGGCCCTCCAAGCCGGCGACCCCACCACCACGTTCGCCATCATCGACCAAGCCGAACCGCTCTACGGCCACCTCGAACCCTGGGGCGAATACCGCACGGCCATCCAGGAACACATCGCGCGCCAACAGCCCACTGCGCCCGCCGACCCGCAACCCACGCCTGCACCCCGCTCGACTGCCGCCGACAACGCGGCCATCGTCGCCCAGGCGTTCCGCCCCGTCAGCCCGAGCACGGCATCACCTACATCCGCAGCAGCCACCGCTGCACCAGCTACTGTTCGCGGCACCCACCCCACCCGGCCAGAACACGACAACGCCCGCTAGCGAAACCCCCACCCAGAGAAATTGCTGCCGCGCCGAGCGGCGCATTGAGGCCCTGGACCAGACGATCGTCCAGCGCCAGGACATCCGCGGGGAGAAGTTCCGGATGACCGTCGCCGGCCACCAGCTCGACAAGCGTCCCGACGCGGGCCGGGCACTGCCAGTGGGCACGTTCAGGAAGGTGCTGCCGCGCCGCTTCCGGTCCTCGCGCCGTGACCGGCGCTGCGGTCCGGGTCGGCTTGCCACCGGTCTGACGTGGCCGACGTGAGCGGCAGCCCTCTACCGGCTGGGCGAGTCGAGGCCCGCCTCCACGGCTCTCACCGCAGGCACCGTCCCGGCTGCGGCGCTGCCGGTCTGCGCCGCTACAACAGCGTCTCGGGTGGAGACGGGAAAAGCCCGAGCGACCATCGAAGCCGGGGCGCTGCTGGCCGCAGCGCGCTCCGTTGGTAGGTCAACTCGGGCCAGGATTTCCGTACGATCGGCTGGCCGCTCTCCACCGAACGCGCGCATGGTTGCCTTCGGGTCACGGTAGGACGCGAGCTGGTTGATCGCATACGTGGCCTGCGGGCCCGTCCACAGCGATCCGGATGCGCCGTCGGCCTGCTGCGCAGCGGCCATCCGCTCGGTCCAGTAGGCGACCGCCGCCGCGCGTAGGCGCTCATCCTCGACACCACCAGCGTGTCGAACCCCCGCCCGCTGGGCACCCGCCAGCACCTCCGGGCCGAACAGATCGGTGTGGGTCGCCTGTTCCTCGACGTTTCCCTGGCCGCGGTCCCTACGTACTGTGCCGAGGTCGATCCGCCCGTCGAGCTGGTCCTGCACCACCCGGCACGCATACGCCCCTGGGGTTCGAGCCCGGTCCACGAAGCCGGGCACCCCGCGCAGGAGCTGCTGCACATCGTGGCCAGCTTGCTGCGCCTGGTCCAGCGTGTACGCCAACGCACCCCACGCCTCACACCCGAGCACCCTGTCGGCCCGTGACCCAGACGGCCATGCCGTGCGTACCTCAGCGGCCATCCGCTCCTGCCTGTCCCGCACCCCCTCGGCGGACATCGCCGGTCGCCGCGACCGGTCGGCAGCCTCGCTGGCAGCCCGATCCACGGCATCGGACAGCACCTCGATATCGTCCGGCTCGCGCGCCGGCTCGTGCTTCTCCGGTGCCCGGCCCGCCTTCTTGGCGAGGTGGTCGACGACCGTCTGCCGGGCCTGCCGCGCCCGGGGGTCAACGTGCTGCCACGTCGACGCGGCACGCCACACCCGGGCGATGTCCTCCGTTCCCGCACTACGCCACCACCCCGGCCGCATCGCCGGGCGCCACAGCGCCGCGTCGGTCTGCTGGGCCGCCCGAGCCTGCGCACGGATCTGCCGAGCCTGCTCATCGCTGGCCCTCGCGGCGCGGTGTAGCTGCGCGATGCGGGCGTCGATAAGCACCTGGGCCAGTTGGCCGGCCGCCTGGATCGCGGCGGTCATCGCCGCGGTGGCCCGCTGGTGGATCTCGGCTATCTCGTTGTCGGCCACTACCTCTCCCGTCTCCTCACCGCTGCGTCTGCTGATCTGCCGCCGGGTCAACGCGGGCCCGCGCCCGCGTCGTCACCGGCTCTCCCCGCCCGCCACGCGGGACCGGCACATCCCGCTCGATAGGTAGGGCACTCTGCGCGAGCAGCGGCATCAGGTGTGCCGCCGCCCTGGCCGCCGCGCCTGCCGCGTGCGCCTGTTGCTCGGCCGCGCGCAGCTCTGCCAACGCCACCACCAGCCGGGCCGCCTGGACGACCACGGCGAGCAGGACCGCCGCCTCACCACCGTCGCGGGCATGCCCGGTGACCATCAGCGCATCGGCGACCCGGCCGAGATCAGCGGCGATCGTCGACGCCGCCGGCGCCTGCGCGCGACGCGGTGGCGCCGCCGCACGGGCCAGCGCGTCAGCCGCCCGAGCCACCGGGCCACGCCCCGACGGCTCGGTGGCCACCGCGACCCGCGCCAGCAGTTCGGCGCTGGCGCGGGCCACCGCCGGCCACTGCGGTGAGCCGGGCGCGACGGTCGCCAGCCGCCCGCTGATCGCCTCCAGGGCGGCGGCCGACGACCGCCACACCGCCATCCGATCCTCACCGCGCAGCGACGATTCCGCAGAATCCGCCGCCTTCCACTGCCCGGCCGATGGCCGCTGCGCATCGGGCCACCGCGTGCGAACCTGCACCAAGCTCAGGTCGCCGTCCAAGCTCCGACCGGCATACCAACGCGGCTCACCAGCACCAGAAGGCCGCAGCGCCACGGCGTACCCGACCACCTGGTCCCGGTCCGTCGCCGCAGTGCGAGCACCGACCAGCAGACCCGCACCCTTCATCCGCGCCACCCACTCGGCCTCGCTGCTCGCGCCCGCGAGCGCCGCCCGGACCTGCCGGCGCAGCAGCTCCCGATCCGGCGCCTGGTCGTCACGGCGGGCCCGATCGACCTCCGGGCGGGTCAGCTCCGGACGCCGCGTCACCCCGGCCCGGCCGGGTGTCCACTTGCCCAACCCGAACTCGTCCTCGATGAGATCGGCGACCTGCTGACTGCGCCGCTTGTCCTGGCGCAACCACACCGGCGCCCCGTCCTCGGTAGCGAGGGTGACGACCAGGTGCACGTGATCGTTGCCCTTCGCCGACAGCCCGTGGCGCACCGCGACCCACCGGCACCCGGCCCGGTCCGCGTCGCCGGTAAAGCCCATCTCCTGCACGAACCGGCCCGCGATGCGCTCCCACGTCGCGTCGTCGAGCTGGCCTTCCTGCGCAGGCAGGCTCAGCGAGCACTGCCACACGTACTGCTTCACGCCACGGTCACCGGCGGCGATCTGCGGCGCGTCCAACCGAGCTGCCAGCTCGTCCAGCGACCACCGCTGGTTGTCACGTTCGTGCCGGCCGGGAGCGAGCAGCGCCACGTCGTCGTACCCAGCTACCACGTGCGGGTCGAGGTGCTCCTCAGCTTTCCCCGGTCCCCACAGGTACTCCAGCAGCCCCCGCACGCGGCTGCCGTAGGTGACCTTGGGAATCATCGCCGACCCGTCTGCGCGGCGGCGATCGCCGTCACCAGCTCGTCGACGCGCGCCGCTACCCGAGCCAGGTACGACGCCGTCGCGGCCAGGTCCCCGGCCGGCTCACCGGTGGAATGCAGCCGGGCGACCGCCTGGTTCAGGTTGTGCGCCGCGCCCCGGACCTGCCGGTGCGCGCCCATCAGCTCGACCAGCAGCGGACCCACCTCGCCCCCGTCCGGGCCGGACGGGGCAGGCACGAGCGGCGCCGACCCGGCTTCCGCCAGGTACGCCGAGGTGACCATCCGAGCCACCGCCGCGTTCGCCTCGACCGCCGCCAGCTCCGCCTCAGACAGCCGCACGGTCACCCGGTACACCCGCGGATCATCGTCGTTGTGGGCACGCCTCCGGCGCTCACTGGCACCGAAGCGGACCACGCCGACCTGCGGCGAATCAGCCACATCGACCACCCTCCCGACGGGCACCGTCCGCCGCGTTCCGGCCGGCCGCCGCGCGGCCCGTCTGACTAAAAGTCAGACTTTTACTCCAACTTGCTCCGACGAAGGAGGATGGTCGCGCGTGCGCGACGCGCGTCGCTGGACGAACCGAGCGCACCTGACGGTGCGCACCAACAGCGCACCCAGTGGGGGTCGACGACGATAGCCGGCCACCGCCCCGCGTCAAGGACGCGATACGTCGCTGCGCGATGGGCCTACGGCTCATCCTTGCCCCTGGTCGACGCCCTCGGCTGGCACTGATAGCGCCCCCACCGGCCGGCGGCAGGGGTGCAAAGGCGGTACCGCGCAGATCGATCTTGACAGCTAAGCTCGGCGTCCACAGCCACCAGAGCGCAGTAATCCGGGAGAGGACTCCATGGCCGAACAGAGCGTCAAGGCGATACGCGGCGAGACCGAGAAGGCGGCGCTGCAACTGCTGCGCGAGCGCGCCAACCTGGTCGGTGACGCGGCCACCGCGCGGCATGAACGCGACCAGCTCGCCGCAGCGCTGGTCGACGCCATGGCTCGCTACGAGGCCACGTACACCGCCGCCGTGCAGGGCGGCTGGACCGAGGGCGAACTGGCCAAGCTCGGTCTGGACGCGCCATCGCCCGCGCCGGCGCGGCGTCGCCGTGCACCGCGACCGGCGACACCCTCCACGCCCGATGGGCTGGGCACCATGGCCAGTGAGCCCGCCCAGCCGTAGCAGGACCACGTTGGCGGCCTTCTTCGCTGCGGCGGGGGAGGCCGTCGTGCTGAGCCTGCTCACGTCGCCATCCCCAGAGGCGCGCCCTGGCGGCGCATGAACACGGCCGCGTCGACGGCATTGCTGTCGGTGGCGTGAAGCGGCCCTGGCGGCACATTGAGGTGCACCTCGAAGTGCAGGTGCGGGCCCGAGCTGCTGCCACTGCTGCCCACGAATCCGATGACCGTGCCGGCCGTGATCTGCTGGCCGATGGCCACCTCGGGTCGCTGGATCATGTGGCAGTAACGAGTAACGACGTTGCCAGGGTGGCGGATGTCGACGTACCAGCCGCAGCCGCGCCCACTGGTGTTCCCGTCCCGGTCGCACGTGGTGTACCAGTTGCACTTGACCTGCTCCACCACCCCGGTCGCCGCCGCGCGGATCGCGTCGCCGCGAATGTCGGCCTTCGACAGGTCTACACCGGCGTGCAGCCGGCCTCCCCGTGGCCCGAACGGGCTGACGATCCCAGCGCGGATCGGCTGAACCCAGCCACCCGGACCGACCGGCACCGGACCGAGGTCGTCGACGCCACACGGAGCCGTCGGCGTACCCCCGCCGATATCGTCGATGTTCGGCAGGCCGAGCACGAGCGCGGCGAGCTGCTCGGCGTCGCCCTCCCACTTCTGGTACGCCTCCGGCAGGCCGGAGCGCTGCACGGCCTGCGCCGCGTCGGTCAACCGCATCCGCTGCCAACCGTCGACCTTGACCAACGCCTCGTAGAACTTCCCGGCGGCGTAGGTGGGCGTCATCCGCTCACGCACGCTGCCCCACCCCGGGCGCTGCTGGAACAGCCCAACCGAGTCGTGGTCACGGCCCACCCCCTCATGCGGCAGGCGCAGCGACTCGGGCACGTTGGCGTTGGCCAGGTTGCGCAGCGCGGTCTCCTGCATGGCGGTCGCCAACGCGATCACGTACCCGCGCGGCGGCACCTGGCGCTGCCGGCCGACCGCGACGATGCTCGCCGCGTTCGTGGTCGCGGCGCCGTCCCACCGTCCCGCTCCCGGCACCGGCGACGAACCGGGCAACGATGGCACCTCACACGCTGCGGCTTCCGCGTCCGCCTGGCCGAACATCACCATCGGCAACCCGACCGTAGCGCCGCACACCAGCATCACCGCCGCCAGCACCGCCACACCAAGCGCGACCGGTCGGCGGTTCACTGCTGGCTCACCGCCCGGATGAAGTCGTTGCCGGTGACCCTCCACCTGCCGTCAACGGCCGCGAGGGTGACGGTCAATGTGCCCGTATCCGTGGCCACCTCGTACACCGCCGCCCCGGCGGCCGGCGCCTGCGTAGCCACCGGGCGGCCCGTCACTCGGGCCGCCGGCACCCGCGCCGGATCCACGCTGCGCAACGCGCGAGCAAAACCCTCGTCGCACGTCGCAGCCACGCCTGCCCACCACACGTCCGTCGGCAGATCCGGTCGCGCCCACGCGGCAGCGAACGCCGCCGCGACCGGCGCTGCCTTTGCCGGCGCTGGCGCTGGCGCCGCACCCGCCTCATGGTCGTGGTCGTCGGTCCCGGGCCGCTCCCCCGCCGTCGACGGTGACGCGTCACCCACGACCGCCGTCGGATACACCGGACCGCTGCGTCGCGGCATCGGTGTGCCCGACTCGGCCGGTGAACAGCCAGCCACCACCAGCCCCGCCAGAATCACGCCAACAGCCGCGCACCCCCACCGAAGCGCCTGATCGACGCACACAAATTCACCTGCTCTGCGTGCCATTCGACGCCTCCCCCATGGTGCTGATCGCGTCCCGTCGCGGCAGAGCCAACACCATAGATCCATTCGGAAACTCGGTGCTACTGTCGGCTACTCGTCGGTGACCTTGACACATGGGGGAGGCATCGGATGACGGGGAGTATCGGCGTGCGCCGGTGGAATCGGCGGTGAAGACTGCCGCTGTCGTCGCGTCTCGCACGCGTCCCGGGATCGCCCCGGAGTTGCCCTTCACGCTGATTCCGCCGAACCTGCCATCCTGGCCGCCATTGTGGTGGGTCGGATGTCACGGCGGTGCCGGCGTCAGCACCCTCGCCCGACTGGTCGGCGGGCTGGACTTCGGCAAGGGTTGGCCCACACTGACGCCGGCGATGCCACCGGCCCAGGTGGTGCTGGTCTGCCGCGCATCCGCAGCCGGCACCTGGGCGGCGACCGGCGCCATCGAGCAATGGCGCCGCCGCTCGGGCATGCCCGCCTCGATGACGCTGCTCGGCGTCGTCGCGGTCGCCGCGACGCCGCGGCGACCGCCGCGCATCGCTACCGAACGACTGCACCTGTTGCGCGGCTGGGCCCCGCAAGTCTGGCGCGTCGGCTGGGTCGACGCGCTGCTCGCCGCCGATGACCCCCGCGACGTCGGCGCTCCCCCGGACATCGAGACGCTGCGCACCGCGATCTGGCAGACGGCACGATTGGATGGAAACCGATGACGCTGATCGACTACATGGACCACGTCCAGCACCTCCTGGCAGGCATGGCCCCCGAGCCGAGCTCCGCGCCGCCCGGCCTGCAGGACCCCGGGGTCGGTGAAGCTCCCCCTGGCGTTGGCGACAAGGTGCTCACGATCCTGAAGTGGGTGGCCTACCTCGCCACCGCCGCCTGCGTCGGCGGTGTGCTCTACAGCGCAGGGAAAATGGCGCTGGCGCACCGCCGCGGCGACGACACCAACGTCTCGCAACTCGGCTGGGTGTTCGCCGCCTGCATCCTCATCGGCAGCGCGTTCTCGATCGTCTCCGCGCTGATCTAGCTAGGAGGAACGACCGTGCCGCGCTCGTCTACAACCCAGGACTTCGCCGACCGTCCGCCGTGGACGCGCCCCGGCTTCATCGCCTCCGCGGCATTCGTGCTGATCATCGTCATCGCCGCCGTGGTACTCGCCATCACCGCACGCGGCGACGACCACACCGACGCCACCAGTACGCCGGGGACCACCAGCACCGAGGAAGCCGAGACGCCGCCGGAGTTGCCCACCACCGTGCCGACCACCCCGCCGGCTGGCGTGCGGTGGGAGCTGGTCGGCCAGACCGCCGTACCGGTCAGCTCGACGGCCGGACCCACCCGCGTCTCCGGCGGGACCGCCGCCGGCTACGCGCACACGCCCGACGGCGCTCTCATCGCGGCGGCGCAGCTCATGATCCGCTCCGCTCCCTCCGCAGGCCGCGACTGCTGGGAACCCACCGTCAAAGACCAGTTCGTGTCCAGCACTGACCGAGAGCAGCTCCTGGCCGCGCTGCGCGCCAACCCCGACGACTCGTCCGAGCCCGGCGAGCTGAGCCAGATCGCCGGTTACCAGTACCAGTCCTACACCCCCGACACCGCCGTGATCGGACTGGTGCTGCGTGCTCCGTCAGCAGGCATGCCGCGCTATCACGTGCTGACGCTGACCCTGCTCTGGCGCGACGACGACTGGCGTATGCAAGCCCCTCCGGGTGGAGCGTGGATCTCGCTCAACCGAGTGACCAGCGACCTCACCGGCGTCGTCGAATGGGGAGCCCGGTAGTGGCCTGCAACCCCGTCAGCCCGCTGTGTATCCCCGGGCAGGTCCTCGACAACACCGCCGGCCGGTTCCTGGACGAGGTGGCCGAGCAGTCGTCGCAGGCCGCCGCGGAGATGCTCAAAACACTGGTCACCGGCTGGCTGGCCATCCCCACCCCGGTGGTGTCACAGAACGCCGGAGCAGTACAGCACCTCCGCGCCTACACCTACTGGGCCGTCGCGGCGATCGCCGTCGGCACCGTCCTGATCGCCGCCCTCAAAATCGCATGGGAACGCAACGGCAGAGAAGCCGGCGCCCTCAGCAAGAACCTGGTGATGCTGGTCGTGATCGCCGGCGCCGGTGTGCCAGCGGTGCAGATCCTCATCGAGGTCGGCGACGCCTACGCCGACTGGATCCTCAGCGCCTCCGCCAACGGAGACCTCGGCAAACGGCTCCTTCTACTCGCCCCCGCCGTCGCCACCGGCGGAATGCCACCCATCGTGGTGATCGGAATCTCGATCATGGTGTTCCTGTCCTCGATGGTGCAGCTCCTGCTGCTGCTGGCCCGCAACGCCGGCCTGGTCCTGCTGGCCGGGCTGCTCCCGGCCGCCGCCGCCGTGGGCGGCTCCGTGCGCAACCGGTACCTGACCTGGCTGCTCGCCCTGCTGCTCTACAAGCCGGCCGCGGCCACGATCTACGCCACGGTGTTCTGGCTCGGCCAGGGCCAGAGCCTGACCGACGTGCTCACCGGCATGGTGATGTTCTGCATGGCCATCGTGGCGCTGCCGGCCCTGATGCGGCTCATCGCCCCGGCGGTGGCGACGCTGTCCAGCGGCGGCGCGGGGGGAACCGCGGTGGCCGCCGGGTCCGCCCTCGGCCAGGTCGCCGCCGGTGCCGTGCGGATGGCCGGCTCCGGCAGCAGTCCCGGTGGCGGCGGTCAGTCTGGCGGCGGTCAGGTACGCCCGCCCGGGGCAGGCCCCAGCGACCCCCCGTACCCGCCCTCACGGCCATCCGGCGGCGGCTCAGGCTCTCCGAAGACCGCCACGGGCACCCCGGCGGCCTCCGGAGCAGGCGGCGCGGGTGCAGCCACGTCCGGAACTCAAGCGGGCGCGTCCACCGCCGCCGGCAGTGCCGGTACGACCGCGGCGGGAGCAGGCGCGGGTGGGCCGGCCGGACTCGCCGCCGCCGCAGGCGTCACGGCGGCGAAGGCCGGCCCGGCGGCGGTGCGCAAGATCGGCGGAACAGCGTCCGGAGCAGCGAACGGTGAGGGCTCATGAGCACCGGAGTACGAGAACCGACCAGCGAGCAGCGCACCTACGGCAACTGGCGTCTCGGTCGCGGCGCCGGGCTGTTCGGGCTCGGCCCGGCCGGCACCATCGCCGCGTTCCTGGTCATGGTGCTCGCCGCCGCGATGCTGACGGTCTCCCCGCCGGCCGCGCTGATCACCGCCATCACCGGCCTGCTCGTCCTCGCTCCCCTGGCGATCCGGATCAACGGGCGCACCGGATTCC
>NZ_JBFAHZ010000045.1:0-44820 GCF_040654415.1 Micromonospora sp. NPDC050695
CGGATTTCCGTTTGGCTGGAGCCGCGTCGCGCCACTCGCCGAGAGGCGACCTGCACACCGACACCAGCGCCGCCCCCGACCCCACCGGCCGGGGGCGGCGCTGTCCGTACCTGCCGGTCAGGGCGGTGGCGGCACAATGCTCGGGTGACTCAGCCCTGGTCCGAACAGCCCGATGTCCTCGTACTGCCGAGTGGCGCGAGCGTGCGCGGACGCCGCGTCGCTGCGACCGCCTCGCCCGCCGACTTCGCCCTGCTGTTGGCTCCCGGCCCGGAGCCGACCTGGGCGCATCGGCGGATCCGGTGGCCCGACTTCTGGGTGCCGCTCGATCGGGCCGATGCGCTCGACGCCCTGCGGGAGGCGCTGCGGCGCGCGCACGACGGTGAGCGCGTCGAGGTGGCCTGCCGAGGTGGGGTGGGGCGCACCGGCACCGCCCTGGCCGCGCTGGCGATCCTCGACGGCCTGCCGGCCGAACGGGCGGTGCCGTGGGTGCGAGCGGGCTACCACCCGAAGGCGGTGGAAACCCCCTGGCAGCGACGCTGGCTCCGCCGCGTCGCCTGACCACCTCGCGCCGAGCGCCGGGGGAGAACTGCGCCGCCCGGCCGCCCGTTCCGGCCGTTATCCCTGGGGCGTCGATGCCGGCTGGTTGACGTACTCGCGCAGGTGGGTGGCGGTGAGGGTGTCGCCGTGGGCGACCAGGTCGGCTGGCGTGCCGGTGAAGACGATCCGGCCGCCGTCGTGTCCGGCACCGGGGCCGAGGTCGATGAGCCAGTCCGCGTGGGCCATTACCGCCTGGTGGTGCTCGATGACGATGACCGTGTTGCCGGCGTCGACCATCCGGTCGAGCAGGGCCAGAAGTTGGTCCACGTCGGCCAGGTGCAGGCCGGTGGTGGGCTCGTCCAGCACGTACGTGCTGGTCTTCTCGGCAAGGTGGATGGCGAGCTTGAGTCGTTGCCGCTCCCCGCCGGACAGGGTGGTCAGCGGCTGACCGAGGCTGAGGTAGCCCAACCCGACGTCGACCAGCCGGCCGAGGATGAGGTGCGCCGACCCGCTGGGGAAGAAGGCGTACGCGTCGGTGACCGACATGGCCAGCACCTCGCTGATGTTCTTGCCGCGCAGCGTGTAGGTGAGCACCTCGTCGGTGAAGCGTCGTCCTTCGCAGCGTTCGCAGACGCTGGCCACGCCGGCCATCATCGCCAGGTCCGTGTAGATGAGGCCGATGCCCTTGCAGGCTGGGCAGGCGCCCTCGGAGTTGGCGCTGAACAGGGCCGCCTTGACCCCATTGGCCTTGGCGAAGGCGGTGCGGATCGGGTCGAGCAGCCCGCTGTAGGTGGCCGGGTTGCTGCGCCGTGATCCGCGGATGGGGGACTGGTCCACGATCACCACTCCGGAGCGGCGACGCAGTGACCCGTGGATCAGCGAACTCTTGCCGGAGCCGGCGACGCCGGTGACCACGGTGAGGATGCCGAGCGGGATGTCGACGTCGACGTCGCGCAGGTTGTGTAGGTCGGCCTGGCGGATGGCGAGGTGGCCGGTGGGTGGGCGTACGTGGTCGCGCAGGGTCACCCGGTGGTCGAGGTGCCGGCCGGTGAGCGTGTCGGAGCGGCGCAGGTCGGGGACGTCGCCGGTGAAGCAGATCCGGCCGCCGTCGGTGCCGGCGCCGGGGCCGAGGTCGACGACGTGGTCGGCGATGGCGATGGTTTCCGGCTTGTGTTCGACCACCAGCACGGTGTTGCCCTTGTCGCGCAGCCGCAGCAGCAGGTCGTTCATCCGGGCGATGTCGTGCGGGTGCAGGCCGACGGTCGGTTCGTCGAAGACGTACGTGACGTCGGAGAGGCTGGAGCCGAGGTGCCGGACCATCTTGACCCGCTGCGCCTCGCCGCCGGACAGGGTGGCCGACTCGCGGTCCAGGCTGAGGTAGCCCAGCCCGATCTCGACGAGGGAGTCGAGCAGGTCCCGCAGGTTGGCGATCAGGGGTGCCACCGCCGGGTCGTCGACGGCTTGGACGAACGTGGCCAGGTCGCTGATCTGCATCGCCGAGCAGTCCGCGATGTTTCGTCCGGCGATGCGGGAGGACCGGGCTGCCGCGTTGAGGCGGGTGCCGTCGCAGTCCGGGCAGGTGGTGAACGTGACCGCCCGGTCGACGAAGGCGCGGATGTGTGCCTGCATCGACTCGCGGTCCTTGGTGAGGTAGAGCCGCTTGACCTTGACGGCCAAGCCTTCGTACGTCCAGTTGTTGCTACCCATTTTGATCTTCGTGGCCGGCTTGTGGAGGAAGTCCTCCCACTGCGTGGGCGTGTAGTCCTGGAGTTTGACGTCGGGGTCGAACAGGCCGGAGCCGACGATGGTCTGCCAGTACCAGGAGTCGACCGCGAAGTTGGGCACGGTGATCGCGCCGTCGTTGAGGGAGCGTTCGACGTCGACCAGTTCGTTGACGTCGAGGTCGGAGACCCGGCCCAGCCCTTCGCAGGTCGGGCACATGCCCTCGGGCAGGTTGAAGCTGAACGCCCCGGCGCCGCCGATCGACGGTTGGCCGAGCCGGCTGAAGAGGATCCGCAGCATGGCGGACGCGTCGGTGGCGGTGCCGACGGTGGAGCGGGAGTTGACGCCCATCCGTTCCTGGTCGACGACGATGGCGGCGCTGAGGTTGCGCAGCGAGTCGACGTCCGGCCGGTTGAGGTTCGGCATGAACGACTGGAGGAAGGCGCTGTAGGTCTCGTTGATCATGCGCTGTGACTCGGCGGCGATGGTGCCGAAGACCAGCGACGACTTGCCGGAGCCGGAGACGCCGGTGAAGACGGTCAACCGGCGTTTGGGGATGTCGACCGAGACGCTGGCGAGGTTGTTCTCCCGCGCTCCGCGTACCTCGATCATGTCGTGGCTGTCGGCGGCGGACCCTGCTGGCTGCGACATGCGAACCCTTCACGAGATCGTGGCGGGAGCTTCCTCCCGCCGGGCGGATTCCATTGTCTCATTCATCCTCATGTAGAGCCTTTTGCCAAAGAATCCGCGCATGCTGCGTTGAAATGAACGGCGAAGTCTCAAATCACATGTCAACCGGTACGGTTGCCGGCGTGGACGTCGGGACCAACAACCGCCTGCGCGCCGTGGACCTGGCCGCCACCGTCGGGATCTCCGTGCAGCAGGTGCGTAACTACGTCGAGCAGGGCGTGCTGCCACCGGTGCGGCGCACCGCGAGCGGCTACCGGATCTTCACGACCGAGCACTCCCGGGCGCTCACCGTGGCGCGCCGGCTCGCCGAGGGGCACGGCTGGGGTCGTACCCGGGAGATCATGGCGGCGGTGCACCGGGGCGACCTGCCGGCGGCGCTCGCGGCGCTCGACGGCGGCCATGCCGAACTGGACCGGGAGCGCGCCGACATCCGCCGGGTGCTCGGCGCCTTCGAGACCGTGCTGGCCGCCGCCCCGGCGGCCCGGCCCGCGCCGCGCCGGGGCGCCCGCATCGGCGAGGTCGCCGCACTGGTCGGGGTCCGGACCTCACAGCTGCGGCTGTGGGAGGCGCGCGAGCTGCTGCGCCCGACCCGCGCGCCGGGCACCAACTACCGGGTGTACGACGAGGCCGAGTTGCGCGCCGCGCAGGTCGTCGCGCTGCTGCGCCGGGGCGCGTACCCGTTCGAGATCATCGAGGCGGTGCTGGGCGAGTTGCGGACCACCGGCAGCGCCCAGCGGGTCCGCGCCGAGCTTGCCCGCCGTGAGCAGGACCTGCACGCGCGCAGCCTGCGCCGGCTGCGGGGAAGCGCCGCGCTGCACGACTACCTGCACGAGCGAGCCCATCCGGTCCCGCCGGGCGATCTTGTTGACTAGGGTCGGGCTCATGAGAGCTGCGCTGCTGGCGGCCACGACGTCCGCCGTCCTGCTCGCTCCCGCGCCGGTCGCCGCGACCCCGGGCGCCACCGCGACCGTGCGGTGCCCGCGGGTGCCCGCGACGTCCCGGCCCGCCCGCCCCTCGCCGCCGCCCGCGGTGCCCGCGCAGCGGATGGTCGGCGGCGCCGGACTGGCCACCGAGGGGCTGGTCGTGCCGGCCGGCGCCGGTGCGCCACCGGCGGTCAGCGCCACCTCGTGGCTGGTTGCCGACCTGGACAGCGGCCAGGTGCTCGGCGGTTGCGGCCCGCACGAGTACGGCACCCCGGCCAGCGTGCAGAAGCTCCTGTTGGCGGCCACGATGATGCCCCGGCTGGACCCGAAGCAGACGGTCACCGTCACCGACGAGGACATGAACATCGAGCCCGGCTCCTCCGCCGTCGGTCTCGTCGCGGGTGGCCGGTACACCATCGAGACCATCTGGCTCGGGTTGCTGCTCAACTCCGGCAACGAGGCCGCCAACGCGCTGGCGCGACTGGGCAGCGGGACGGACAGCGCCGCCGCCGGCGTACGCGCGATGAACGAGCAGGCCCACCGGCTCGGCGCGCTCCAGACGCATGCGGTGACCCCGTCCGGGCTCGACGGCAAGGGGCAGTTCACCAGCGCGTACGACCTGGCGTTGATCGCGCGGGCCTGCTTCGCGCAGCCGGCCTTCCGTCGGTACGCGCTCACCGAGGAGGCGCGGATCCCGGTCCAGCCGGCGCAGCGGACCAAGGGGTTCCAGATCCAGAACGAGAACCAGCTCATCTACCGGTACCCGGGTGCGCTCGGCGGCAAGACCGGCTTCACCGATCTGGCCCGGCACACCTACGTCGGCGCGGCCGAACGCGGCGGACGGCGGCTGGTGGTGACCCTGCTGGGCGCGGAGTCGGCGCCCAAGCGCGGCTGGGAGCAGGGTGCGGCGCTGCTGGACTGGGGGTTCACGCTGCCCCGCGACGCCGCTGTCGGTCGTCTCGTTGAGCCGGGGGAGGTGAACGCCACCCCGTCGGCCGCGCCGTCGGCGCTGGCGGCACCCGGGGTGGCTCGACCGGCGGCGGCCAGCGGGCCCGGGCATTCCGGCTCGGGGTGGCTCTGGTCGGTGACGGCGATCAGCGGCGCCGGAGTGCTGGTGCTGCTGGGCGGGCTGCTGTGGCGGCGGCGCCGCCGGCTGCCCTGACGCATCGACAACCGGCCCCGGCGTCCATAGACTCCGGTCTTTCTGGCACCACGAGTCCAGGAGGATCCCTGTGCCGAGTGAACTCCCACCGCGCCCCGGGACGGCGGCACCCCGCCGACCGGTACGCGCCCTGACCCGCCTCGCGGGAGTGACGCTGCTCGCCGGCGCGCTGGTCGCCGGCATCGCCGCCGCCGCGCCTGCTGCCGCGCCCGCACCGGCTGCCGCGCCCGCTGCGTCCGCCGACGCCGCCACCCGCCCGCCGCGCACCACCCACGGCCCGTGCGCGTACACCGAGACGCCCGACGAGCCGGCGGCCCGGCCGCTGCCGCTGCCGCCCGACCCGCGGCGTACCCCGGCCCGCGGCAACGTCCGGGTGACCCTGTCGACCAACCACGGGCCGATCGGGTTGACCCTGGACCGGGAGGCCGCGCCGTGCACCGTGCAGAGCTTCCTGCACCTGGTCGCCAAGCGCTTCTACGACCGGACCCCGTGCCACCGGCTCACCGCGTACCCGACGCTGAGCGTGCTGCAGTGCGGTGACCCGTCCGGCACCGGCGAGGGTGGCCCGGGCTACCGGTACCGCGACGAGCTGCCGACCGACCTGCCGCCCGCGCCCACCGACCCGACCGGAGAGCGCCGGGTCTACGCCCGGGGCGTGCTGGCCATGGCCAACGCCGGGCCGGACACCAACGGCAGCCAGTTCTTCCTGGTGTACGCCAACTCGGCGCTGCGCCCGAACTACACGATCTTCGGCGAGGTCGACGCGGCCGGGCTGGCCACCCTGGACCGGATCGCGGCCGGGGGAGTGGCGCCGACGGCCGAGGACCCGGCCCCGGTCGACGGGGCACCGGCGTTGCCGGTGGAGATCCGGCGGGCGGTCCGTTCGCACCACCGCTGACCGTTCGGCGCGCGGTGGGCGGCCCGGGGCCGCTCACCACGCCGACCGGCTGCCGGTGGAACTTTCGGGAGCCGATCCGGAACGGCGTGACCGGCGTCCGAGGCGGTTCCACCCGTCACGACGAGGCGGGTGACCCGGTCGGCGGCGCGGCGGTGCTGTCCCGGACGACCAACTCGGTGGCCAGTTCCACCCGGGGCGAGTCGATGCCCTCGCCCTGGGCCAGCCGCAGCACGGTCCGGGCGGCCAGTCGGCCCATCTCGACCAATGGCTGGCGCACGGTGGTCAGCGGCGGCGACGCCCAGCGTGCCTCCGGCAGGTCGTCGAAGCCCACCACGCTGACGTCGTCCGGAACCCGCAGGCCGCGCCGCCGGATGGCCTCGTAGACGCCGAAGGCCATCTGGTCGCTGGCCGCGAAGATGCCGGTCGGTGGGTCGTCGAGATCGAGCAGCGCCGTGCCGCCGGAGAACCCGGAGGCGTGGTAGAAGTCGCCCGGGTAGACCAGCTTGTCGTCGATGGGGATGCCCGCCGCCTCCAGCCCGGCCCGGTACCCGTCGAGGCGGGCGCGGCTGCACAGCAGGTGCGTCGGCCCGGCCACGAACCCGATGCGCCGGTGCCCGATCGAGAGCAGGTGCTCGGTCGCGGCGAGCCCGCCGGACCAGTTGGTGGCACCGATCGTGGGCACGTCCATGGCGGGTACGCCGGCCGGGTCGACGACCACGACCGGCACGTTGAGGCGGCGCAGTTGCGCGTGCAGCGGCGGGCTCAGGTGTGAGGTCACGAAGATGACGCCGTCGGTGGCGCGGGTGCGCAGGTTCTGCAACCACTGCCGAGCGGCGGTCGGCTGCCGGTGGATCGCGGAGACCACGGTGCCGACGCCGGCGCCGTGCCCGACGTCCTCGACGCCCCGGATGATCTCCACGGCCCAGGGGCTGTCCAGGTCGTTGAAGACCAGGTCGACGAGGCCGGCGCGGCGGACGCTGCGGCTGCTGCGCCGCCGGTAGCCGTGGTGGCGCAGCAGTTCCTCGACCCGTTCCCGGGTGTCCGGGGCCACATCGGAGCGTCCATTGAGCACGCGCGAGACGGTCGGCACCGACACGCCCGCCTCCCGTGCGATCGCGGTGATGGTCACCCTGCGTCCGTCGTCCGCGCCCACCCGCGTCTCCTTCACCGGTCCGGAAGCGACCGCAAGCCGTCGCCACCGTGTGTCCCGGAACGGCGTGCACCGTTCCTCGCGCCATCTTGCCTCACCGGCAGGGGTTGACGACATGCCAGGTCGGTTCTAGCGTTCGCCGAAGTTGCGGAAGGTTTCCGGACATATTTCGGCCCCGTTTCGCCGCACCGGCCCGCCGGTCGGCTGTCCGACGCAGCGTCGAAAGGACGTCACGTGTACACCGACCTTGCCGAGGAGCAGTTGCGCGGGTATCGCAGCGCGGTGCGCGATCCCGGGGACTTCGACCAGTTCTGGGCCGCGACGCTGACCGAGGCGCGCGACGCCGGCTGGCCGGTGCGGACCGAGCCGGTGGCGACCGGGCTGGCCGGCATCGACGTCCTCGACGTGACCTTCGCGGGCTTCGCCGGCCAGCCGGTGCGGGCCTGGCTGCGCCTGCCGCGCGGGGCCAGCGCGGCGTTGCCGACCGTCGTCCAGTACGCCGGCTACGGCGGCGGGCGCGGGCACCCGCTGGAGAACCTGCTCTGGGCGTCGGCCGGGTTCGCGCACCTGCAGATGGACACCCGGGGTCAAGGGTCGGGCTGGAGCCGGGGCGACACCCCGGACCCCGGCGCGGCCGGCCCCGAGGCGCCCGGGGTGGCCACCCGGGGCATCGCCGACCCGCGCACGTACTACTACCGCCGGCTGATCACCGACGGCGTGCGGGCCGTGGACGCCGTCCGGTCCCTGCCGATGGTCGACCCGACCCGGGTGGCGGTGCTCGGGCACAGCCAGGGCGGCGGGCTGGCGCTCGCGGCCGGTGCTCTGGCACCCGGCCTGCGGGCGGTGGTCGCGTTCGTGCCGTTCCTCTGCGACATTCCGCGCGCGGTGGTGACCACCGACGCCCGCCCGTACCGGGAGATCCGCGACTACCTGGCGGTCCACCGCCACGCCGAGGAGCGGGTGCTGACCACCCTGGCGTATGTCGACGGGGTCAACTTCGCGCGGCGTTGCCGCCGGCCGACCCGGTTCTCGGTGGCGTTGATGGACGACATCGTGCCGCCGTCGACGGTGTACGCGGCCGTCAACGCCCACGCGGGACCGACCGAGTTGTCGGTGTGGCGGTACAACGGTCACGAGGCCGGCGGGATCGACGACGACGAGGCGGCGCTGCTCTTCCTGCGGGAGCACCTCCTCGACGGCTGATCCGGCGTGCGGCCCGGCCAGGGCTGATAGACAGGACTGGTGCGTTCCCGCATCGGCGTCGTGCTCGTGCTCGGCGCGCTGCTCGGCGGTTGCTCGCGACCCGAGCCCCGTCCCGCGCCGGCCGTGCCACCACCGACCCCGGTGAGCCCCACGCCCGCGTCGACGCCCGCCGAGCGGCTACCCGGGTTCGTGGTGCTGACCGACGTCGACCCGCGTATCCACGCCGACATCCGCTACGCCACCCCGCACAACTTCGTCGGCCGCCCGATCACCGGCTACCCGGAGCCGCTGTGCCTGCTCACCCGGCAGGCGGCCGAGGCGCTGCGCCGCGTGCAGGGCGCCGCGCTGGCCGGTGGGCACAGCCTCAAGGTGTACGACTGTTATCGCCCGCAGCCGGCCGTGGACGACTTCGTCGCCTGGTCCAAACGACCCGGCGAGCAGCAGACCAAGGCCGAGTTCTACCCGGACGTGGCGAAGGACCGGCTCTTCGCCGACGGCTACATCGGGGCGCCGACGGCGCACAGCCGGGGCAGCACCATGGATCTGACCCTGGTCGACGAGCCGGCCGCCGGCCAGCCGCCGTACCGCCCGGGGCAGCCGCTGGTCGCCTGCACCAGGCCGCGCGGGCAGCGTTTCGCCGACAACAGCATCGACATGGGCACCGGCTTCGACTGTTTCGACTCCCGCGCGCACACCGCCGACCCCCGCGTCACCGGTACGCCACGGGACAACCGGCGGTTGCTGCTGCGGCTGATGACCGACGCCGGGTTCGTCAACTACGACCGCGAGTGGTGGCACTACAGCCTCCGCGACGAGCCGTACCCGGACACGTTCTTCGCCGCGCCGGTGGCCCGCTCGTCGGTCGGCTGAGCATCAGGTCCAGTAGAGCTGAGCATCAGGTCCAGTAGAGGATGCGGCACGCCGGCACCCGCGCGGCCAGCTCGGTCTGGAACCAGCCGCGCAGCTCGGCCATCGTGTCGCGGGGGTAGACGTACTTCACCGCGCCGAACCTGCCGTGCTTGCGGCTGCGCGACTCCTCGTCCATCTCCAGCCGGGTGCGCGGGACCAGCCGAGCAGCACCTCCTTGCTGCCCGGCGTGAACCGGTGGGTGATCAGCTCGGCGGTCAGGTCCAGTTCCGGCACCCCGTCGACGGCCGCGGCGACCTGGTCGAGCAGCTCGCCGTAGCGTTCCCGCCAGTCGGGCAGGGCGATGATCGGTGCGATGGTCAGCCCGACCGGATAGCCGTCGAGTGCGAGTCGGCGCAGCGCGGCCAGCCGGTCCGGTACGCGGGCGGTGCCGCCCTCGAACCGTTCGCTGACCGGTGCGCAGTTGACGCTGAGCCGGACCCGGGTCCGGCCGGCGTGCGGCAGCCCGACGAAGCTGTCCACGTCGGCGTACTTGGTGGTCCAGCGCAACTGCACGGGCGCGTCCCAGGCGGCGAAGTGCTGCACCGCGCGCCGCCAACTGCCGGTCAGGTGCTCCAACGCGAGGGGGTCGGTGTAGCAGGACGCCTCGAACGTGGTGCCCTCGTCGGCGCGTCGCGCGTTGCGGCTGGTCACCGTCCCGCGTCCGGCGTACGCGGCGAGCCCGGCGAGGATGTCGTCGAGGTCCGCGTACACCCGGGTCACCGGCGGGCCGGAGAGCGAACCGGCGAGATAGCAGTACTGGCAGTGCGCCGGGCAGCCCTCGGCCAGGTCGACCCGCCAGTCTGCGCTGGGCGCGATGGGTTGCAGGGCGCGCCGCGAGGGTGGGCTCACCACGATCGCCATGGTCGCCTTGGCCCGGGCGTACGTCTCCCGGTCGGTCTGCCCGCGTACCCCGGTGAGCCGGTTGGACCGTAGGTGTTCCACCTCGATGCCCTGCGCCTGCACGCGGTCGATGATCCGCCGACCGTGGGGGTGCTCCAGCGCGGCCGGCGTGATCACCACCCGGCCCGGAGTCCAGCGGCGCGCCGGCCGGGTTGCGGGCGCGAGCCCGGCCAGGTCGCGGATCGGCACCCGCTCGCCGCTGGCGTCGTGCGGTGCGGCGGGCACGTCCACGGCGAGCGGCTGGTCGACGTCGACGGCGTCCGGGCTGGTCATCCGGGCGGGGTACCCGTCACCGCAGGAATCCCACCCGATCCGGCGACCCACGATTGACGCCACCCGACGACAAAGCATAACCTTTCATCTATCTGTAAACCTTGTAAACAGATGCTCATCGACGCGGCGGCGCGCGTCCCACCGAAGGGACGATCAGGTGATCGCAGAACTCTCCTCCCGTACCAGAAGGATCCTGTCGCTGTTCGTCGCCCTCGTCGTCGCGCTGAGCGTCGGCGTCGCCGTCAACGCCTCGCGACCGGCGCAGGCCGCGCCGACGTTCAAGGTCCTGGCCTTCTACAACGGCACCTGGGATCCCGCGCACATCGACTTCGTCCGCGACGCCCGCGCCTGGTTCCCGCAGGCCGCCGCCCAGTACGGCTTCTCCTGGGAGGCCACCACCAACTGGAGCCTGCTGAACACCGCCAACCTGGCCCAGTACAAGGTCATCATGTTCCTCGACGACGCGCCGCCCACCGCGCAGCGCGCCGCGTTCCAGCAGTACATGCAGAACGGCGGGGGATGGTTCGGCTTCCACGTCAGCGCGTGGACCGACAACCCGTCGAGCTGGAGCTGGTACTACAACACCTTCCTCGGCAGCGGCTCGTTCCAGACCAACACCTGGTCGCCGACCCGGGTCACGATGCGCGCCGACAACCGCACCCACGCCGCCACCCGGAACCTCCCGGCGACGTTCCCGTCGTCGATCAGCGAGTGGTACTCCTGGAGCAACGACCTGCGGCAGAACCCCAACATCGACATCCTGGCCTCGGTCGACGCGTCCAGCTTCCCGGTCGGCACCGACCCCAGCCAGTCCTGGTACGGCGGCTACTACCCGCTGGTCTGGAGCAACCGGCAGTACAAGATGCTGTACGCCAACTTCGGCCACAACGCGATGAACTACAGCACCAACACCGGGCTGTCGTCCACGTTCGACAGTGAGCAGCAGAACCGCCTGCTCATCGACGGGCTGCACTGGCTCGCCGGTGCCAGCACCGTCCCCCCGACGACGCCCCCGCCGAGCGACGGCCCGATCTCGCCGACCGCCTGGCACACCGTGGTCAACAAGGGCAGCGGCAAGTGCGTGGACGCGCGGGCCGCCGGCAGCGCGAACGGCACCGCCATCCAGCAGTACACCTGCAACAGCAGCGCCGCCCAGCAGTACCAACTCGTCCCGACCAGCGGCGGCTACCTGCGGGTCGACATCCGCACCAACAGCGCCCAGGTGCTCGACGTGACCGACCGGTCGACCGCCGACGAGGCACCCATCCAGCTCTGGTCCTACAGCGGCGGCAACAACCAGCAGTGGCGGGCAGAATCCGAAGGCGGCGGCTACTACCGGCTGGTCAACCGCAACAGCGGCAAGTGCCTCGACGTGCCCGGCGCGTCCACGGCCGACAGCGTCCAGCTCATCCAGTACGCCTGCAACGGCACCGCCGCCCAGTCCTTCCGGCTGGTGGCGCAGCCATAGACGCCGAATTCGTCCCCGACGATCGGGGCTTCGACCCGCCCTGAGACGGCTGCTACGACACCTGAGCCGCGCGACCGAACCGGGCGGCGACATCGCTCAGCGCGGCGCGCAGCTCAGGTGGGTCGAGCAACCCGGGATCGGATCCGGTCGGCTCGGAGCGGCTGCCCGCAGTCGTGCGACGGGTGCGCACGTTTCGAGATGCAGCCCGAGCGCACACAGTGACATTATCGCCGCGCGCAGTAATCAACACGTCAATCGACCCGGGGAGAGATCGATGACGCAAACGCCAGTCACCGCCACCCGAAACCCGTCGCGCGTCCTGGTGGACGGGCGACCGCACCGCAACGGCGTCATCATCGCGGCCAGCGTGGCGGCCGGGGTCCTGCTGTCGGTGCTGTGGTCCTTCGAGTTCGTCGACTCGGTCATCGGTGACACCGTCGCGAGCGGGATCCTCGGTCACGACGCGAAGGCGACGGCGATCTCCGGTACCGCCGCGGGCCTGCTGTTCGCGTTCGTGTCCGGCCTCGCCGGCACGTTCACCGCGTGCAACATCGCGATGCTCGCGTCCATCGGGCCGCTCGGCGCGGCCGGCAGCGGCAGCGGCGACCGGCTCCGGCTGCTGCTGCGGCCGGTCGGCTACCTCACCCTGGGAATGGTCTCCGTCGCCGCGGTGTACGGGTTCATCGGGGTCCTGCTGGGCGACCGGCTGCCGCAGTTGTCGACCGACACGGCCGGCGGAGTGCCGGTGCGCATCATCCAGTCGTCGGTGGTGTTCGGCATCATCGGGCTGGCCCTCATCTACCTCGGGCTGGCCGCGATCCGGACGGTGCCGGACGTGTTCGCCGACCGGCCGGTCGCGCGGGTGGTGACCCTCGGCGCGCTCATCGGCGGGTTCCTCATCGGCCGGCCGTACCCGCTGTTCAACAAGCTGTTCCACTGGGCGGTCGACAGCGGCAACCCGCTGTACGGCTCGGCCGCGTTCGTGTTGCAGTCGCTCGGCAACATCGTCGTGGTCACCGCGCTGTTCGCGCTCCTGGTCGTGGTGACGCGCGGCCGGTTCATCAGCTGGCTCGCCGCCGACGTGCGACGCAGCATGGTGCTCAGCGGCGCACTGCTCATCGGTCTGGGTGTCTTCACCGTCGTCTACTGGGATGTCCGGGTGCCCGCCATCTTCGGCTTCGGCTGGTTCCCCACCATGTTCTACAACCACTGACGGCCACCGGCGCCCGTGAAGAGTGCACGTTCAAAGATGACCCGGGTACGGCGAATCCCCGATGCTTGTCGATATGACTGACGCGGGGGATCCGAATCGTTGGGGCCTGGCCAACACGGCACTGCGGACGGCCGCCGATCGCTTCGGCGATCTGGTGGCCGCCGCGCCGTCGCCGAATGTCATGGCGACCGCCGACTGGACCGTGGCCGACACCGTCGCGCACGTGGTGTCGATCGCGGTGCTGTACGTGTCGAGACTGCAGGGCACCGAGGTCGTCATCCGCGTGCCGGGCCTGGAGGACATGCTGGCCGTCACGAACGTCGACACGGTGGCCGACGTCAACAGCCACGTGCTCGCCCACTTCACCGAACGCGACCCGGGGGTCCTGCTGTCGCAGCTGAACACCGCGGTCGACACCCTCCTGGCCACGACCGCGGATCCGCGGTCCACGGTGAGTTGGCTGGGCAACTCGCGGGTGACCGTCGGCGGTCTGTTCGCCCACCTGACCAACGAGTTGCTCGTGCACGGCTGGGACATCGCGCGGGCGCTGCGCCGACCGTGGCCGATGCCGGACGCGCACGCCGCGCTCTACTGGGACCTGTTCATGTACGACATGCTGCGCGACTCGTACGGGGTGTTGCTCAACACCGAACTGCCGATGCCCCGTCACCCCGTGTCGGTGCAGTTCCGATCGCGGTACACGCCGACCACCACACTGACGCTGGGCGACCGACGGGTGTGGATCGCGCCGCCCGACGGTCCGTTCGACGCACGCGTGACGTTCCGCCCCGCCCGGTTCAACCTGATGATGTTCGGCCGGATCAGCACCGCGCAGGCGGTGCTGCGACGCGACGTCGTCGTCGGCGGGCCGCGGCCGTGGCGGCTGCCCGCGTTCCTCCGGGTCGTGCACATGCCGAACGGCAGGCTCGCGCCGCCGCCGGCGCGACGGCGGGCCTGATCCCGCCGACGGGCGGCGGGAGCGCCCGGTAGCGGGCGGTCGCCGATATCCATTGCGGACGCGCCACCGTCCTCCTACTCTCGTCGGTGCAAGGTCAACCACAAGCACCCCCGGGGGAGTACGCCGTGTCGCAGCGCGTCCGCACCAACGCCACACGGTGTCTGCCGTGTGCCGGTGCCCCGCTGCTCACCGGCACCCGATACCGGCACTGCCCAGAGCAGGGGCTGTTGCCGGGGTGGCGCGACTGACGCCGACGCTCACGCGTCCGCGCGCCGCCCACCCCACCGGGGATCGGGCGGCTTCTTCGTATCCACCCCTTCTCCCGCCGCGCCACCGCTCGGCAACGCATGATCTTTATCGGTCACCGTTCGACGGTGACATCGGCACGACATCAGGAGACCACGATGGGATTCACCCCTCTCGCCGGCACCCGGGCGCCGGTGCGGGTCTGGACCGACCCGTACGCCATCGAGCCGCAGGCCGCCCGGCAGCTGCGCAACATCGGCGCGCTGCCCTGGGTGCAGGGCGTCGCCGTCATGCCGGACGTGCACTTCGGCAAGGGCGCCACGGTCGGCTCGGTCATCGCCATGCGTCAGGCCGTCTCGCCGGCCGCGGTCGGCGTCGACATCGGCTGCGGAATGTCGGCGGTACGCACCTCGCTGACCGCCGCCGACCTGCCCGACGACCTGGCCGCGCTGCGGTCCGCGATCGAGGCCACCATCCCGGTCGGGTTCGCCCAGCGGCAGGACTCGGTCGACACGCGTCGGATCCGTGGCCTGGAGCAGGCCGGCTGGGACGACTTCTGGAGCCGGTTCGCCGGCCTGGACCGGCGGGTGGCGCAGCTGGAGACGCGGGCGCGCCGGCAGCTCGGCACCCTCGGCGGGGGCAACCACTTCATCGAGGTCTGCCTGGAGGAGGGCAGCGCCGACGAGGGCCGGGTGTGGCTGATGCTGCACTCGGGGTCGCGCAACATCGGCAAGGAACTGGCCGAGCGGCACATCGGGGTGGCCCGCAGGCTGCCGCACAACGCCGACCTGCCCGACCGGGACCTGGCGGTGTTCCTCACCGGCACGCCGGAGATGGACGCCTACCGGCGGGACCTGTGGTGGGCGCAGGAGTACGCGCGGCGCAACCGGGCGGTCATGCTGGCCCTGCTGTGCGGTGTGGTGCGCGAGCACTTCCCGCAGGTCGGCTACGACGAGCCGATCTCCTGCCACCACAACTACGTCTCCGAGGAGAGCTACGACGGGGTGGACGTGCTGGTCACCCGCAAGGGCGCGATCCGGGCCGGCCGGGGTGACCTGGGCATCATCCCCGGGTCGATGGGCACCGGGTCGTACATCGTGCGGGGTCGGGGTAACCCGGACGCGTACTGCTCGGCATCGCACGGGGCGGGGCGGCGGATGTCGCGGGCGCAGGCCAAGCGGACGTTCAGCACGGACGATCTGGCCGCGCAGACCGCCGGAGTGGAGTGCCGCAAGGACGCCGGGGTGGTCGACGAGATCCCCGGCGCGTACAAGGACATCACCGAGGTGATGGCCCAGCAGGAGGACCTGGTGGAGGTGGTGGCGCACCTCAAGCAGGTGGTCTGCGTGAAGGGCTGAACCACCGTGCGGGCCGGGTCACCGGCCCGCACGGCGGTACGGCGATGTTCAGAAGCCGACGAAGACCCGGCGCAGGTCGTCCAGGGTCACCGGCCCGGTCACCCGCACCCCGTCCGGGGTGTACGCCGGACCGAGCCGGCCCACCGCGAGGCGCAGCCACGCCTCGGCCGGCGCGGTCAGCTCACCGTCGGGCTGCTCGGGCGCGTCGACCAGCTCGATCGTCTCGCCCAGCCGCAGCCCGTACGTCCGCTCCGGCTCGCTCAGGCGCAGCAGCAGCGTGGCCTGCCGGCCGGCCAGCTCCTGCGGCCGGCTGGTCCAGCCCAGCATGCCGCCGATCTGGTCCAGCAGCAGCGACACGGCCAGCGGCGTCACCGCCGCGAACGGGTTGACGGCGACCTCCACGTCCCACTGGTGCAGGGCGAACTCGCTGAGCCGGAACCGGCCGGCGGTGGCGACGTCCACGGGCTCGGGGAGGAACCCGAGGTCGATCCGCAGCGACGCCCGGGTGTCGGCGTCCAACGCCTCGTACGCCTCGACGAGCCGCTCGTTAGCGGCGAGGAACCCGGCGGCGTGCTCGGCCGGGGGCATCGCGTCCCAGCGCTGCCAGACGCCGCGGTTGAAGTCGCCGTCCGGGCCGGGCGCGCCGGTGCGGGCCGCGGTCAGCGCCGCGAGGTTGATCTCCGCGCCGCTGCCCAGGTGGCTGAGCACCTGGGACACCTGCCACTCGCTGGCCCCCGAGGGGCGGAGCAGGTCGTCTTCCTTGAGGTCCCGCACGAGCGCGGCGAGCTCCTCGTGGCCCGCGCGCAGAGCGGTGATGATCTGGTCGGCAGGGGTGGACATAGGTCTCCTCAAACGGACTTTCGACGATGGTCGGGACGCTACCCGACGCGGCCGCCGACCGGTCCACCCCACGCTCGGGGCGGTCCGGCCGGCGGCCGCGTCGGTCGGCTCAGCCCATGTGCACGGTGTTGCCGGTCGGGATGTCCTCCTTGCGGACCTTGACCAGGACCAGCGTGGCCAACCCGGCGAGCACGATCAGGGCCGCACCCCAGGCGAACGCCACGCGGTACCCGTGCACCAGCGCCTCGACCTGGTTGACCGGGTTCGGCACCCGACCGACCAGGTACGCGGCGACCGCGCTGGTGTAGAAGGTGTTCAGCAGCGCGGTGCCCAACGAGCCGCCGATCTGCTGGGTGGCGTTGAGCGTCGCGCTGGCCGCGCCGGCGTCGTGCTCCGGCACCCCCACCAGCGCGAGGCTGGACAGCGGCACGAAGGTGAAGCCCAGACCCATGCCGAGGACGACCTGGGCGGGCAGCAGCAGGGTGAGGAACGAGGTGTCCACGTCGATCTGGGTCAGCACCAGCATGGCCCCGGCGGCGAGCACGGCACCGCCGACCATCAGCGGCTTGGCGCCCACCCGCGGCATCAGCTGGCTGGCGCCGCCCGCCGCGATCAGCACGCCGGCGGTGACCGGCAGCGACGCGAGCCCGGCCTCCAGCGGCTTGTACTGCAACACCACCTGGAAGTAGAAGGTCAGGAAGAGGAACGCGCCGAACAGGCCGGCTCCGATGAGCGTCGACGCGAGGTACGCCCCACCCCGGTTGCGGTCCAGGATGATCCGCAGCGGCAGCAGCGGGTGGTTGGAGCGCAGCTCGATCACCACGAAGGCGGCGAGCAGCAGCACACCGGCGGCGATGAAACCGAGGGTCGCGGTGGCGTCCCAGCCGTCCTCGGCGGCCTTGGTGAAGCCGTACACCAGGGAGACCAGGCCGGCGGTGACCACGATCGCGCCGGGCACGTCGTAGCGGGTGTTGCCGTGCGCCCGGCTCTCCGGCACCAGCGGGATCGCGAAGGCGATGGCGATGGCGGCGACGGGGATGTTGACCAGCAGGCACCAGCGCCAGTCGGCGTACTCGGTGAGCACCCCGCCGAGCAGCAGGCCGACCGCCGACCCGCCGCCGGCGATGGCGCCGTACACGGCGAACGCCTTGGCCCGCTCGGCCGCCTCGGTGAACAGGACGGTGAGCAGCGCGAGCGCGGCCGGGGCGAGCAGCGCGCCGAAGGCGCCCTGCAACGCGCGGGCGGCGAAGAGCATCTGGCCGCTGGTGGCCAGACCGCCGAGCGCGGAGGCCAGCGCGAAGCCGGTCATGCCGACCAGGAAGGTGCGCTTGCGACCCCAGTAGTCGGCGATCCGGCCGCCGAGCAGCAGCAAGCCACCGAAGGCCAGCGTGTAGGCGGTGATCACCCACTGCCGGTTCGCGTCGGTGATCCCCAGATCGGCCTGGGCCTGCGGCAGTGCGATGTTCACGATGGTGGCGTCCAGGACCACCATGAGCTGGGAGATCGCGATGACCCCCAGCGCGATCCAGCGCCGCGGGTGCGGCGCGCCTGTCGACGTCCCGGCGCCGGGTGCGCCGGGAGCGGTCGAGGTGGTTCCGGGCATGGTGAAGCCTTCCGTGTTGCGTGCGTAGATGGATCAGGCCTGGGACGGGCGGTCGGCGGGGTAGCGGAGCACCGGTATCAGCACCTGGTCGACGACCTGGGTGAGGAACGCGTCATCGGCGGGCAGGCCGTGCGCGACGATGCGGGACATGGTGAGCGCGGGCGCCAGATCGTGGAACATCTCCCGTTCGCCGGCCTCGGGGGGGATCTCCCCCCGGGCGGCGGCGCGGACCAGGATGGCGGTGCTGGCCACCCGCCCGGCGGGCAGCACCTGGTGACGGACCAGGCGCTCCAGCTCGGGATTGGTCCGCATGGCGAAGGTCAACGCCTGCATCAGGTCGCAGTCGGCGACGCAGATCGCGACGGTTGCCCGCAGCAACTCGATCAGGTCGCCGCGCAGGGAACCGGTGTCGGGCGGGTTGTGCACCCCGACGTGCCGGTCGCGCAGGGCGGCGACGACCAGCTCGGCCTTGCCGTCCCAGCGCCGGTAGATGGTCGCCTTGCTGACGTGGGCGCGGGCGGCGACGGCGTCGATCGTCATCCGGTCGAAGCCGACCTCGCGCAGCAGGTCGATGACCACGGCGAACAGGTCGCCGTCGGAGCACCGCGCGCCCCGGGCCGCCGGAACACCGGCACCCGCGCCCACCTGCTGACCACCCAGCATCCCCGAACCCCCGCGAAACGATGTCGTACTGACCCTAGTGCGGTGGTCAGCGTCCGTGCAGGTTTTTATGACTTCCGTCGCACCGGGTAGACGAAACGATTACGTTTCTCCCCGGCGTCCGGCAGATGAACGCGGTGGTCAGGGTCCCGGCGCCAGCACCACCGGCACGGCCACCGTGTTGATCCGGGAGCCGTCGCGCGCGGACACCTCGTACACCTCGACGGTCCCGCGCTGCTCCCGGGTCGTGCGCCAGCCCACCACCACCCGGTACCCGCCCCGGCAGCCGGAGCCGCAGCCGGCCGTGCCGAAACCGGACGCGACCTCCCGGCCGGCGGCGTCGAGCGCCCGGACGCTGACGGTGGCCTCGAACACGTCGGCGGTGCCGGTCACGGTGAGCGGGGCGGACACCCGGTCGCCGGGTACCGGGCCGGTGACCACGATCGGCGGCAGCAGATCGGTGTACGAGGCGCGGCCGAGGGGTGCCCCGCCGTCGAAGCGGACCTGCCGCACGGTCGGGAACTGGGTGACCGTCCCGCCGGCGAGCAGGCCGGCGGAGACCCCGGCGACCAGCACGAACGCGATGGTCAGCCGGCGCCGCAGCCGGCCCGGGGGCACCGCGCGTCCGGCCATCGCCGACCCTCCCGTCAGCCCGTGGACAGCTTGTAACCGGCACCGCGCACGGTCTGCACCAACCGTGGGTGCGCCCGGTCGTCCTCGACCTTCGCGCGGAGCCGCTGGACCGCCACGTCGACCAGCCGGGAGTCGCCGAGAAAGCCGTGGTTCCAGACCAGGTCCAGCAGCAGCTCCCGGGTGAAGACCTGGCCGGGTCGGCGGGCCAGCTCCAGCAACAGGCGGAACTCGGTGGCCGTCAGCGCCACTTCGTGGCCGTGCCGTCGTACGACGAAGCCGCCCGGGTCGATCTCCAGGCTGCCGACCTCGATGGTGCTCGACGTGACCGGCGCGCTGGCCCGGCGCAGCACCGAGCGGACCCGCGCCACCAGCTCGGGCAGGTCGAAGGGCTTACGCAGGTAGTCGTCCGCGCCGCACTCCAGCCCGACCACCACGTCGAGCGTGTCGGTGCGCGCGGTGAGCATCAGGATCGGCACCTGGCTGGTGCGCCGGATCTCCCGGCAGACCTGCAGGCCGTCCAGCCCGGGAAGCATGACGTCGAGCACGATCACGTCGACCGGGCGGGCGCGCCAGGCCACCAGCGCCTGCCGCCCGTCGACGGCGGTGTCGACCCGGAAGCCGGCGCGGCGCAGACCGAGGGCGGTCACCTCCCGGATGGAGGCATCGTCCTCGACCACCAGCACGCGGCCCTCCACCACCCGAGCGTAGACCCGATGTCGTGGCCCTTCGCCTGGCGGAACGGTCGGTGTCGGAGGTCCGGCCGGATCTCCGACACCGCCGTGGTCACTCCTGCCACCGGTGGGCCACGTCGAGCACGATCCGGCTGTGCGTGCCCGGACCGGCGAGCACGAGCACGCGGAACGGCAGCCGCGCCCGCACGCCGACCGCGAAGGTGCTGTAGCCCTCGAAGCTGCCGCCGAAGACGACGTCGCGCAGCGTCGGGTAGCGCAGTAGGTTCGCGGCGTGCGCGCCGACCGCGTAGGGCACGGTGCCCTGGTGGCTTTCGTCGTACGCCGGTGCCCGCAGGGAGACCCGCAGCACGGCGCCTCCGGCGGTGTACGGCGACAGCGCCAACCCTTCGCCCTCGGTGAACGTCTCGCCGTAGCCGACCGAGTAGCCGTCGACCGGGCCGGCGAACTCGAACACCACGCGGTCGTGGCAGTCGTGCCGGCCGGTCCGTACGTCGACCAGCGGGGCGCCGCTCAGTGCGCCGGCCGTCCGATCGGTGCTGCCCCAGGTGATGCCGCAGTACGGCGGTGCGGTGGTGGTGCTCGCCGCGGCGCCGCTACCCGAGCCGGCGACCAGGCCGGCGAGTACGACCGCGAGCGCCGTCAGTGCGCTTCTGATCCTCATGGTGGTGTCTCCGTCCACTGTGCGGAGCCACGTCGCGGCGGCGTTGCCGGTGGCCCTCGACCTCGACCGTGGTCGCGCCTCGGAACGGCCACTTCGCTGCGGCGTAACAGGCACGTAACAGCGGAAGAGGATCCGCGCCACCCGGTCTCCTGCCGCACCGCGTGATCCGGCTCGGCCGAGGCGTCGCGGGTGAAGTCGCTGTTCGCCGGCACTCTGGCCGCGCCGAGGTGTCACCCATGCGTTACCGCACTGCGGTACCGTGCGGGGCACATCGACACCTCCGAGGTGGACTCATGCCTGCTGTCGTCGCCCTCGTGCTGACCCTCGCCCTCGCCCCCGCGCCGTCCCCGTCGAGCACCTCGGGGCCGGTCGGCGAACTCCTCGGGGGCGTCGGGCAGATCGTCGACGACCTGCTCGGTGGTGGTGCGGCGCCGAGCACCTCACCGACACCGGCCCCCAGCGTGGCCCCCACCCCGAGCACGTCGGCGACCCCCGGACGGTCGAGCCCGGCGGGGCCGCCCGCGAGCGTCGCGCCCACCAGATCAACAGCCCAGCCACCGGCGGCGCCCGGCGTGCCCGCTCGCCCCGCAGGTGGCCCGGGTGCCCCCGACGCCACGGTGCCGGTGCGCAACGGCGAGGCCCCCGCTCCGGCCGCGCCGACGTACACCGACCCCGCTCGCGGCGACTGGCCGCCCGCGTACTACCTGGTCCTCGCCGGTGTCCTCGCGGTGCTGGCGCTGCTGCTGCTCGTGCGGCGCCGACCGCCGGCGGCCCCGCCGGCTGCCGCCGCACCGGCGCCCGCGCCCGCTCCCGAGCCGGTGCCGGTGCCGGACAACGTCAGTCGACTGCCGACCAACCTCAACGCCATCTACGAGCTGGGCCGCCTCGACGAGCGGCTCGACCAGGAGCGCGGGCGCCGGTCCTGAGCAGGGGTCAGTGCGCGGGCCGAGCGGCCTCGCGCGGCGGGACCTCGTCGAGATACGCCCCCACCGGCCCCGTGTAGCGGCTCGTGCCGAGCGGGTACGGCCAGGCGTTGGCGGTGCAGCCGTGCAGGCCCAGCGTCTGCTGCTGCATCACCGGCGCCGGTCGGCCGCGCCTCGGGCACCGCTCGTGGCCCAGCCCGAGGCGGTGCCCCACCTCGTGGTTGACCACGTACTGCCGATAGGTGGCCAGGTTCGCGCCGTACCCGGGCACGGCCTTGACCCAGCGGGCCACGTTGAGCACCACCCGGTCGCCGTTGCGGCACGACGTGTAGCCGTCCGGCACACCCTGGCAGAGCGTGTCGCGGGTGCCAGGGGTCGCCAGGTAGATGGTGAAGTCGGCCGCCGCGTTGGCGCCCACCCGGCGCAGCCGCCACGTCCCACCGGCCGTCCATCCGCGCGGGTCGTTCAGCGTCGCGGACACCGCCGCCGCGACGTCGGCCACCGGCAGCCCCCGGATGTCCCGCTCGACCGCGATCCGGTAGCGCAGCAGCTGACCGGCGCTGCCACCGCCGGCCGTCGTCTCGGCCGCCGCCACCGACCAGCGGTTGCCACCGGTGGCGGGATAGCTGATCACGATCGGGGTGGGCGCGGTGCCGGCGCTCGCGGCGGCGGCCGGTCGCCCGGTCGCGCCCTGCCCCGCCGCGGGCTGCTCGCCGTGCGTCAGCCCGCTCGTGGTGGGGCCGGCCACCGAGGGATCGGTCGCCGGCCCTCCGCCGGCCGGCAGACCGCAACCGGTGAGCAGCGCCACCACCAGCAGTAACGCCGCTGAGGCGGCGCGGCCACGGCGGGTAACCTTCGTCGACATGTCTCTCCCCTCGCGCGTCGCTCGGTGGCGGCGCGGAGGAGAAGACGGGTGACGGTAGGAAAAAGTTGCTGTGATCCAGGGCTCAACCTTTTGCCACCCTCGCTCGTCTCTGACGGTGTGGCACGGGGGAGGGTTCGCGGTGGCGCGGGGTGACGCGGAGTTCGTCGAGTTCGCGCGGGCCGCGTCCGCGCGACTGGTGCACGCCGCGTACCTGCTGACCGGCGACCACCACCAGGCCGAGGACGCCGCGCAGACGGCCCTGGTCCGCACCTACGCGTCGTGGCCACGGATCCACGACGACGACGCCTACGGGTACGCCCGCCGCACCCTGGTCAACCACCTGGTCGACGGCTGGCGGCGGCCGATGCAGGAGTACCCGACCGACGAGGTGCCGGAGCAGCGGCGCGGCGACGTGGCCGACGAGGTGGCCACCCGGCGCTGGTTGATCGCCATCCTCGGCGCGCTGAGCCCACGCGAGCGGGCCATCGTCGTGCTGCGGTACTACTTCGACCTTCCGGAGGCGCAGGTGGCCCGGGAACTCGCCGTGTCCGTGGGCACGGTCAAGAGCACCAGCTCGCGCGCCCTGGAGAAGCTGCGTGCCGCCGGGGCGCGGGCGGCCGACAACCAGGAGGCGCGCCGATGAGCGAGCTGGATCGGCTCCGCGACGCCATGCGGGCGACCGAGCGTCGCGGCGCCACCCTCGACCTGGTCGCCGTCATGCGTGCGGGACGGCGGTTGCGTACCCGTCGCCGGCTCGCCGGAGTGGGCGCGGCGACAATGGCGACCGGGTTGGCCGCCACCCTCGTCCTGGTGGCGGTCGGCGCCTGGCCCAGCGATCCACCGCGGGTGGACCGTCCGCCGCCGGTCGCCGTCGCTCCGCCGGGGACCGCTGCCGCCTCGCCGGTGCAGAGGTCGGCGACACCCACGCCGCCGCCGACGCCACCCCCGACGCCAGCGCTCAAGCCGATGGGCGTGGTGATCGACAGCGGGGTGCGCAACGGCACCGACCAGCGGGTGTACTACGTCGTCGGTGTGTCGGTGCCCGGCGAGCCCGGGGTGTCCATCGGGCTGGCCGCCGGTCGGCGCGCCCCGGACGGCACGCTGACCACGGACATCCTGGTCAACGACGTCCAGGGGGTCGACCGGAGGCCGGGGTTCCACCAGATCGGCTACGACGAGCGGTCGTCCGCCGTGCCGGTGCCCACCTTCGGCTACTTCGTCGGCCCCGCCAAGCGGATCATCGGCACCGTGGGTGGCCGGCAGGTCGATGCTCGACTGACCTTCTGGAGCGTCGACAAGCAGGTGGTGATCTTCTGGTTCGACCCGACCGAGCTGACCCCGGGCGACCGGCTGGACGGCATCATCGCCCGCGACAGCAGCGGCCGCCGACTCTGACGGCCGGTCGCCTCAGACCGGGTCGTCCAGCCGGCGTTCGATGGTGACCGTCGTCCCCTCGGCGGTGGAGACCAGCCGCACGTCGCCGAAGGCGTTCATCAGCAGCGCGCCGCGCCCCCGGTCCATCGCGGGCCGGCGGTCGCGCCAGGTGCCGAAGTCGCGTACCGAGATCCGGACCAGGCCGCCGCCGAGCTGGAGCCGCACCCGCACCTCCGGCCGGCTGGGCCGCTGCGCGTGCTCGACGGCGTTGTTCATGGCCTCGGACGCGGCGAGCAGCAGGTCCTCCAGCAGGTCCGGACCGACGCCCAGGTCACCCAGTGCCAGCCGTACGTCGCGGCGCAGCGCGGCGGCCGAGGTGGGCGCCGAGGGGTACGTCCAGCCGACGTCCAGTACGTCGCCGTCCGGGCCGACCTTCTCCGTGGATGCGGTGGCGGCCGGTTCGGCGGTCGTACCGGGCGGGTCGGTCTGGTCGGCGGGCCCGGTCGGTCGGGGATCGGCCGGTCGGCCGGCGGCCAGCGCCGGCGTGGTGGTGGTGACCGCGGTGGGCGGGGCCGCCGGGGGGTCGAGCGTCGGCGGGGCGCTCCCGGCGGTTGACCCGACGTCGCGGGCCCGGCGGATGGCGGCCCGCACCCGGGCGATCAGCTCGGCGGCGGCGAACGGTTTCACCAGGTAGTCGTCGGCGCCCAGGCTCAGGCCCGCGACGCTGGCCTCCTCGCCGGCGCGCGCCGAGAGCACCAGCACCGGCAGGGTCCGGGTCGACGGGTCGGCGCGCAGTTCGCGGATCAGGTCGAAGCCGTCGAGCACCGGCATCATCACGTCGGTGAGGACCACGTCCGGTGGGTCGCGGCGGATCGCGTCGAGGGCCTGCCGGCCGTCGGTGACGGCCCGCACCCGCCAGCCCTGCCCGGTGAGCAGCCGACTCAGGTACGCCCGCATGTCGCTGTTGTCGTCGGCCAGCAGGATGTCCGCCCCGGCCAGCTCGTCGGCGGCCGGCCCGGACGCCGCGGCGGCCTGCTCCCCACCGCCGGCCGGCTCGGTCAGCCACCCCATCGCCTCCGCGACGGCGGCACGGGCCGCGTCACCCCGCCCGCCCGACGGCGGGCCGGTCACCGCGGCACGGCGCGACGTCGACCAGGGCAGCGCCACCGTGAAGGTCGTGCCGACGCCGACCCGGCTGGCCACCCGGACCTCCCCACCCTCCAGGCGCGCCAGTTCGTTGACGAGGGCCAGACCGATCCCGGTGCCCTCATGACTGCGGGAGCGGGTGCCCTGCACCCGGTGGAACCGTTCGAAGAGTTTCGGCAGGTCCTGCTCGGCGATCCCGATGCCGGTGTCCGCGACGGTGAGACGGACCTCCTCGTCGTCGGCGTCCAGAGCGATCCGGATCCGCCCGATGAACGTGTACTTCAGCGCGTTGGAGAGCAGGTTGGTGACGATCCGTTCCCAGTTGACCGGATCGACCGTGACGGGACGCGGCAGCGGCGGGCAGTCGACCTCCAGCACCAGACCGGCCCGCTCGACGGCCGCCCGGAAGACACCGGCCAGCTCGGCGGTGAGGGCCGCGAGATCAATCACCCGGGCGTCGCTGGAGGCCCGCCCGGCCTCCAGACTCGAGAAGGTCAGCAGGCTGTTGACCAGGGTCAACAGGCGAGTGGCGTTGCGCCAGGCGGTCTCCACCCGCTCCCGCTGCACGGGTGCGAGCGGCGCGGCGGCGTCGGTGAGCGCGTCGCCGAGCGGGCCGAGCATGAGCGTCAGCGGGGTACGGAACTCGTGGCTGACGTTGGTGAAGAAGCTGGTCTTCACCCGGTCCAGTTCGGCGAGCGCCTCGGCCCGGCGCCGCTCCTGCTCGTACTCCTGCGCGTTGCGCAACGCCACGGACACCTGCTGGGCCAGCAGGTGGTGGAAGGACCGGTACGCCTCGTCGAGCCGCCGGCTGGGGCTGACCCCGGCGAGCAGGACGCCGAGCGGCTGCTCCTGGTCGCCCGACGGCAGCGGCAGCGCCAGCGCGGTGCGGACCGGGTCGTCCCACGCGCCGCCGGACAGGGTCAGTCGCTCGGCGACACCGGTCACCTCGGTCGGTCGGCCCTCAGCGGCGTGCGGCAGCCCCCAGGCGTGGGCGGCCCGACCCGGGTCGCTCAGGTCCACGGCCTCCGGCAGCGCCTGCGGCACGCTGGTGCGACCCGGTTCGCCGCCGACGCAGGCGGCGCGCCGCAGGACCCCACCGTCGCGCAGGTAGATCGCGGCGAACGGCACATCCAGGGGGTGGCCGCCGATCGCGGAGATCAGGCGGGCGCAGGTGGCGTCCACGTCGACGGTGCGTCCGTCGCCGTTGACGGACAGGTCGCGCAGCAGCCGCAGCCGCCGCTCGCCGACCACCTGCTCGGTGACCTCGCTGCACACGGTCAGCACACCCACCGTACGGCCCTCGTCGTCGCGGGCCGGGGCGTGCGAGACGCTGAAGTACGCCTCCTCGCGGTAGCCGGCCCGTTCGAGCAGCAGCCGCAGGGCGGGCACCCAGCTGGCGACGCCGGTGGCCATGGCCTGCTCGATGAGCGGGGCGAGGACGTCCCAGCCCTCGGCCAGGGTCACGCGGACGTCGCCGCCGAGCGCGGCCGGGTGTTTGTCGCCGATCAACGCGGAGTACGCGTCGTTGTAGAGCTGGGTGAGGTGGTCACCCCAGAGCAGCAGCATCGGGTAGCGGGAGGAGAGCACCACCCGGACCGCGGCGCGCAGGCTCTGCGGCCAGCCGTCGACCGGGCCGAGCGGCGTGCCGGTCCAGTCCAGGGCCGCCATCAACCGGCCGGTGTCACCGCCGTCGGTGAAGAGATCCGTGCTGGGGCGCGTCACGTTCGACCCGGCCCCATCGCAAGCCCCCGTTCCGGGCCTAACGACCCCTGCTGGTGTTACCTACCCATCCTGGCATCTCTACTCACCTGTGCCGACGCCGGTACCCACCGTCGAACCGGCGGTGGTTCCAGACGAACGACCGATGTCACAGACATCGACATCTGTCAGTGTCGCGGTTATCTCTCCAACCCCCGAGGAGCCCCCATGAGAGGCAGAACGCTGAGCGCGGGAACCGCGCTCGCCGTGTTCGCCGGGATGACGGTGACGCTGGCGGCCCAGCCGGTGACCGCGTCACCCACGACCACGACGACGGTGGCCCGGCCGATCGCCGCGACCGCCGCCGCGTTGGCAGCGCCGGACATCTCCGTCACCAACGTCCAGGCGCACCTGACCCAGTTCAACTCCATCGCCACCAGCAACGGCGGCAACCGACGGGCCGGCTCGGCCGGCTACACCGCCTCCCTCACCTACGTCAAGACCAGGCTCCAGTCGGCCGGCTACACGGTCACCGAGCAGTACTGCTCCAGCTGCACGTACCCCTCGAACAACCTGATCGCGGAGTGGCCCGGCGGCCCGGCCGACCAGGTGGTCATGTTCGGCGCCCACCTCGACGGCGTCTCGGCCGGCCCGGGCATCAACGACAACGGCACCGGCTCGGCCACCCTCCTGGAGAACGCGCTGGTCCTGGCCGCGCAGAACCCGACCATGACGAAGAAGGTCCGGTTCGCCTGGTGGACCGACGAGGAGCAGGGGCTCAACGGCTCCCGGTTCTACGTCAACTCGCTGAGCTCCACCCAGCGCGGCTACATCAAGGGCTACTACAACTTCGACATGGTCGGCTCGACCAACGGCGGCTACTTCATCAACCGGGTCACCTCGACCACGGCGGCGCCGCTGAAGGCGTACTGGGACTCGTTGGGCCTGCAGCCGGAGGAGAACGTCGAGGGGCAGGGCCGCTCCGACGACTACTACTTCCAGCAGGCCGGCATCCCCACCTCCGGTTACGCCGCGGGTGCCAGCGCCCGCAAGACCAGCGCCCAGGCGGCCAAGTGGGGCGGCACCGCCAACGCCGCGTACGACGCCTGCTACCACCGGGCCTGCGACACCACCGCCAACGTCAGCGCCACCGTGCTGAACCGCTCGGCGGACGGTGTCGCGTACGCGCTGTGGCAGCTCGCCGTGGGCGGCGGCACCCCGACCAACGACTTCTCAATCTCGGTCGACCCCGCCTCGCGCAGCGTCGCCCGGGGCGCCAGCACCACCGCCACGGTCGGCACCGCGACCACGGCCGGGTCGGCGCAGACGGTCAGCCTCACCGCCTCCGGCGCGCCCAACGGGGTGAGCGTCTCGTTCAGCCCGTCCTCGGTGACCTCCGGCGGCTCGGCCACGATCACCCTGACCGCCTCGGCCAGCGCGGCGACCGGCACCTTCACCGTCACGGTCACCGGCACCGGCTCGGTCACCCGCACCGCCAGCCTCACGCTGACCGTGACCGGCACCGGCGGCTGTGCCGGCGGCCAGGTGATCGGCAACGGCGGGTTCGAGAGCGGCAGCACGCCGTGGACCGCGTCCTCCGGCGTGATCACCAACTCCAGCAGCCAGCCGGCCCGGACCGGGTCGTACAAGGCGTGGCTCGACGGGTACGGCAGCACCCACACCGACACCCTGTCCCAGTCGGTGACCGTGCCGGCCGGCTGCACCAGCTACACGCTGTCGTTCTGGCTGCACGTCGACACTGCCGAGACCACCACCTCGACGGCGTACGACCGGCTCACCGTGCAGGTGGGTTCGACCACGCTGGCGACGTACTCGAATCTGAACGCCGCCTCCGGCTACGTCCAGCGCAGTTTCAACGTGGCCAGCGTCGCGGGGCAGACGGTGACGCTGACGTTCACCGGCACCGAGGACGCCTCACTGCAGACCAGCTTCGTGATCGACGACGTGACGTTGCAGGCGAGCTGACGGTCGCGGTCGGGCGGAGGGGGGCGGGCCTCCCCTCCGCCCGACATCTGGTCATGTCTGTCTATCTCTGGTAGAAATCCTTCAAGGCCGGCCCCTGATTCGCAAAATCCCACCCCTCATGCGAAACGGGAGTGCCATGTCACCCACCCGATCCACCCTGCGCCGCCGCCTGCTCACGCTGGTCGTGGCCACCCTCGCCACGGTCGGCGCCACGCTGGGCCTGGCCGCACCGGCCTTCGCCATCAGCCACTCCAGCGCCACCTCGCAGCTGCGCGCCGCCGGCATCTCCTGGACCTCGAGCGGCAACTGCAGCGACCGCAACGTGGCCACCTGCACCTCGTTCGACGGGGTACGGCAGGCCACCATCGACGGCATCATCACCTTCAAGCGGGCCAGCGGCTGCGCGGTGACCATCACCGCCGGCACCGAGGTCGGGCACGCCGGAGGCACGTACAGCCACTGGAACGGCTACAAGCTCGACATCGCGTTGAGCACCTGCGCCCAGAACTACATCTCGGCGAACTACACCTACGTCGGCTACATCTCCGGCTTCGGCTACCAGTACCGCGCCCCCTCGGGCAATCTCTACACCAGGGAGGGCAGTCACTGGGACATCCTCTTCTACACCTGTGGTGGCTGCTGAGCGACGGGTGCCGAGCAGGATGCGCGCAGGGCGCTGACCGCGTACCCGGGGACGGGCCGCCGCCGGGGAGCCGGCGGCGGCCCGATCACGTCCGTGGCGTCGCCGCTCAGGGGAGCTGCGGGTAGAGCGCGGTGACGCCGCCGGCGAGCCCGGCCTGCACCTGCCGGCTGATGTCGTCGGTGACGATCTCGTACGCGTCGGCCTCGATGCCGTCCACGCCGATCCGGGCGATCTGCGCCGGGTCGGACTTCGGGGCGGTGACCTCGGCGGCCATGTCGGTGTCCATGTAGCCGACGTGCAGGCCGGCGACCCGGACGCCCTGCTCGGCGAGCTGGACGCGCAGTGCGTTGGTCATCGCCCACTCGGCGGACTTCGCGGCGCCGTACGCCCCGACGTTGGGGAAGTTGACCCAGGACAGCACGGAGAGCACGTTGAGGATCGTCCCGCCGCCGTTGCCCGCGATGATCGGGGCGAACGACCGGATCATCGACAGGTTGCCGAAGTAGTGGGTCTCCAGCTCCAGCCGGACGAGGTCCAGGTCGCCGTCGAGGAGGTTGGTCCCGGTCTCGATGCCGGCGTTGTTGATCAGGAGGTTGACGTCCCCGGCGAGCGCGGCGGCGGCGGCCACCGAGGCGGGGTCGGTGATGTCGAGGCGCACCGGCGTCACGCCGGGCAGGTCGACGGTGTCGGGGTTGCGGGCGCCGGCGTAGACGGTGGCGCCCCGGGAGAGGAGTTCGGCGGCCAGGCGTCGGCCGAAGCCACGGTTCGCGCCGGTGACGAGGGCGGTGCTTCCAGCGATCTTCATGCGGCCAGGTTATCGGGCTGACTTCTGTTGAGCAAAGTCAACTAGGTCACGACGCCGACCCGCCCGGATCGGGAATACGACCCGGATGCCGTCACCGCCCGACCGGTGACGACTCGTATCCTTTGCGCGAACCTCCGCACGAGCTCAGAAGGGAGACGGTGTGAGCAACCAGGCCGAGACGTTGGAGTTCCAGGCCGAGGCGCGTCAGCTCCTCCAACTCGTCGTCCACTCGATCTACTCGAACAAGGACGTCTTCCTGCGGGAACTCATCTCGAACGCGTCCGACGCGCTGGACAAGCTGCGGCTGGCCACCCTGGTCGACAAGGACCTCGTCGCCGACACCGACGACCTGCACGTCACCATCGAGGTCGACCGGGACGCCCGCACGCTCACCGTCCGGGACAACGGCATCGGGATGACCCGCGACGAGGTGGTCCGGCTGATCGGCACCATCGCCAAGTCGGGCACCGCCGAGCTGCTGCGCCAGCTGCGCGAGTCGTCCGACGCCCGCGCCTCGCAGGACCTGATCGGGCAGTTCGGCGTCGGCTTCTACGCCGCGTTCATGGTCGCCGACACGGTCACCCTGCTGACCCGCAAGGCCGGCGAGTCCGGCGGCACCCGCTGGGAGTCCACCGGCGAGGGCACGTACTCGATCGAGGCCGTCGACGACGCGCCGCAGGGCACGTCGGTGACCCTGCACCTCAAGCCGGCCGACACCGAGGACAACCTGCACGACTACACCGCCGAGTGGACCGTCCGCGACATCGTCAAGCGCTACTCCGACTTCATCGCGTGGCCCATCCGGATGCGCGTCGAGCGCCCCGGGGCCGACGGCGAGGCCGCCACCAGCGAGGTGCAGACCCTCAACTCGATGAAGGCGCTCTGGGCGCGGCCCCGCGACGAGGTCGACGCCGCCGAGTACAACGAGTTCTACAAGCACGTCAGCCACGACTGGGCCGACCCGCTCGAGGTCGTGCACATGAAGGGCGAGGGCACCTTCGAGTACGAGGCGCTGCTGTTCCTGCCCAGCCACGCCCCGCTGGACATGTTCGCACCGCAGGGCCGCCGCGGCGTCCAGCTCTACGTCAAGCGCGTGTTCATCATGGACGACTGCGAGGCGCTGGTCCCCACCTACCTGCGCTTCGTCAAGGGCGTGGTCGACGCGCACGACCTGTCGCTGAACATCTCCCGCGAGATCCTCCAGCAGGACCGGCAGATCCAGATCGTCCGCCGCCGCCTGGTCAAGAAGGTCCTTGCCACCGTCAAGGACCTCAAGACCAACCACCCTGAGCGCTACCGCACCTTCTGGACCGAGTTCGGCACCGTGGTCAAGGAAGGGCTGATCGACGACACGGACAACCGGGACACCCTGCTGGAGATCCTGTCGGTGGCGTCGACCAACGACCCGGCCGAGCCCACCGACCTGGCCGGCTACGTCTCCCGGATGAAGGACGGCCAGAGCGACATCTGGTACGCCACCGGCGACTCCCGGGCCACCATCGAGAACTCCCCGCACCTGGAGGCGTTCCGGGCCAAGGGCCACGAGGTGCTGCTGCTCACCGACCCCGTCGACGAGGTGTGGGTCGAGCGGGTCGGCACGTACGACGGCCGGCCGTTGCGCTCGATCGCCAAGGGCGAGGTCGACCTGGACACCGACGAGGAGAAGCAGCAGGCCGAGACCGAGCGCGAGCAGCAGCGACAGGAGTTCGCCGCGCTGGTGCAGTGGCTGGGCACCACCCTCGCCGACAGCGTCCGCGAGGTACGCCTGTCGTCGCGGCTGACCACCTCACCGGCCTGCGTCGTCGGCGACGCGCACGACCTCACCCCGACCCTGGAGAAGATGTACCGGGCGATGGGGCACGAGATCCCGTCGACGAAGCGGATCCTGGAGATCAACCCCGGGCACCCGCTGGTCGCCGGGCTGCGCAAGGCCCACGAGCAGGGCGATTCGGGCCAGACCCTGACCGAGACCGCCGAGCTGCTGTACGGCCTGGCGGTGCTCGCCGAGGGTGGCGAGCTGACCGACCCGGCCCGCTTCACCCGGACGCTCGCCGATCGGCTGGCCCGCACCCTGTAGATGACGTGCGCCTCCGGCCGGCGGGCCGCCCGATCAGTCGGGCCCCGCCGGCCGGGCACGGGTCACCGTCACGCCGCCGAGGCGGATGCCTTCGGTCCTCGCTGCGACGCCGCCGGGCCGGCGTTCCAGCCCCAGCGCGGGGCCGGCACCACGGCCTCCCCGGGCCAGCCGGTGCCGACCGGGCCGCTGTCCTCCTCGACGGTCAGCTCGACCGACGTGGGCGTGCTGCGGGCCAGCCGCAGCGACTGCTCGGCACCGGTGCGGGCCGCGCACGGCCAACCCTGGCCGGCGCACTGCAGATTGCGGCAGTGACCCTCGTCGTCCGGCTCGTGGGCGCTCAGCACGTCGACCGCGAGCTGCCAGAGCAGAGGGTCGGTCACGTCGTGCGGACGCTCGACGCTACGGCTCGGTCGGTTGCTGGTGTCGTCGGACATCGTGGGCCCCCCTCGTCAGGCTGTTCCCCTCAAGGGTCACCCGTGCGCCACCGGCTAAACCGCCGACCTGCTGTGATGTGTCTCTGGTCGCAGGGATGCGGGGTGTTTAGTCCGGCAATAGCGGCATCTCGACACCCGGGTCGCGGCCGAGCAGCACCGCCCGGGTGAGCGCCGCCGATCCGAACCGGTCGCGGACCGCGTCCACGGCGGCGTCCAGTTCGGCCCCCGGATCCGGGTGGAAGGGAAGTTCCGGTTGGACCGGGTTGTCGTCCAGGTTGCCCACCGAGACGCCGATGAGGGTGACCCCGCGGCGGTCGATCTCCGGTTGGGCCGTGCGCAGCAGTGCCCGTGCCGCGGCGAGCACCGGGGCGGTGTCGGTGGTCGCCTTGCCCACGGTGTGTGAGCGGGTGGCCCGGGTGTAGTCACCGAAGCGCAGTCGCAGCACCACCGTGCGTCCGGCCCGGCCGGCGGCCCGCATCCGTCGGGTGACCCGGTCGACCAGGCCGGCGAGGATCGCGTCCAGCTCCGCCGGGTCGTGCGGGTCACGGCTCAGCGCGTGCTGCGCGCCCATCGAACCGCGCCGGCGGCCCACCTGCACCGGCCGTGGGTCGCGGTTGTGTGCCAGGGCGTGCAGGTGCCGGCCGGCGCCCGCGCCGAGCAGCGAAACCAGCGCCGCCTCGCCGAGCCGGGCCACATCGCCGACGGTACGGATGCGGCGTTCGCGCAGCTTCGCGGCGGTGATCGGGCCGACGCCCCACAGCCGCTCGACCGGCAGCGGATGCAGGAACGCCAGCTCGCCGTCGGGGGCGACCACCAGCAGCCCGTCCGGCTTCGCCACACCGCTGGCGACCTTCGCCAGGAACTTCGTGCGGGCCACGCCCACCGTGATCGGTAGGTGGACCTGCTCGCGGACCTCCCGACGCAGCCGGTCGGCGATGGCGGCCGGTGGCCCGACCAGCCGACGCAGACCACCCACGTCCAGGAACGCCTCGTCGATGGAGAGCCCTTCGACCAGCGGGGTGGTGCGTCGGAAGATCTCGAACACCGCGCGGCTCGCCGCCGTGTACGCCGACATCCGGGGCGGCACCACGATCGCGTCCGGGCACAGCCGGCGTGCCTGCTGGCCGCCCATCGCGCTGCGGACCCCCCGCGCCTTCGCCTCGTAACTGGCGGCGAGCACCACCCCGCCGCCGACGATCACCGGCCGCCCCCGCAGACGTGGGTCGTCGCGCTGTTCGACCGACGCGTAGAAGGCGTCCAGGTCGGCGTGCAGGATGCTGGCCCCGGACGACACGTACACATGTTCGCATGGCATCCGGGTGTCGCGGCAGTGAGCTGGGCGAACGCGGCCGAGCGTCGGCTCAGTCGAGGCAGAACTCGTTGCCCTCGGGGTCGGCCATGACGAGGTGACCGGCGCCGAGCGGGGGAGCGGGCTCGTGGCGGCTGAGCCGGGTGGCGCCGTGCGAGACGAGCCGTTCGGCCTCCGCCTCGAGCGCCGCCATCCGCTCCTCGCCGGCGAGCCCGGGAGCGGCCCGCACGTCCAGGTGGACGCGGTTCTTGACCCGCTTGCCCTCCGGCACGCGCTGGAAGAACAGCCGTGGCCCCGAGCCCTCGGGGTCGACCACCGCCGAGGCGTCATTGTGGCGCTCGGGCGGCACGCCCATCGCGTTCAGTGCCTGCTCCCACGACGCGAAGTCCCCGGGCGGGCCCTGCACCTGATAGCCGAGGGCCTCGGCCCAGAACGGCGCCAACCCGGCCGGGTCGGCACAGTCGACGGTGATCTGCACGTCGCGGGCCATGGCAGCTCCCTGCTTCCTGATCTGGTCGGTCATGATCCCAGCCTCTCGCGAATAGCGGACAGGAGCGTTCCTCGATCTGTGCAACGATCGGCGCGTGACTGTCGAGGCGACGACCGAGCGGGTGCTGCGGTTGTTGGCGCTGTTGCAGCGGCGGCCGTCGTGGACGGCCGTCGAACTCGCCGCCGAGCTGCGGGTCACCGACCGCTGCGTCCGCCGTGACGTGCAGCGACTGCGGGCGCTCGGCTACCCCGTGCACGCCGTGTCCGGCGTCGGCGGCGGCTATCAGCTCGGCGCGGGCACCCGGCTGCCGCCCCTGCTCCTCGACGACGAGGAGGCGATCGCCACGGCGGTGTCGCTCCGGCTGGCCTCCGGGGGCACGGTCGCCGGGGCGGGGGAGGCCGCCCTGCGGGCCCTCGCCAAGCTCGACCAGGTGATGCCGGCACGACTGCGCGCCGAGGTGCGGGCCGTGCACGGCTCCACCGACACGCTCATCGGCCCGGTGGTCGAGATCGACGCGGAGCTGCTGGTGATGCTCGCCTGGGCCTGCCGTGACGCCGTCCGGGTCCGGTTCCGCTACACCGGACGTGACGGGGAGCGCGAGCGGACGGTCGAGCCGGTCCGGATGGTGACGACCGGTCGTCGCTGGTATCTGATGGCCTGGGACGTCGACCGCGACGACTGGCGCACGTTCCGCCTGGACCGGATGCGTGCGGCGGAGGCCACGAGCTGGCGCTTCCGCACCCGCGAGCATCCCGATCCCGTCGCCTTCGTGCAGCGGTCGGTCACCGAGGCGCCGTACCGGCATCTCGCCCGGGTGCGGGTTCGCGCCCAACCCGACGAGGTGCGGGCGGTGGTGCCGCCCCAGGTGGGTCGTGTCGAGAACGACCGCGACGGGTGGTGTGTGCTGGTCGTGGGCGGCGACAGCCTGGAATGGCTCGCCGCGCACGTCGCCCGCCTGAGTTACGAGGTGGAGGTGCTGGAGCCTCCGGAGCTGCGCGAGGCCGCCGCCCGTCTCGCCCGCCGCCTCGCGTTGATCGCGGATGCCGGTGGCATCACAGATCGTCGAACGGCGCGGCGTAGCGGAACTCGCCCCGGATCGACTCGCGCCACGCGGTCAGCGGCCGGGCCATGAAGTACTGCGGCCCCCACGGCTGCGGCGGGGTGACGCCCAGCTCGACGGCGGGCCGGAACCCGAAGCGCGGGTAGTAGTCGGGGTGCCCGAGCAGCACGACGAGCGGCTCGTCACGGGCGTCGGCCGCGCCGAGCACCGCGTGCATCAACGCGGTGCCGACCCCGCGCCGCTGCCATCCGGGCAGCACGCCGAGCGGTCCCAGGCCCAACGCCACCGGCTCACCGGCCACCCGGCCGCGGGTGGCCACCACGTGCCCCACCACCTGGCCGTCCGTATCGGTCGCCACCAGGGAGTACGCGGGCAGCCAGCCCTCGTCGGCGCGCAGCGCGTCGACCAGTGCGGCCTCGACGGTGGCCTCGACGGTGGCCTCGACGGGTACGCCAGTACCGCCGTCGGCCTTGGCGAAGGCGGCGGCATGGACCGCGCGGACGGCGTCGACGTCGGCGGTTGTCTCGCGTCTGATCAGCACCGCGCCACCATAGGTGTGGTGTGCCGCCGGCTCCACGGGTTTTACGCGCATGCCGCTGTGCCCGGCGGGCGGCGTTCAGCGGACATCGCGCGGGAATGGCTGATGCCTGTGAGTCATCAATATGCCTCACAGGCATCACGCTCATGGCGGACCTCACGGCGCCGGCCCCTGCGGCCGACGCGCGACCCCGCATCTCACGACCCCGCGCCACCATCGCCGCGCCCGTGGTCGGCGTGGCCGTGACCTCAGCCGACGGCGGTCGCCGAGGGTGGCGCGCTGCCGCCCCGGGGCACCTCCGGGGTCATCAGCCGGATGATCTCCGCCTGGTCGGCGGGCGAGGGCAGACCCCATCCCGGCCGGTAGCCGTACACCTCTTGCAGTGGGGTGGAGCCGGTGCGGCCGTCCAGGATCTCCACAGCGTCGGTGCCGATCAGGCCGGGGTGTTCGACGCCGCACGCCTCGGCGACCTTCGTCAGGTCCCGGCGCAGCGTGCCCAGGTAGTTGGCCGCCCGGACCGACTTCAGCGTCGGGTCCAGGCCCCGGGCCAGCCAGGCGTTCTGCGTCGCGACCCCGGTGGGGCAGGTGTCGGTGTGGCACTTCTGTGCTTGGATGCAGCCGATCGACAGCATCGCCTCCCGACCAACGTTGACCATGTCGCAGCCGAGCGCGAACGCCACGATGGCGTTGTCCGGCAGGCCCAGCTTGCCGGCGCCGACGAAGACCACCTGCTCGTGCAGGTCGTGCTCGGCGAAGACCTTGTACACCCGGGAGAAGCCCTGCTGGAACGGGAGTGACACCGAGTCGGTGAAGATCAGCGGTGCGGCGCCGGTGCCGCCCTCGCCGCCGTCGACCGTCACGAAGTCGACGCCCCGGCCGGTGTCGCGCATCAGGGTGGCCAGCTCCTGCCAGAAACCGAGGTCGCCGACCGCCGACTTGATACCGACCGGCAGGCCCGTCTCGGCCGCCAGCAACTCCACCCAGTCGAGCAGGCTGTCGCAGTCGGAGAACTCGGCGTGCCGCGACGGGCTGACGCAGTCCTGCCCGGCCGGGATGCCCCGGGTCGCGGCGATCTCGGCGGACACCTTCGCGCCGGGCAGCAGCCCGCCGAGACTGGGTTTGGCACCCTGACTGAGCTTGATCTCCAACGCCCGCACGGGGGCGTCGGCGACCAGGTCCTTCAGTCGGTCCAGGCTGAATCGGCCCTGCTCGTCGCGGCAGCCGAAGTACGCCGTGCCGAGCTGGAAGATCAGTTCACCGCCGTTGCGGTGGTACGGCGACAGCCCACCCTCGCCGGTGTTCTGCAGGCAGCCGGCGAGCGCCGCCCCCTTGTTGAGCGCGGTGATGGCGTTGCCGGAGAGCGAGCCGAAGCTCATCCCGGAGACGTTGACCACCGACTCCGGTCGGAACGCGTGGGCTCGCCCCCGGGCCGCGCCGAGCACCTTCGCGCACGGCAGCCGGACGTCGTGCCCGGCCGTCGGTGACGACGGCGGCACGGCCCGGCCGAAGGTGCGGTGCTTGATGATCGGGTACCCGGCGGTGTACTCGATGTCGTTGTCCGTGCCGAAGCCGAAGTAGTTGTTCTCCTGCTTCGCCGACGCGTACACCCAGCGCCGTTGGTCGCGGGTGAACGGACGCTCCTCGTTGTTGCCGGCCACGATGTACTGCCGAAGTTCCGGCCCGATGGCCTCCAGCAGGTACCGGGCGCGACCGAGCACCGGGAAGTTGCGCAGCAGCGCGTGGTCGCGCTGGATGAGGTCCCGCGCGGCGAGCGCCGCCACGGCGGCGGCGACGGCGGGTACGGCTCGACGGGCCCATGTCATGCCCGGGACTCTTTCCGCCGATGCGGCGGATCAAACCGGTGAGCTGGCTGGTGGCGGTGCGGGTACGCCCCGCACCGCCACCACGGACTCACCGATGCTTGAACGTCTGGCGGACCGTTCCGCCGACGATCGCGCACCACGTGCTCGTGCTGAGCTTGCCGTCGCGGGGCAGACCGTGCAGGGCCTGGAGGTCCTGCACCGCCGCCCGGGTGGCGTGGTCGTACGCCCCGGTGACGGCGACCGCGTACCCCTTGGTGGCGAGGATCTCCTGCACCGCGGTGACCGGCGCGCCGGTGGCGTGCTGGTCCAGCTCCGGTGCCAGGGTCTCCCAGGTCGGGGTGGTGAGCGTGGCGTCCACGTCCACCGGGATGCCGTTGCGGGCCTGCCAGTCCTGCACGGCCGCGACGGTCGCGGCGTCGAACGTGCCACTGACCGTCACCGCGTAGCCGCGGTGGATGAGCAGGTGCTGCACGACCCGGACCGACGGCGAGTTGACGAAGCGCCACAGGTCCGGCCAGCGGCGCGCCGGCACGTCACCCAGCTTGGTGCCGAGGGCGGCGTACACCCGCCGGCGCAGTGCCGGGAACTCCCGGTAGAAGGCGGCGCCCGGGCAGTCGGTGGTACGGAAGTCCCAGTGGCCGAAGATGTCGTGCGCGTGCAGCCCGTACTGGCGGCAGATCGCGACGCAGAGCGTGACCAGCGAGTCGGTCAGCGCCTTCGGCGGCGTCTCGGTGACGTAGGTGCCCTCGTTCTCGATGCCGATGGCCCGACCGTTCTCGCCCGGACAGTGCGCCGAGATCATTTGCCGGTCGCCGGCTTCGAGGCGTTCCAGGCTGCCCCGGCGGCCCTCCAGCACGTAGCCGCCACGGCTGACCGTGAAGTGCTGGCCGGTGTCCGACCAGCCGTTGCCGTCGATGTGCAGGTCCTGGCAGTCGTGGGCCAGCTTGACCGCCTGCTCACGGGAGTAGTCGGTGACGTTCGGGAACGCCATGTGGTGCACGATGATCTTGTTGGTGGGGATGGCGCTGACCGACAGCGGGTCCTTCGGTGGACGGGCGGCCCACTCGTCGCAGCTGATGATCCAGTCCAGGTCGGTGCCGGGGGCGGCCTGTGCCGTGGCGGGGAAGGCCAGCTCGCTCCCGACGACGGCGACCGTGGCGGCGCCGAGACCGGCTCGCAGCAGTGTCCGGCGGTCCACTTCGGAGTGGTCGACGTGCATCACATCTCCTCCTGCGGCCGACGGCGGGGGATGAAAAGTAGCTCCAGTGGCCGCACGCACTCCGGAGAATATTGCCAAGACTCCCCCGCGCGCTAGTGTCACCGCCATGCCCGACTCAGTTGGCGAGGGCGCGCCGGATGGAGCGGAGCGCGTAGTGCAGCCTGGAGCGGACGGTCCCCACCGGGACGCTCAGTTCGTCGGCCACCTCGTCGACTGACCTGTGCAGGTAGAACACCTGGTGCAGAACGTCGCGGTGATGTGCGCTCAGGCGGCGTGCGGCGTCGCGAAGCGCGTCGTTCGCGACAACCGTGGCGGACACGTCATCGTGCGTGGCGGCCGTGTCGGGGTCGAGTTCCTCGGTCGCCAGTGGGCGCGCCTGCTGGCGGCGATATTCGTCGATCGATGATCGGCGGGCCGCCGTGAACAGCCAGCGGCGCAGGTCGACGTCGTCGGCCGGAAGAGTGCTGACCCCGCGCCACGCCCGCACCATTGTCTCCTGGACGATGTCCTCGGCTCGCGAGTGGTTCCCACCGCTCAGCGTGAGCGCGAATCGCATCAGCGGCGGCCCCTGCGTCGAGACCAGGTGTTGAAAGCGAATGCGCGCGTCGTCATCGCCGGGTCGTGGGCGAACCACCATCTCTTCCCATCGTCTGACCGGACCGACTCGGGCAGCGTAGGGCGCGCAACTGGACAGCGTCTGCACGGAGAGTTTTCCCCGTCGTCGGCCCGGCCGGACCAGCTTCGGCGGATCCGCGACGAGGTCGTCGTCGCGGCCTGCGCGGGCGGTTGGCAAGGATCGCGGCCTTCGGTTGAACGAACGCGATCATCGTGCGATGAAAAGGGTGTGACAGTTCTTCCGATCAGACTCGTCGGGGATCCCGTCCTGCGTCAGCCGGCCACGCCGGTCGAGACGTTCGACGCGGAGCTGCGACGCCTCGTCAAGGACCTGCAGCAGACACTGGGCGACAGCGGAGGCGCCGGCCTGGCCGCCCCGCAGATCGGTGTCGGGCTGCGGGTCTTCGCCCTCCATCCCAAGCTCTCCGACGGGGATCTCGACCACCTGGTCAACCCGCAGATCACCTTCCCGGACGAGGACGAGCAGGACGGCCCCGAAGGCTGCCTCTCCATTCCCGGCGTCTACCTCGACACGAAGCGGCGGATGAACGTGGTTGCCACCGGCTTCAACCTCCATGGCGACCCGGTGCAGATCGTCGGTTCGGGCATGCTCTCGCGGTGCATCCAGCATGAGACCGACCACCTCGACGGTGTGCTCTTCCTCGACCGCCAGGACGCCGAACGGCAGCAACGAATCATCGAGACGCTGCGTGCGGCGTCCTGGTTCGACCAGGTCGACGGCCGGGAGCCGGTTGTCAAAGTCAGCCCACACTGATCGTCCGTCTGAACTCTCGGAGCACCTGTTGCGACCAGTTGCGCTCATCTCCGCCGCGGCGGCGCCGATCCTGCTCATCGGCGGCTGGACCGTCGCCGAGTCGCTGCAGCCCCCCGGCTTCGACCCCCTGCACGACACGATCAGTCAGCTGGCCGCGCTGGACGCCCGTGACCGGGGCGTGATGACCACCGCGCTCGTCGGCACCGGGCTCGCCTACCTGTGCACGGCATTCGGCCTGACCGAGGTCGCGCGGGTCGGACGACTGCTGCTCGCCATCGGTGGCGTCGGGACCATCATGGTCGCCGTGTTTCCGCTGCCGGCGGACCCGACAGCTCACGGGGTGTCCGCGGGCGTCGCCTTCATCGCGTTGGCCGCCTGGCCGTTCTTCGCGGTGGGCGGCTCCCCGGACGCGCCGTGGACCGTACGACGACCGTTCACGATCATTGCCGGGCTGACGTTACTCGCCCTCGTCGCGTGGTTCGGGGCCGCGTTGCAGAGCGGCAACCTGGTGGGGCTCGCCGAACGGATCGCGGCGGGCGCACAGGCGACCTGGCCCCTCATCGTGGCGGTGAGCCTGTTCGCGACGTCGAGACGGCGTCCGGCCGCGGCCGGTGCCGACGCGGTCAGGTGATGGCACGGGGAGCGCCGCCGGGCGGGTCGATCCGGGCCGGTGGGCGTTTCCCCGCGAGCCGGTGCGGGTAGGTCGGTCCCGACCGTCTCGGCTGCCCCGTAGAGGAATGACCATATGAGTGACAACGTCAGCGACGCGGTGGGTGACGCCCTCCGTTCGGTGATGCTCTTCCTGCCCAAGGCCGTCGCCTTCGTGGCGATCCTGGTGGCCGGTTGGCTGATCGCCAAGGCCGTGTTGAAGATCGTGGAGAAGGTCCTGGAGCGGGTCGGCTTCGACCGCGCCGTCGAGCGCGGCGGCGTCCGCCGCGCGTTGAGCCGATCCCGGTACGACGCCAGCGACATCGTCGCGAAGCTCGTCTACTACGCGGTGCTGCTGTTCACCCTTCAGCTCGCCTTCGGAATCTGGGGACCGAATCCGATCTCCGACCTGCTCGGCGCGGTGATCTCGTGGCTGCCCCGTGCCTTCGTCGCCATCGTCATCGTCGTGGTGGCCGCCGCCATCGCCAACGCGGTCAAGGACATCATCGGCGGCGCGCTCGGTGGGCTGTCGTACGGCCGGGTGCTGGCCAACATCGCCTCGGTGTTCATCCTCGGCCTCGGCGTCATCGCCGCGCTGAACCAGATCGGCGTGGCCACCGCGGTCACCACTCCCGTGCTGATCGCCGTGCTGGCCACGATCGGCGGCATCCTCGTCGTCGGTGTCGGCGGTGGCCTGATCCGTCCGATGCAGAATCGCTGGGACGCGTGGCTGACCCGCGCCGAGCAGGAGTCGCAGCTGATCGCGGCGCACGCCCAGGCGTACCGGGCCAGCCGCCGCGACGCCGAGGCCGAGCTGGCCCGCGCGTCGGCCGAGGCTGACCTGGCCCGCGCGTCGGCCGCCACCACCGGGTCGGACGCGGGGCTGCCCAGGCCGCCCGCGACCGCCACCGACCCGGAGGCCACCCAGATCGTCACCCGGCCGTCCGATCCGGAGGCCACCCAGATCGTGACCCGACCGGCCGACCTGGACGCGGCCCCGGTGGCGGGTGCATCGGGCGACCCGGACGCCACCCAGGTCGTCAGCGGAAGCAACCCGGACGCCGACACGACCCAGTTCGTCAGCCGTGGCCGTGGGGACTCCGACACGACGCAGGTCGTCGCCCCGGGGGGTGGGGACGCCGACACGACCCAGTTCGTCACCCGGGGCGGTGGAGACTCCGACACGACGCAGGTGGTGGGCACCGGTGCCGGTGGCGCGGTGCCCGGCCAGCGCGCCAGCGACGACAGCGAGGCCACCACGGTCATCCCGCCGGTCGACCCGAACCGGCGCTGACACGCGGCAGCACCAGCGGGGCGGGGGCCGGTCGGCCCCCGCCCCGCGTCGCGTCGTCCGCCACGCCGAAAGCGCTGGCCGGAGCCGGGAGGTTTGTCTAGCATCGCCGACATGACCTGGCGACATTGATCCAGCGCCTCATCCCTGCGGGGATGACGCCGCGACGTGGGTATTGAGCGGCGCCCTGCTCGACGAGCCCACCCGTACGCGGTGTTCTGGTTGTTACCGGCTTCGCGAGCAGCAGCGGCGACACTGCCATCGCGATCAAAGATCTCGAAGAACTTTGCCTTGAGCTCAGCGGAAACGGACACGGTCCGCGCAACTCCCAGAAGATCTGGGCGTTGCGAGGACCGCTAGATCCCAAGACCTCGGCCCGGCCGGACTCGTGCGCCTCCCTGATGAAGCGCGCCACCGGCCGCGCCGCGAGGATCGGCCAGGCCGTGCCATCCCGGACCTCGTCGCGGACGGCGTCAATGTCCCAGTCGGCCCACCGCAGCAGCCGCTGCATTCCGTCCGGTGACAGGTCACCGGCCTGCTCGGCGAGGGTCCAGCCGTTCTTGCGATCGAGGCCGGCGACCAGCCCGGACAGGTACTGCCGAGCCCGTCGCCTCGGTTCCGGATGAAAAAGGCTCACTGTCCGATACGCAGGCATTTGCCCGTGTCGTACCAAATTAGGCGCCATTCCTTGCTGAGATCACCTCATTGTCCTCGACGCTGGGGCCGGGAACGTAGTTGTTGTTCCGAATAGGCGGGAGGAGGTGCGAGTTGCCAGGAGGCTTGAGTACCCGACTGGGCTGAGCCATGTTGGCGAGAGGTGGCCACCGCCGCGGCCAGCGAAAGGTCCGGGCGGGTATTCCTTTGCGGAGGAGAAATTTGAGAGGTCGATGGCTGCCCGCTCAGGGTAGTCATCTGGCCGGTCGTTCGGAGAGTTCCGGAGGTGTGTGAAAGGGAATCGTACGACGGGGGCCGCGCGAGGGCATACGCTGGAACTCCGTTCGGCAGCGCATCTCGCGAAAGCAATTCGTCGAGTATGCGGACAGTGGATTGGCCGTCGCGCCCAACGGTATCGTGATTATTGTAATAGGGTTGCACGAGGGCTTCCCTGCAGTCATTCCAGTCGCGGGAAAATCCATTGGGCATCATGAAATCAAAGTGCGCCTGCTTGAATTTCATCAAGGTTGAAGTGATGTCATAACTGGGCCAGAGACCCAGGCTTAGAAACCTTCTGTCAAACTCACGGCGTCGCCTCGATAGCTCGTCTGCCTCAGTTCGATTTATTAGGATATCACCCGTGCATTCCTCTGCCTCGTCGCGGCATTGACGAAGCTCTCTAAAGAGATCGCTCTGCCGGCTGCGAAGATCTGCTTCCTCTGAATCAAGCCTCTTCGCCTCGGCGCGGCGAAGTAGTTGCATAACGCCACCCGCCCTCTCTAGGCCTGCCCGCCTCGCGGCCAGACCAGAGGCTTCTGCGGCCATCTGGTCATTAGCCTCTGAAATGCCTTCCAATTGCTGTTCCAAACGTTGCCTTCGACCGCTCAGCACCGCATATGCACGCCTGTTTTCGGCTTCGTCGCGCAGAATTCTAGCTCCTTTTAATGGATGGGCATCAAGCTCATCCCGGCGGAGCTCGGCGATACTCTGCAGGTCTTTATGACGTCTTACCCAAAACTGATACCTCGGCATTTCAGTCACTTCGGGTGTTTCTCGAAGCATCCTCCCCATCAGTTGTATCCTTTTGAGATAGTCTGTTACCTCTAGATAAAATCTGTCCTCTACTTGATAAAATCTGGACTCTACTTGCTGAAAACGTTCTTCTGGCACGCGCAATCTCCCATCGGGTGGTCTACTCTGTGCTGGGCCCTCACCATCACAACGGAATGAAGGGCTGTCGTGTTCACTCCTGTCGCGATCATCTCGGCCTGTGTTCGTTCGGTGGACGACGGCACGATCACTGCCGGTTGTGACGGATGGCTCACACACTGTCAATCCCCTGGAAGTGTGGAGGGTTGTTTAAGCTGCCTGGGCCCGGCGGGCTTCGGCGATGAAGTGTTCGTAGTCGACCGGTGACATGCCGTCGCAGGCGCTGTGGCGTCGGCGGACGTTGTAGAAGCCGACGATCCAGGTGGCGATCTTGATGCGGGCCTCGGCTCGGGTCCGGAAGCGCTGCCGGTGGATGTACTCGACCTTGATGGTGGAGTTGAACGCCTCGGCGGCGGCGTTGTCCAGGGCGCAGCCGACCCGACCCATCGACTGCGGGACGCCGAGACGCTTGCAGGCTTTGGCGTAGTCGGTGGCGGTGTACTCGGCGAGTTCAATCGGTTGTTGCAACACCGGGCTGTTCCAGCGAGCTTAGCTGTTCGGCGAAGACCTCGGCCGGGGTCTTCCAGCCAAGGCTCTTG
>NZ_JBFAHZ010000046.1:0-43314 GCF_040654415.1 Micromonospora sp. NPDC050695
ACCACCGCACGCCCCACGAAACGCGTGCCTGCTACCGTCAAGCCCACGCCCTCGCGGCATGAAACCCCGGTGACCGGTCCCAGGGTGGAACTTCAGACCTCGTCAAGAACATGCCGTGGTACGTAAAGGCGCACCGCGCCGTGATGCAGCGCCGCGAGCAAGCTCGTCAGGCTTGCGCGGCGGGTGCCTTCGAAGACCTCATTGACCAGCGCGCACGTGTCACCAACGAGGATCCGGGAGGTACTCAGCGGTGCGTGCGAAACGTTCACACGAGCAATGTAGGGCGGAGGTCCGACATGACGCATCGGCATATCGTCCGCCCCTGTTCAGTGGCGATTTGGCCGGGTCAGCCCAGACGTGGCTCATGCACATGCTCACGGCAACGAATACCTAGCGGGGGCCGGTCACCCAGCGGGAGCCGTGGTCGGCGGGGGTCGTCGGCGATGTTGGTGGGCATTGGTGCGACAACTCCTTTACTCGGCTGGTTTATACTTCAGGCGACCTGGACAAACGTGCGTGAGCATGCCGCTGGGCCACCGGACTACTGGGGGTCAAGGGGTCGTCGGTTCGAATCCGGCCGTCCCGACGCAGGTTAGAGGGCTGATCCGGATATCGGGTCGGCCCTTTCGCCGTTCTGGGGACCAAGATCATTAAAGTTGGAGCTCGCTGGCGCTGCTTAGCCGACGGTCAAGTCTCAAGTGTCCAGCCGGGATGGCTGCCGAATCGTTCGCTTTCTGGATCGAGGCGGCCCGCAAGCGGGCCGCGCCGGCCGGCCTGTCGTGAATCAGGGCAGAGTCAGACGGTAGACCTGTCGAGATCCACCTTCCGGACCCGGATCCGCAGCCTCCGAAGCAGTGAAGCCGAGGCGCTCGTAGAAGACGCGGGCACCACTGACGTAAGCACCCGGATGGTCTGCCCCGAAAGTGACGACTTCTACGCTGCCTGGCGGTCGCACGAACCTACGGAACGCGTCGCTCAGCAGTGCCCGCCCGACTCCTTGTCCCCGTGCCTTTTCCGAGACGACAAGCCAATGAACGTGGTGCACCGGGGGCTTCGCCGCGAACATCAGGCCGCCGAGGAGATCCGAGTCGGGGGACGCAGCGACGAGCGCAGTGGACCGGCGAATCTGCTTGGTGACGGCGTTGTGGAAGCCAAGATCCTCGACCATCGGGCCAAGCCAGTGCTCGACCTGAGCTGCCAGGGCGAGGAAGCCGGGGAAGTCTTGCTCTTCCGCGAGTCTGACGATCACGTAAGAAAGTCTGACAGGAACAAGGCCGGTCTCTGTGCACCAGGACCCCAAAGACCTCGGGGCTCCGCCCCGAACCCCGACCCTCAGAGATGCCGCCCGCGGGTCCCCTCGGCGGGCACCACAAGGGCTACCAGCCTCCCCGTCCGGGGAGGCTGGACGGTCTACGACTGCCCGACGAGGAGATTCGCTCTCATCGACCTAAGAATCGCAGGATGGCGTCACGAATCTCTCGGTACGGATCACGAGGCCTAAGGTCAGGATCGGAGAACGGGGGAGTAGCTACGAGCTTGGCCAGCACCAGCACCAACCTCTCGCGTTCCGCTCGAAGGTTCGACCAGGCCGAGCCGGGCAGCCGCAGCACGTTGCGGAGCAGGTCGCCCGGATAGTACTCACCTTCTGCCAGGGGCTCGCGGAGCAGGACTTGTACCGCGAGAGGCAGCAGAGCCGGCACACCGATCTCTTGCCCGAGCATGATGCGCAGGTCTTCAACCGTGAACTCAGCCAACGGCTTGCGTCGCAGTTCGGTGCAACGTCTCACGAGGAACGTGTCGTCCGGGTGGGGCTCCGGCCACACGTCCCGTTCAAGCTGCTCGACGGTCGTCACGGCGGTCAGGGTAGTCCGCACCAACCTGGGATGCCGACGAGGATGGCGGGCCATCCACGGGCCACAAGGTGGTGTCGCGGGAGGCCAAACGAGGCCATCGCCGGCCAGGTCGACAAGGCGAAACGCCATGCCCTGAGCCGATCTTGTGCAATTCCCAAGCTGACAGTCGGCCCGTGCCCGTTGCGTGCCCGTCGCGATGGGCGACGGCGGTGAACGGCGGTCAGTTCCTGGGTGTAGATATCGGCATGAAGCAGGCCGAGCCAGGTCATTGCCGAACGACTTCGGGCCGTGTCCACATTTCCTCCCGGTGCGCCCCACCCGTGTCAGCGTCCCGGGGACCAAGTGGGGACCACGCGGCCTGCACGATGGTGCGCGGCACGACGTGGACCGCACGGCCTGATCTTGGGGAAAGCGTGTGTGGCGTGCGTGGACGTGTGGCGAACGGGGGAAGCTCAAATACACGCCCCTGCCAGTCCCAACCCTGGAGCAGGTGGCCCGGCCTCGCCGGTCAGCACTGAGACGGCGTCAGTGCCCGGAGGGGAAGGACCGCCAGCCGGGCCACCGCCTGGACGTACGGCACGTACACATCGGGATCCGCGTGGTCCACCATTGGCGTGCGCACGTGGCGGTACATCCCGTACTGCTCCGTGTAGGAGATCCAGGCGGGCACGAGGCTGTTCGCGAAATCCTCGGGGCCTTGCTTCCACCACCTGTGCCGCTGTGCCATGCCGTTGGCGATGCTCTCGGTGGTGACCGTGGCGAACTGGTACCCCGACATGGTCGGCGTGAACAGCCTCCGGTCCGGCAGGTACAGGTCGTAGTCCCACCTCCCGCCAAGCAGATGGCCGACCGGCATGTCGGGCGGGACGCGCAGTACCGCGCTGTCGGGCAGGCCCGACCAGTCGAACGCGATCCACCAGCCGAAAAGCTGCTCGTTGGGCGCTTCCTTGTCGGCTATCAGGCCGGGTCTGCCCGCCGCGTCCAGCGCGGCAGCGGTGGCGTTGATCGCCTCAAGGATGTCGCGCACGGCCCCGGCGCGCGCCTGCTCGTTGCGGACCGACGCGCGCAGGCCCGACCACCACACGCCGACGTCGGCCACCTGCGCCACCAGCTCCGCCGGCCAGCTCGCCGGCTCGTCGCCGGTGGCCGCCAGCTCGCGCGGGGTCGGCCCGTCGGGCAGCGGCCGGTCCGCAAGCGCCTGACGCCGCTCCCACTCTCGGAACCGGACCTCGGCCTTCTGCCGCCGGCGCTCCTGCTCCTCGTACGCCCGGACGCCGGCCGCACGATGGGCCGCCGCCTGCTCCGCCAGCCGCCGCTCGATGACCTCTCGGACCGGCCCGTAGGCGGTGTCGGCCGCGCGCACTCGGGCCAGGTGGACCTCCCTTGCCTTCGCGTACGCGGCTCGCGCCAGCCCGCCGGTCAGCCGCCGCCGTCGCCGGCGCGACGTCCGCTGGGCGACCACGCGCAGTTCGGCGGCGGCTGCGGCGACCGCGTCCAGGTATTTGCTCGCCGCCGCGGTCCAGTCGGCGATCTCGTCCGAGGTGGCGGGCGGGTCCACCGGTTTGTGGGACATCGCGTTGCCGAGTGACTTCCGCAGCGGGCCCGAACGCCAGTCCGGCTCCTCGGCAAACCAATAGAGCGTGTGGGATTCCGCGCTGTACGCCGAATAGCTGTGCCATGAGATCCGGAAGGCCACCACCCGATCATGCCCCAGTCCCACACCGAATGCCATCTGTCCACATCGATCTGGTCAGCCCCGGGCTGCTGCTGCGCCGGTCGATGCAGGTCGCTGGTGCGCGCGCGGCGCCTGGGGAATCTTGGCACCGCCGCTCGGAGGCGTCTCTCGTACGGTAAAAGCGAAAAAGATCCAACGCACTCCGCCAGCGTGTTGTAGGCAGTCAGCGTCTCAGGGTCGGAAATGGCGGGGTAGACGCTGACCCAGTAGCCCTTGGCCATGGAAACCTCCTGTGTTCGACCGGACACGTCCGATCCGTGCCATCGCCAAAGCCCTGTCGCACGAGCTGCACTGGCTGCCGGACTGACGCGCACGAGGTCAGGCGAGACGGACGGGGTGCAGCTTGGACGATCTCACGGGTTCGCGACGATGGGCGTCGGCCGATCGTCAGCCTTGCGGGCTATGAGCGCTTCGATGCCGTCGAGCAGCAAGCTGAGGCCGAAGGTGAAGTCGGCGTCGTCGATCCAGACCTCGGCCGCGCCGAAGGCGTTCGCCCGAACGGCGTCGTCGAGCGCCGGGAACTCGGCGGGGTCGAGCACAGCGCCGAGGATCTCGCCGTACTCGACCAGCCCGCCGACCTCCTCGCTCACGGTGCCAGTGGTCGCGGTCATCGCGTGGGTCAGGGCCGCCTGACGCGAGGCGTACCCGGTCAGGGTTGTGGTGATGTTGATGCCCTCGGCGTGGCTGAGGCCGGTGCTCTCGAGCGCGGCGAGGGCCCGGTCGAGCCAGCGCAGCGTGCGCGGGCCGAGCGGCGGGGCGTGCTGGCCGAGCGTCAGCAGCCAGGGCCGCTGGAGGAGGAAGTCGCGGTTGGCCCTCGTCCACCCGGTCAGGTAGGGCCGCCAGGCCCGGCCGTTGATCGGGGGCGGCTCGGGGGTCGCCGCGTCGGCCATCACGACGAGCAGTTCCTCTTTGCTGCCGACGTAGCGGTACAGCGACATGGTCGCCACCCCGAGCTCCGAGGCGAGACTGCTCATCGTCACACCCTCCAGGCCGTCACGGTCGGCCAGCCGCACCGCGGCACCGACAACGGTGTCCAGCTCGAGGCCGGGTCGGGGGCCACGCCTGGAGGGGATCTCGCGCCCCCACAACCGGGCCACGACGGGTGGGAGCCTGCGTTCCACGTCCCTGACCTTTCCCCTAAGTCGGCCGCCCGGTCTTGTCCTCAACGCTCCGACCAGAAACTCTGTATTGCATACAGTGTACGCGATACAGAGTTTTGGGAGGTACGGGTATGACAAGACGTGTCCTGGACGTGGACGCTGTTCGAGGCTTCGCACTTCTCGGCATCTTCGCGGTCAACGTCACCTTCATGGCGTCGGGCTTTCCCGGAAATCTGGTGACCGATCCCCGCTTCAGCTCGGCTCTGGACGACCTGGTCCGCGCGCTGTCCTCAGTGTTCATCGACATGAAGTTCTATGTGCTGTTCTCGTTCCTCTTCGGCTACAGCTTCACGCTGCAAATGGCCGCGGCCGGCCGGGCCGGCGCATCCTTCACGGCCCGCATGCTGCGCCGGATCGGCGGCTTGTTCATCATCGGCGCGCTCCATACGGTTCTGCTCTACGGCGGCGACGTCCTTATGACGTACGCGGTGGCCTGCGTCGGCCTGCTGCTGCTCAGGAAGACCAGGGACCGTACGGCGATCGGCGTCGCCGTCGGCCTCTATGTGATCGTGCTGGCCGGTCTGGTCGCCGGCGCGTTCCTGATCGACCGGACGGCGTATTTTCCCAGCGAGGCGCAGGCGCTGGTCAACGGCGAGGCGGCCACCAGGGCGCTTCTCGGCGGCTGGGCCTCGAACATCGGCGAGCACCTGGCCGGCCTGCCGCTGCTGATCTTGCAGGCGGTCACCCTGCAGGGCCCGACCGCCCTGGCGCTGTTCCTGCTCGGCATGGTCGCCGGCCGCCGGCAGTGGCTTGCCCGGATCACCGGCAGCGAACCTGTCCTCCGCCGCCTCCAGCGAATCGGCTTTCCGATCGGCCTACTCGGCGCCCTCGTCTACACCACAGCCGGCGGCAACGGCAACTCCCTCGGCGTCGCCGCCAGCGTGGCGACTGCCCCACTGCTCACCGCGGCGTACGTGGCAACGCTGCTGCGACTCATGCACAGCCGCCGGACGAGCCTCATCAGGTCCGCGCTCGCCCCCGCTGGCCGGATGTCGCTGAGCAACTACATCGGCCAGTCCCTGATCGGCCTGATCGCCTTCTCCGGCATCGGGTTCGGGCTGGCCGGCTCGCTCTCGCCACTGGAGCTGTTCGCCTTCGTCGCGGCGGCCTTCACCGGGCAGCTGGTGTTGAGCGCGCTCTGGCTACGCCGGCTGCGATACGGACCGCTGGAATGGGCGCTACGGTGGCTCACCATCGGTCAGCGCCCGACGCTCGTGGCGCCCCCGGACGGGCGGCCCCTGCCGGAGGGGCGACACATGCGAGTGTGACCTCTCCCCTCCAGGATGTCCGCCGCGGTTACGGCCAGGCCGTGGCGGACGCCCGGCGGTTTCCGGGGCACCGGTTGGGTCACGCGGTGTTGCGCCAGGTGCGGCCGTGCCGGCCGATGAGCCGGTCGGCGTCGGTCGGGCCCCAGGAGGCGGCCTCGTAGGTGGGGATCGGCGAGTTGTCCTTCGCCCAGTTGTCGATGATCGGGTCGACGATCCGCCAGCACTGCTGCACCTCGTCGCTGCGGATGAACAGCGACGCGTCACCGATCAGCGCGTCCAGGAGCAGACGCTCGTACGCCTCCGGGGACTCCTCGACGAACGTCTGGTCGTAGGAGAACTCCATCGTGGCGGTGCGGACCCGGAAGGAGTGGCCCGGCACTTTGGCACCGAAGCGCAGCGAGATGCCCTCGTTGGGCTGGATCCGCAGGATCAGCGCGTCAGCATCGAGGCCGGTGAGCTGGTCGGTCGGGATCGGCAGGTGCGGCGGCCGCTGGAACTGCAGTGCCACCTCGGTGAGCCGGGCCGGCAGGCGCTTGCCGGTGCGTACGTAGAACGGCACTCCGGCCCAGCGCCAGTTGTCCACGTTGAGCCGCATAGCGGCGTAGGTTTCGGTTCGGGACAGGGGGTCGACGCCGGCCTCCTCGCGGTAGCCGGCCATCAGCTCCTCGCGGGTACCGCCCCGGGTGTACTGTCCCCGGACCGCGGCCTCGGCGATGTCCCGGTCGGTGGGGAGCCGGATCGCCTGCAGCAGCTTCACCTTCTCGTTGCGCAGGCCCTCAGCCTCGAATGAGGCCGGTGGCTCCATCAGTGCCAGCGCGAGGACCTGGAGCACATGGTTCTGCACGATGTCCCGCATCGCCCCGGCATCCTCGTAGAAGCCGCCGCGGCTGCCGACGCCGAGGGTCTCGGCGACGGTGATCTGCACGTGGTCGACCCACGAGCGATCCCAGATGGGCTGGAAGATCGAGTTGGCGAAGCGCAGCGCCAGCACGTTCTGGACGGTGTCCTTGCCCAGGTAGTGATCGATACGAAAGACCTGGTGCTCGTCGAACGCGCTGTGCACGACGCCGTCGAGCTCGCGGGCCGTGACCAGGTCGCGTCCGTACGGCTTCTCGATGACCAGGCGGGAGAAGGAGCCGTCGCGTGGTTGGTTGAGCCCGACACCGGCCAGTCCGTTGATCACCGGCTCGAAGGCTCCGGCCGGGGTGGACAAATAGAAGAGCCGGTTGCCGGACGTGCCCCGCCGTGCGTCCAGCTCGTCGAGGGTCTCCACGAGCCGCTTGTAGGTCTCCGGGTCGTCGTAGCCGCCGGCCACGTATCGCACGCCGCCCTGGAGTTGGCGCTTACTGGCGAGGGTGCGTTCGCCGAGGGCGCTCTCGGCGAACTGCTCGTCGGTCATCGGCGTGCGCGCGACGCCGACCAGCGCGAACTGGTCCGGCAGCCGCTCATGCCGAGCCAGGCTCTCGACCGCGGGCAGCAGCTTACGCCGGGTCAGGTCACCGGAGGCACCGAAGATCACCAGCGTGGCCGGCGGGGCACTCCGCTCCTGGATGAGCTGAGACGCGTGGTCCATGGTCTGCGTTCCTCCGGGCACAAAGAGGGGGTGGGGGTGACGTGCTGTCATGCCAGGAATCGTGCGGCTGTGGCGGTGGTGACCGGGGGCCACGCGGCGTGGGCCCGTTGGTCGCCGAACTTGAGCGTCGCATGCCGGGCTGATGGGTGGGCGACCAGGTGGCGACTCGGTGCGGGCAGTGCCACCGCGTCACAGCCTGGCAACCGCGACCTCGGTCGCCTGGGCGATGAGGGCGTTGTCGTATTCGGCGTCGTTCTCATCGCGGCTGGACGGGACCGAATCTCTGCGGGTCTGCTCGTCATGCCGTCTCGGGCCCCGCGCTTGCGTCGGTGCCGGGCGGGACATGTCGTATCGCGTCCTCCACGTGTTCGAGCGCGGCGATCACGACGGTGTCGACGCCGGTGCCTGTGTGGGCGACGATGCGCCGGCCGACCCGGACCGCCTCGTCGGGGCTCGTCGCCTCGAACAGCAGCGGCACCAGGGCGCGCACCGCTGCGCACCTGCCGCCAATGTCCTCCAGCAGCCGAGGGTGCCGGTTGACGAGCCGGGCGAGGCGGTGGTCGACCACCGCATCGAGCATGGGCACCGCCCGCCGCTGCAGCGCGGCCCGTAGCTGAGCCCGGCCGTCCGGCCGCCGCAGCAGGTCGGCGGGGTCAGCGCCGGCGCTGAACTCGGCCGCGCGCAGCGGGCCGGGCATGCGTTGCTGCCGGAGTAGCTGCCAGGCGCGGTCCACCGCCTTACGGCCGGCCGGGTCGCCATCGAATGCCGCCACGACGCCCCGCCCGGCGCCGGGTAGCTCCCGTAGGATCGCGGCTTGGGTGTCGGTCAGCGCAGTGCCGCAGGGCGCGAGGGCGACCGCGCCGGAGCGGCCCGACCGGGAGTACGACAGCCACACCGCAAGAACGTCAGCGGGCCCCTCGACAAGGACCGGCACCCACCGTGCGTCGAGGCGCTCCTGCTGCTCCGCGACACCGAACAACAGTCGCCCCTTGGTGTAGATCGCGGTGTCCGGGCTGTTGATGTACTTCGGCACACCGTTCGCGGAGCCAGGGCCCGCGCGACCGAGGAACGCCACCGCATGTCCGACCTCGTCGCGCACCGGGAACATGATCCGGTCCCGGAACATGTCGATCAGTCGATCCGGATGCCGCCGGCTGTGCGTCGACAAGCCCGCACCGACCAACTCCTCCGCCGTGAAACCGGCGGCGATCAGGTGGCGCGTCAGCGAACTCCACCCTGGTGGGGCGTACCCAACCCGCCAGGGCCACTCCCGCTGAACAACAACACCGAGGCCGCGTCCGGCGAGGTAGGCGCGCGGACCGCCCGCGTGATCGAGCTGGGCACGGTAGTACGTCACCGCGGCCTCGGCGGCTGCCAGCAGCCGCGCGGGCTCGAGCTGCTCGTACCGGTCAGATCGCTGCCGAACCTGTTCGCCATACGGCCCGACCTACGTCGACTCGCAGCCGAATGCCGCCGTCTCGGCTATCTCGGCTGCTTCGTCTACCAGCTCGGCCCGACCGGCGGCGCAGCGACCGCGCGCATGTTCGCACCAGCGATCGGCGTCGACGAGGACGTCGTCAACGCCAACAGCACGGGATGCCTCGCCGCGCACCTGTTCGCGAGCCGCGGCCAGAGCAGGATCGACGTCGAGCAAGGACACACCGCCGGCCGCCCCTCGTCAGTCTTCGCCACCGCCTCCGCCACCCCGGAAGGCATCTCCGCCAGGGTTGGCGGGATGGCGACCATCCGATCCGGTCCCGACGGCACGGCAGGCGGGGAAGCGCCGTAGGTCACCTGCTGCCGTCCTCCCACGTCGATTCCGCGGCCAGCGCCAGCCCATCTTGCCGAAGCTCGGCAACGGGCCCGCCTCCATGGCGATCATCGACATCTCTCGCTACGATCCGATATCGGAATATCACTGAGCGTTGATGCGTGACTCTTCGCAAGCCCTGGCCGCTGGCAATCCGGCACCGTAGCGACCGTGGTGCCGGCCTGAGGATCACGCCGTCTCGACGAAGGGAATCCGGATGACGGAGAGCGCGCAGACCGCCGACAGCCGAGTCGTTCCGCCCGCGCGGCCGTACCCGTTCAGTGTGCCCGACCGCCTCGTCGTCGATCCGACCTATGGCGAGCTGCGCGAGAACGAGCCGATGACCCGGGTGAAGCTCCCCTACGGCGAGGAGGCGTGGCTCGCCACCCGGTACGAGGACGTCCGCACGGTCCTCGGCGACGTGCGGTTCGGCCGCGCCCCGGCCGTCCAGCGCGACGAGCCCAGGCTCACCCCGCGCCAGCAGTACAGCGGCATGCTGACCATGGACCCGCCCGATCACACCCGGCTGCGCCGGCTGGTGGCGAAGGCGTTCACGGCACGGCGGGTGGAGGCGCTGCGACCCCGAGCCCAGGAGATCGCCGACGCACTGGTCGACGACATGGTCCGGATCGGTCCTCCGGCCGACCTGGTGGAGCACGTTGCCACGCCGCTGCCGATCCAGGTGATCTGCGAGCTGCTCGGAGTCCCGTACGCCGACCGCGACCGCTTCCACCTCTGGTCCGAGGCGATCGTCTCGACCACCTCGCTGCCGCCGGAAACGATCCAGGAGTACCTGAACAATCTCTGGGGCTACATCGGTGATCTGGTCGCCGAGCGCCGCCGCGAGCCGGGTATCGACGACCTGCTCGGCGTGTTGGTGCGGGCCCGCGACGAGAATCAGGATCGGCTCAGCGAGACCGAGTTGGTGGAGTTGGCCGCAGGGCTGCTCGCGGCCGGCCACGAGACCACGGTGACCCAGGTCCCCAACTTCGTCTACGTCCTGCTGAACAATCCGGACCAGCTCGCACGGCTGCGGGCCGACCCGTCGCTGGTGCCGGCCGCCGTCGAGGAACTGTTGCGGTACGTGCCGCTCGGCGTCGGCTCCTCCTTCGCCCGGTACGCCAAGGAGGACGTCGAGGTCGGCGGGGTGCTGGTTCGGGCAGGTGAGCCGGTTCTGGGCTCCCTGTCGTCGGCGAACCGGGACGGTGCCGTCTTCGCCGACCCGGACCGGCTGGATCTCGGCCGCGAGCAGAACCCGCACCTGGGCTTCGGGCACGGCGTCCACCACTGTGTCGGCGCGCAACTGGCCCGGATGGAGTTGCAGGTCGCCGTCGCCACCCTCGTGACTCGCCTGCCCGGACTGCGGCTCGCCGTGCCGGAGGCCGAGCTGCAGTGGAAGCGCGGCATGTTGGTGCGGGGTCTGCTCGGCATGCCGGTGGCCTGGTGAGTACCGCCTGGCGGATCGGGGTGGACTCGCGCCGCTGCATCGGCACGAGCATCTGCGCCGGTACCGCGCCCGAGCACTTCCGCCTGGTCGACGGCCTGTCCGCGCCGCTGGCCGACGTCGTCGCCCCGGCCGAGGTCATCATCGACGCCGCCGACTCCTGCCCGGTGGAAGCGATCACGGTCCGCGACGCCGCCGACGACCGGCTGATCGCCCCGGAGGAGTGACCCGACACGCAGCGCGGCCGTCTGCGCACGGCCCAGTGCCGAAGGAGTGACCGACACCGAGCCCGGCCGACGGCGCACGGTCCGGTGTCAGTCGCCGAGATGCTGGATCAGGAACTCGCCGGCGTCCGTGAAGGCCTTGGCCTGGTTGTCGCGGCGGAGCAGGCATTGGCCTTCGTCCGGGAAGACCTCGTACCGTCAGCGCCCGGTAGGCACGATGTTTGAGGAGTGCCCGTTCTGCTCGTCGCGCTTCAGGCGCTTCGCAGTCTGCTTCTCCTTGATCGTCTTACCCTTCTTCTTGACGTTCGCCTTGGTCGTCGAGTCCTTGGACATGATCGAACCTCCTGGAACAGGTCGGTGAACGTGCAGCGTGGTACTCGCCTGATCGCGGCGTGCAGGTGACGGAAGGCCCGCGGCTGGCGGGCAGTCTTCCACTGCATGCCGACCCTACGCTTTTCCAGCTCTTACCGGCGGTGGGAAGTGCACCGCCGGTCGTGGGGCGATATTTCGTGTCGCCCTACCGGAACGACATCCATTCCTCTGATCCGTCAGCCGCCCGGGCAGCGGTTGTCCCCGCCACTGTGTTCCACGCAGTGCCCGGGCGGGCCGGGCGTCGGTGCCGGTGCCGAATCGAGGTCCCAGCCGGAGAGGACGGCGATCGGTACGGCGGGCACGGCGATCACGACGGTCAGCACCAGGAAGACGACGGCGGTGCGTGTCAGCCGTAGCCGGTACGCGACGAGCGCGATGACGGCCGGCCCGGCGGTCGCCACCAGCCCGACGACCAGCAGAGCATCTCTCACCCGACGTTGGAGGTCCTCGACCTCGCCGGTCTGGCCGTCGTAGCTGACACTCCACTGCTCCAGGCTGATACCCACCACCGACACAGCCGCCGCGATCAGCCCGCAGATCCACACCAGGACCAGGAATCCCACGAGCGGGCCGCCCCGTCGACCGACCGCTTCCGACGTCATGCGGTCCAGCCTCGACGGCTGCACCCCGCCCGGGCATGAGTCGAGGTACTCAGGTTTGCGCGGCGAGGACGCGGGGGCGCTCCACCCGGTCGCACGGGTTGCCGCCGGGGGGTGAGGTCCGCACCGGTACGAGAGTGGTCACTCTGCGACGATCGCAGCATGACCAGTCACGCTGGTGACGAGCCCTGTCCCGAGTGCGGGCACGCGTCCCGGGTGCACCCGAGGCCGGACGGTCGGGACCTGTCTATCTGCGCGTCCTGCATCTACGAGGAGGACGAGGGGCTACGCGATGTCGAAGCCATGTGTACGAGGGTTGTTCCGGTGGCGGACCGCTCAGCCAGCTCCATCGGGTAGCCCCACCCTCACAGCGAGGACGTCAGCCCATCCGGCACCATATCTCGTCACGTACCAGCGGAACGAACGCCGAACGGCCCCCGTCATCCACGGCCACCACCATGCGGATACGCCCATCGCCCTCGTCGAGGGCGTAGCTGACCACGCTGTACCGCTTGCCGTCCTCGCCAAGCACCTGGCGTACGTCCTTGTCGTCGAGCATCGCGCGCCACTCGTCGTGGCTGACGCGTTGCCACTCCGCCAGACGTGCGTCGGCGAGCCGCGCTGCTGTCTCCGTATTCAGCCCCACGTACTCAAGCCTCTCACCCGGACGACGCCCGCCGCACGAACGTCATCGGGCGGTGGACGCCGGTCCGGTCGGTGGCATGCCGCGAGGGTCGAACCGAACGAGAAGACGACCAGGGGCAACAGCGGAGAACGTCACCGGCGGCGTGGCGTGACCAGTCCCGATTCGTACGCCCACACGACCAACTGGGCGCGGTCGCGGCAGTGCAGCTTCGCCATCGCCCGGTTGACGTGTGTCTTGGCGGTCAACGGACTGATCACCATCCGCTGGGCGATCTCGTCATTGGCCAGCCCGCGGGCGACGAGTTCGACGATCTCCTGTTCGCGGGCGGTCAGAACCTCGCGTCCGGCCGCCGGCTCGGCCGCCGGCTCGGCCGCCGGCTCGGCCGCCGGCTCGGCCGCCGGCTCGGCCGCCGGCTCGGCCGGCGGTGGACCGGACACGAACTCGCTGATGAGCGTCCGGGTGACGGCCGGGGCGAGCAGCGCGTCGCCGCGAGCCACGACGGCAACGGCCTGCAGCAGGTCGGCGGGGTCGGCGTCCTTGAGGAGGAAACCGCTGGCGCCCGCGTGGAGTGCGGCGAACACGTAGGAGTCGAGCCCGTAGTTGGTGAGGATGAGGACGCGGACCGCGGTGAGGTCGGGGTGGCTGGGCGGTGGCGCGGCGTCCGCCGCGCGGCGTCGCCCGCTCGCGCTGGGGCTGGCGGTCCTGGCGCTGCTCGCCACCCTCGCCCGGGCGGTCACCATCACCGCGCTCGCCCGCGCCGGCTGGTGGTTCGCGGCGGAGAAGATCCTCATCGCCGCCCCCCTGTCGCTCGCGGCGGTGGCCGTCGCCGGGCCGCGGCTGCTGCGGGCCCCGGGCGACATCCGGTCCGTCGCGGTCGCGCTCCTGTTCGCCGGGTACGCCCAGAGCGCCGCCCTGCTCGTGACGCTCCTGCACGGCTATCCCGCGTCGGCGGGAGTGGGACTGCTGGCCGTCGCCGGGGTGCTCGCGGCCACCGCGGTCTCCTGGCTCGCCCTCGGGGCGCGCCCGTCCCGCACGATGTCCCGAGTGGCCCTCGGGCTGGCCGCCGCGGCGCTGGTCACCGGAACCGGGCTGGTCGTCGCCCCGGGCGCCGCGCCCGGCGTACCGCATGCTCACGCAGATCGGGATGCGCGGACCGTCGGCGAACCGACCAGGCGGTTCACGCTGACGGCCGCGACCGCCACGGTGCGGGCGGGCGGCCGGGACGTCGCGGCGTGGGCGTTCAACGCGCAGGTCCCCGGCCCGGAGCTGACGGCCGCCGTCGGCGAGGTCATCGAGGTGACGGTGCGCAACCGGGACATCGATCGGGGCGTCACGCTGCACTGGCACGGCTACGACGTGCCGAACAGCCAGGACGGTGTGCCCGGCGTGACCCAGGCGGCGGTCCTGCCCGGGCAGGAGTTCGTCTACCGGTTCCGTGCCGACCAGGTCGGGACGTACTGGTACCACACGCATTCGGTCTCCGACGTCGGCGTGCGGATGGGCCTCTACGGTGTCCTGGTGGTGCACCCGGCACCGGTGACCGGCGTCGACGTCACGGTGCCGGTGCACACGCTGGCGGGCCGTGCGCTGCCCGAGCCGAGGACGGAGGCGGTCGGGGCGGGAGTGCCCGTGCGGCTACGGCTGATCAACACCGACAGCACGACCCACCGGTACGCGTTGGCCGGTGCTCCGTTCCGCGTCGCCGCGATCGACGGATCCGACCTGCGCGGCCCGACCTCGCTGGTGGACACCGCCGTGCAGATCCCGGCCGGGGGCCGCTACGACCTGGTGTTCACCGCGCCCGCCACGCCGGTGGCGCTGTTCGTCGACGGACGGGCCGTCTACTCGACCGGGCCGGTGTCGGCGGTGACCGCCGCCTGGCCGGTGCTGGATCCGCTCACCTACGGCGTCAGTTCGCCGGTGCCATGGCCGCGGTTCGACAGGCGGTTCACCCTCGTTCTCGACCGTGGTCTCGACCTGCACGGACTGCTTCCGCGCTACGCCCACACCGTCAACGGCGCGGCCGACCCGGACATCTCGCCGCAGGTCGTCCGCCTCGGCGACGTCGTGAGGTTCACGATCGTCAACCGGTCCCCGGTCGTGCACCCGTGGCACCTGCACGGACATCACGTCCTGATCCTGTCGCGCAACGGCCGGCCGGCGACCGGCAGCCCGTTGCGGTGGGACTCCTTCGACGTACGCCCCGGCGACGTGTGGGAGGTGGCGTTTCGGGCCGACAACCCGGGGATGTGGGCAAACCACTGCCACAACCTGGCGCACGCCGAGGCCGGGATGATGCTGCACCTGATGTACTCGTGATTCTCGGTGGGACGCCCGTCGGTCGAGGTGGTGAACGCGACGGGCGGTGGATGGCGAAACGTCGGCATTGGCGCGTGGTGAACGACGGCTATCCCGGACGGTGGTCCTGCATCGATCATTGCGACAGATCGATGTGAGTCATTCTCACCTCCTGGTGGACGCCCGGGCGCGGAGGGCGAGAGGTCGGCACCGGCAGCCGGGCGTACCGTACGGCCCGACTCCGCGTCCCCGGAGGATCGCCATGCCCAGACCCACAGTTCGTACCCGACTCGCGGCGCTCACCGCCGCCACGTTGACCGCGAGCGTCCTGACGGTCACCCCGCCGTCGCCGGCGCTCGCGGCCACCACCTTCACCCCCGACGACTACTGCCTCGGCCAGTGCGCCGACATCCTGCCTCCCGGGCAGAACGGCAACGCCACGCTGGTCGCCATCCTGGCCCACCAGGCGCTCGGCACCCGCCCGGCACACTCCAGCGACCAGCTCGACGAGTACGCGAACCTGGTCTACAACTACGCCGGGCTGACCGACGAGCAGATCGCCCACTTCTACAACGACGCCTCGTTCGGCGTCCCCGCCGCCCAGGTCGAGAGCACCGTGTCGCCACGCTCGGACGTCACCATCGTGCGTGACAAGGCCACCGGCGTCCCACACGTCACCGGCACGACCCGCGCCGGCACCATGTTCGGCGCGGGCTACGCCGGGGCTCAGGACCGGCTCTGGGTGATGGACCTGCTGCGCCACGCCGGCCGCGGCACGCTCACCTCGTTCGCCGGCGGCGCACCCGGCAACCGCGAGCTGGAGCAGAGCATCTGGGCCAACTCGCCGTACTCGGAGGCGGACCTGCAGGCCCAGGTGGAGGCGCTGCGCACCAAGGGCGCCCGGGGCCAGCAGCTCTACACCGACGTCGTCGACTACATCGCCGGCATCAACGCCTACATCGACAAGTCGATCGCCGACGACAACTACCCCGGCGAGTACGTGCTGGCCGGCGCCGGCAAACCGACGCACTTCACCATGACCGACCTGATCGCCACCGCCGGTGTGGTCGGCGGGCTCTTCGGCGGAGGTGGCGGCAGCGAGATCCAGTCCGCACTGGTCCGGGTGGCCGCCCGAGCCAGGTACGGGGCCACCGAGGGCGACCGGGTCTGGCAGGCGTTCCGCTCACAGAACGACCCGGAAACGGTGCTCACGCTGCACGACGGGCAGAGCTTCCCGTACGGCGCGACACCACCCGGTGCGACCGGCGCGGTGCTTCCGGACGCCGGCACGGTGACCGCCGAACCCCTCGCCTACGACGCCAGCGGCGGTGCCGCCGCCCGCACCGGCGGCAGCACCGCCACCCAGGGGTTGCTCGGCGGCCTGGCCAACCTGCGCGCGCACGGCATGTCCAACGCCGTGGTGGTCTCCGGGCGGCACACCACCACCGGCAACCCGGTGGCCGTGTTCGGCCCGCAGACCGGTTACTTCGCCCCGCAACTGCTCATGCTCCAGGAGCTGCAGGGGCCGGGGATCAGCGCCCGCGGTGCCGCGTTCGCCGGGCTGAACCTTTACGTCCTGCTCGGCCGCGGCCAGGACTACGCGTGGAGCGCCACCTCCGCCTCCCAGGACCTGACCGACACGTACGCGGTGCCGCTGTGCACCACCGACGGCAGCGCGCCGACGCTGCGCACCAACCGCTACCTCTACCACGGGCAGTGTGTCGCCATGGAGGCGTTGGAGCAGCGCAACTCCTGGTCGCCGACGCTGGCCGACTCCACCCCGGCCGGCTCGTACACGCTGCGCGCACTGCGCACGAAGTACGGGCTGGTCGCGTACCGGGGGTTGGTGAACGGGCAGCCGACCGCGTTCACCAAGCTGCGCTCCACCTACCGGCACGAGGCCGACTCGGCGATCGGCTTCCAGGCGTACAACGACCCGTCGGCGATGGGCAGCGCGGCGGCGTTCCAGGCGTCTGCGGCCAGCGTCGGGTACGCGTTCAACTGGTTCTACGTCAACTCGACGGAGGCGGCGTACTACAACTCCGGGTCGAACCCGGTCCGACCCGCCAGCGCCGACCCGAATCTGCCGACGAAGGCCGAGCCGGCGTACGAGTGGGCCGGCTGGAACCCGGACACCAACGACGCCAGCTACACCCCGGCTTCGGCCCATCCGCAGTCGGTCAACCAGGACTACTACGTCAGCTGGAACAACAAGCAGGCGAAGGACTTCGGCGCGGCCGACGGCAACTTCAGCTTCGGCTCCGTACACCGGGCTCAGCTGCTCGACGGCCCGGTGCGCGCCGCGATCGCTCAGCGCAAGCTCGGCCGCGCCGACGTCGTCACGATCATGGCGGACGCGGCGGTGACCGACCTGCGCGGCCAGCAGGTTCTCGGCGAGCTGCTGCGGGTGCTGGACAGCGCGCCGGTCACCGACCCGGCGCTGGCCGACGCGATCGGCAAGCTGCGGGCCTGGCAGCAGGCCGGCACCCGACGGGTGGAGACGGCCCCCGGCTCAAAGGTCTACCAGCACGCCGACGCCATTCGGATCTTCGACGCCTGGTGGCCGCTGCTGGCCTCGGCCGAGTTCCGCCCCGGCCTCGGACCGGACCTCTACGCCGCGCTGGTCGATGCCATCGAGGTGAACGAGGCGCCGTCCGGCGGCCAGAACGGCGGCCGTGACGGCACGGTGAGCTGGGCGTTGCAGGGGCAGGCGCACAAGGGCTCGTCGTTCCAGCACGGCTGGTGGGGCTACGTCGACAAGGACCTGCGCACCGTGCTCGGCGACCCGGTGGCCGGCGGCCTGGGCCGCGCGTACTGCGGCAACGGCAACCTCGGCGCCTGCCGGCAGGCGTTGCTCGACGCGCTCGGCCAGGCCGCGACGGTGCCGGCCGGCACGGTCTATCCCGGCGACAAGTCCTGCGGGGCCGGTGACCAGTGGTGCGCCGACTCGATCGCCCAGTCCGGCCTGGGCGGCATCACCCACCCGCTGATCGCCTGGCAGAACCGCCCCACCTACCAGCAGGTCGTCTCGTTCCCGGCGCGTCGGGGCGACGACCTCACCAACCTGGCCCAGGGCCGCCCGGCCACCGCGTCGAGCACCCAGTTCCTGACCAGCTACACCCCGGGCAAGGCGGTCGACGGCAGCCTCGGCAGCCGGTGGGCCAGCAGTTACAACGACAACCAGTGGCTCCGGGTCGACCTCGGCGCGGCCCGCACCGTCAGCCGGGCGGTGCTGCGGTGGGAATCCGCTCACGCCACCTCGTACCGGATCGAGGTCTCCGGCGACGGCAGTTCCTGGACGCCGGTGTTCGCCACCACCACCGGCGACGGCGGCGTCGACAACGCCACGTTCGCCCCGGTCAGCGCCCGTTACGTTCGGGTGTACGGGGTCAAGCGGGCCACCTCGTACGGGTTCTCGCTCTACGAATTCGAGCTCTACGGACGGTGACCCTGACCGCGGGGCCGGCGGGAACCACCCGCCGGCCCCGCGGGGGCGTGCGGCGTCGGGCTGCCACCGGTCGCCCAGGTGCGACTGGGGTCAGCTCAGCGTGAAGGACGTGTCGTCGACGTCGAAGGCCGTGGTGCCGTTGCCGGCCGTCTCGCTGGCGACGAAGCTGACCGTCGCGGTGCGCTCGGTCGTCGCCGTCCCGGTCGACATGCTGTATTGACGCCACTGCGACCCGCCGTCGAAGGCCAGCGAGAACCTCGTCTTCGGAGGTATCCCGGTGACCGCCATCCCGACGTTCAGGTAGTCACCGCGGGTGGTTTCCGTGGTGGTGGTCCGCACCGAGAAGCGGACCGTCAGGTCGCAGGTGGCCGGCACGGTGACGGTGGTGCGCAGCAGATCGCCCCGCGTCACGTCCAGTCCCGCGAAGGTGGCGTACGCGTGGCCGGTGTGCGCGGGCCGGGTCGCGTCGCCGACCACGACGATGCGGGGCCCGGCGGTCCAGCCGGTGGCGCCGCGCTCGAACCCCGGGTTCGGGTGGATCTGCCCGGCGCAGGGCACGTCGGCCGCCGGCTGGCCGTAAGTTGCGCCGCTCGTCGCCAGAAGCAGCAGGGCTGCCGCCGAGGCGGTGGTGACGAAGACCTTCATCAGTCCTCCCCGTGTCGATACATTCGTAGCTGTCGATGCAGGTTGACCATGCGTGATGGACGCCGACGCGTCAAGCCCTTCCCGGGGACCGGCCCGCGCTACCGGCGGCTGCGGGCGGCGGCCTCCTCGTCGAGCAGGTCGTTGAGCGTCAGCGCTGAGTTGATCAACGAGAGGTGACTGAACGCCTGGGGGTAGTTGCCGATCTGCTCCCCGGTCTCGGCGATCTCCTCGGCATACAGGCCGAGGTGGTTGCTGAAGGTGAACATCTTCTCGAACGTGAGTCGGGCGTCGTCGAGGCGGCCGGATCGGGCCAGCGCCTCGACGTACCAGAAGGTGCACATGTTGAACGTGCCCTCATGGCCGGGGAGCCCGTCCGGGGAGTGGACCGGGTCATACCGGTGGACCAGGCTGTCGGAGACCAGTTCGCGTTCGATCGCCGCCAACGTGGACTGCCACAGGGGGTCGCTCGGGGTGACGAAACCGACCGACGGCATGGCGAGCAGGGCCGCGTCCAGCACGCTCTCGTCGTACGCCTGCACGAACGTGCCACGGCCCCGGTCGTATCCGCGAGCCATGACCTGGTCGTAGATGTGGTTGCGTTGCTCGGTCCAGCCGGTGACGTTCCCGGGCCGGCCGGTCCGAAGAGCCAGGCGGACGGCCCGGTCCAGTGCGACCCAGGACATCACCCGGCCGAAGGTGTAGTTACGGGGGTGGTGGCGGCTCTCCCAGATGCCGGCGTCGGCCTGATCCCAGTGCTCGCAGAGCCAGTCGACAAGCCGGACGGTGCTCTTCCACACCTGGTGCGAGACGCGGATACCCTGCTCGTCCGCGAGATGCATGGCGTAGAGCGCCTCGCCGTGGATGTCGAGCTGGAGCTGGTCGGCGGCACCGTTGCCGATCCGCACCGGCCGCGAGCCGCGGTAGCCCTCCAGGTGATCGAGAACCTCCTCGTGCAGGTCGGAGGAGCCGTCCACCCGGTACATGATCTTCAGGGGGTCCTGCATGTCGCCGGCCTCGCGGATCCGCTCGTCCAGCCAGTCCATGTACCGGCTGACCTCCTCGGTGAAGCCGAGGCCGAGCAGCGCGTGCACCGAGAACGACGTGTCCCGGACCCAGGTGTAGCGGTAGTCCCAGTTGCGGGTGCCGCCCACCAGTTCGGGCAGCGCGGCGGTGGGCGCCGCGATCATCGCGCCGGTCGGCGCGTACGTCATGAGTTTCAACGTGATGGCGGAGCGCTCGACCATCTCCCGCCAACGGCCGGTGTAACGGGAGCGTTCGAGCCAGCGCCGCCAGTAGTCCCGGGTCCACTCGAACATGCCCTGGATCTCCTCGGGCGGGATGATCCGCGGCTCGGTGCCGGCAGTCTCCAGGACCACCCCGCCGGTGTCGCCCTCGTTCAGGGTGCCGTACCCGACGAGGTCGCCGCCCTCAATGCGGATGCTGCCACGTTCGGAGATCAACCGCCGTGCCGGGTCGACCGGGTTGAATGTCAGCGACGTCGACCGGCCGCGAAAGACGTAGCCGTTGCGGTGGGTTTCCAACCGATGCTCTTCGCGGGCGTAGTCGAACCGCGGCCGGCACTCCACCCGGAAGCGCATGCTGCCCCGGACCATGGTGACGATGCGGACCAGACGGTGCGCGTCGGTGGCCCGCTCGCCGGTGACCGGCATGAAGTCCATCACCTCGGCCACCCCGTCGGCGCTGATGAACCGGGTGATCAGGATCGGTGTGCCGGGGAGGTAGAGCTGTTTGGTCACGTACCGCACGTCGTGCGGCGCGATCCGGAAGTAGCCGCCCTTCTCCTTGTCCAACAGGGCGGCGAAGATGCTCGGCGAGTCGAAACGCGGTGCGCAGAACCAGTCGACCGTCCCGTCACACGTCACCAGCGCGGCGGTCTGCAGGTCGCCGATGAGTCCGTGATCCTCGATCGCCGGATAACTGTCCACGTCTCTCCCCGGTTCGGCTGCGTCCTGCGCATCGAACCTAGGGGGAGAATTGTCGAGTCAGGCGAGATTCACGTTCCGCCACCCGGCCGCGTGCGTCAGCGCTTGCGGGCGACCCCAGCGAGCATGGTGTGGTAGCTGTCCTTCTGCTCGGCTACGGCCTCGCCGTCGGGCCGCCACTCGGCCAGCGGCACCAGCCCCGGCTCGATCAGCTCGAAGTCGCCGAAGAACGCCTCGATCTCGGCACGCCGGCGCCAGCGCCCGGTGCCGAGGCTCTCGTTGAACACCCGCTCGGCGTCCCGCACCTTCGCGGACGTCTCCGGATGCTCCTCGGCCGGATCCCAGAAATGAATGATCGCCAGATGGCTGCCGGGCGGCAGCGCGTCGCGCAGGGTCGCCGCGATCGCGCCCGGGTCCTCCGCGTCGTTCAGATGGTGCAGGACCGAGAAGAGCAGCAGACCGATCGGTTGGGTGAAGTCGAGCCTCTCCCGCACGACGGCGTGCCCGAGGATCGTCTCGGGGGAGCGGATGTCCGCCTCGATCAGCACGCTGGTGCCGTCGCCGGCGAGCAGCGCGTGCCCGTGCACCAGCACCGACGGATCGTTGTCGACGTAGACGACCCGCGCCGCCGGATCGACCTCGTGCGCGACCTGGTGCACGTTGGTCTCGGTGGGTAGCCCCGAACCGATGTCGAGGAACTGCCGGATGCCGGCCTCGGCCGCCAGATGACGCACCACCCGGCGCAGCAGGGCCCGGCACGCGCGCCCCGCCTCCTGCGCGTCCGGCATGATCTCCAGCGCGCGCTGCGCGACCATCCGGTCGACCGCGAAGTGATCTTTGCCGCCGACGAAGAAGTCGTACACCCGGGCGATGCTCGGGGTGGAGACGTCGACGCCCAGGGGTGCTGCCTCGTCCGCGGCCATCCTTGCCCTCCCTAGAGGAATCGCAGGGTCCGGCATCGAGGATAATCGAGGGACGTCGTTGCGGTGGGGCCGTAGTCGTCCTCGCCAGGTGCGCAAGGGGCGTAATCGGGGCCCTGGGTCCAGGTCCACCACGGTGATGCCGTTTCCAGGCGTCAGTTGACGACAGTCCGCATCACGTGGACCACTCATGCCTCGTCCGCGGTCGCCAGTCCCGCCTCGAACGCGGCCAGGAAGTCCAGCAACTGACGCCGCCCGGCATCGTCGTACGTGCGGTGGTTCAGGAAAGTCGACGTGACGCGTTGTGAGCGATCCTCGACCACCTCGATCAGCTCGGCGAGCTGAAGCCGAGCCTCGAGCACCGCGTCCGGGCCCACCCGCCGGCACCACGCCCCGATGAGGGCGGGATCGGTGGAGACGGCGTCGATCCCGCAGCACCCGCGGACACACACGACCTCGCAGAAGATGATGCACTGGCTCAGGGGCGATGGGACCTCGACCGACACGTACGTCACTGCCGCTCCCTCCCCGGGCCCGCCGCCGGCCACGGGTGGCCGATGATAGGCGAAGCCTCCTCGCGCGTGCCGGCAGTGTCCGAGCTGGCTCCGCCGGAGGGTGCCAGACTGTTCCGGGCTCCGACCATGGGGGATCCATGTCCGTGGACCTGCAGGCAACGACGCCGGTCGCCTTCTCCGTCGCCGCTCTGGTGAGGACGACCCGGGAGATCCTGACCGAGCTGCTGGGCGGCTGTCCGGTGCCGGTGATCGCCGTACGTGCCGGCCGCCGGCACGACCGCGGGAGGTTGGTCGATCCGGGTCGGGTGCTGACCCCGGTCGAGCAGGAGACGACCATCGTGGGCACCGATCTGGTGGGGCCCGACTACGCCCGCTCCGGCCCGGACTACCACGTCGTGGTGGGCGACGAGGACGACGGCGCGTCCCTGCACACCAGCGCGTACCCGGCCTGTCCCGAGTTCGATGAGCCCGCACAAACCGTCCTGTGGTGCACCCCGGACCGGACCTGCGTGGGCGTTACCGTCGGGGCGGCAGTCACGCTGGCGGCGGCCATTCGCGGTGGCGGCCAGATCGAGGAATGCCAGCTTCAGCTGTTTCCGGTCAGCGATCCACGGGCGGCGATCCAGGCGCTGCGACTGAGTGACGCGGGAACGGGGTTCGTCGACCAGTGCGTGCGGTTCGTGCGTGCGATCGACGCGCTCAACGGCTGGCCACCGACGGTCAACGCCGCTGTGTGGCCCCGGTGAGGACGCGGCGTACTCGGCCTGGCGGCGCAGGCGGTCGACGGGGCGCGCCAGGCGTCGGGGCGCAATAGGCTTCGGCCATGAGTGGCCTGCCGAGCGGCGTCCGAGACGCGGTGAATCCCCTTCGCCAGCTCACGATCGACCAACTCCGGCAACGGACGAGCCTCAAGTGGCGGGAGTATCCGGCCGACGTGCTGCCGCTGTGGGTGGCCGAGATGGACGTACCGCTGGCCGACCCGGTCGTCCGGGCGATCACCGACGCCGTCGCGCGCGGCGACACCGGCTACACGGCGGCTCGGCGTACCCCCAGGCGCTGGCGGAGTTCGCCCGGCGGCGGTGGGGTTGGGACGGGCTGGCCGTGGAGCGCACCGCGGCGGTGCCCGATGTCATGCACGGCGTCGTCGAGGCGCTGCGGCTGGTCACCGAGCCGGGGGACGCGGTGGTCGTCAACTGCCCGGTCTACCCGCCGTTCTACGAGTTCGTGGCGCATGCCGGCCGCCGGATCGTGGAGGCGCCGCTCGGCGCGGACCTGCGGATCGACATCGGCACGCTGGAGGACGCGTTCCGGCAGGCGCGGGCCGACGGGCGGCCGGCGGCGTACCTGCTGTGCAGCCCGCACAACCCGACCGGCGTCCTGCACACCGGGGACGAGTTGGCCGCCGTCGCCAGCATGGCCGGGCGCCACGGGGTGCGGGTGATCGCCGACGAGATCCACGCTCCGGTGGTGCTCGGCGGAGCGCGCTTCGTGCCGTACCTCTCGGTCCCCGGCACCGAGGACGGCCTGTCGCTGATGTCCGCCTCCAAGGGGTGGAACCTGGCCGGCCTGCGCGGTGCGCTGCTCATCGCCGGCCCGGCCGCGGCGGCGGACCTCGCCCGCGTCCCGTTCGGCACCATGGTCAGCACCAGCCATCTCGGCGTGATCGCCCACACCGCCGCCTTTCGCGACGGCGACGAGTGGCTCGACGCCTTGTTGACCGGCCTGGACGACAACCGCCGGCTCCTCGCCGCACTGCTCGCCGAGCACCTGCCGGCGATCCGTTACCGCCCCGGTCAGGCCACCTATCTCGCCTGGCTCGACTGCCGCGCCCTGGGTCTCGGCGACGACCCCGCCGCCGTGTTCCTCGACCGTGGTCGGGTGGCGCTCAACTCCGGCACGGCCTTCGGCGCCGGCGGCGCCGGTCACGTCCGGCTGAATCTGGCCACCGCGCCGGAGCTGATCACCGAAGCGGTACGCCGGATGGCCGCCGCCGCCGCCGCGCCACCGGCGCCCACCGCAACCTGTTCACCGCATGCGAGCCCAGTACCGCAGTGATAAGCGTCGAGCCGTAGCCTCACCACGGATCCTGCCTCGCCTGCACAATCACACTCGAGCTTCCATCAACACACGCATCGGAATGAACCGTTCCGCAACGCTACGCGTTGAAGATGCAGATCGCATAGAGGAGGATGTCGTCCCCATGACACAGCCAGACCACCCGAAACAGCCGGAAAAGAACCTTCCGTCGGTGAGGAGGAAGGCCAACGGTTTCTTCGTACCGATCGCCAGCACACCTCCCCTGCTGCCGCCTGAACCGGGACATCACGTCATCTTGGAACCAGTGGCGTCAGCCGGCCTAGTACAGGAGGCATTGAGCTTCTTTTTACGAGGGAAGACAGCACCTCCCAGTGGCCAGAGCCCACAAGGAGAGCCGGCGTCCGATCCCAGGCGCGGCCACCCGGCCGTTGCCCCCGCTACGGCCAGGACGGCGCCGCCGAGGGCTGCAGAAGCTCCTCGACAGGACCTCGGCCCGCACGCAACCGGTGCCCCGACTTCCCGAAGGGGACAGCGGACCGTGAGGCCGGACAGCGGCCTCGCGTTCGGCCACTGGAACGGCTTCGCGTCCCTTGCAGGACTCGAATCTCCGGCAGCGCGACAGTCAGGCGCACCCGCCACCAGCCAGCACAAAGCCTCACCTGGCGGCCAACCCCCACTGAGGCCGGGAAATCCGTCGATCGACTCCGCGCCCCCGAGGACTCGCTCGCCTCGCTGACCGTCCAACAGGACGCCGATGAACACCCGCAGCTCAACCCATACGAGCTGAGCATCGGCGATCCTGACCCGGCCCGTGATAGAGCTGAGCTGAGGAGCACCCGAACGATGGACGACCGGACCCGCGAACTCCTCGACGCGGCCGTACGCGAACAGCTCCATGCCCACGGGCGGATCCTGCCGCCGTGGCGAGCCCACCCGCAGATCGAGCGGTACAGCATTGGCTGGCGCATGGGCGACGGTGAGTGGCATCTGATGGTGTGGTGGCACTGGTGGGAGGCCGCGCCCATGGACGAGGCTGAGGGGATCGCCTACTTCCAGGCCGATGAGCCGCCGCGCGCGTGGCGGGACTGGGTCGCGCACCAACTCTGGCCGGAAATGGACATCGGCGAAGGCGTACGCCGGCTGGCCGAGCATGGGATCGGCACTGCGGGGTGACGATGTGTGCTGACCGGAGATGGGCTGCCACAGGTGCGGCGCCGTCGTAAGCGCTGGTCACGCCCGCGGTCCCCCAATCGGCTCGTGACATGATGGCGCCCATGGGGAAACAACAGGACGTCGGCGGGCCCAATCGTCACAGTGCGTCAGGTGCCGCCACGGACGGTGCGACGGGTGGCGGCGCCGCTATGCGGCTCGTCGTCGCGCAGGACCCCACGACCGCACAGATGACCCTCATCGACCTGGCGTCCGACCCGTCGGCCGTGGTCCGTAAGGCGGTCGCATCCCGCACGGACGCGCCCGCGCAGGCACTGCGACCGCTGGCTCGGGATCATGATCGTCACGTCCGAGAGGCCGTGGCGAGAAATCCCTCGACCTCGATCGGCAATCTCCTGCTCCTCGTCAAGGACGCCGACCGGTGGGTCCGCTGGGCGGTCGCCGGCAACCCAGCCTGCGACGAGTCGATTCGCCGGGTGATGACGGAGGCCCCCGACAAGGAGCTTCGCGGTCTCCTCGCCGAGACGCGCGACCTGGAGCCCGAGTTGGCCGCGCGGCTCGTCAACGACGTCTCACCCGAGGTACGGGAACGACTCGCCACCCACACCCACGACCCGGACGTGATCACCGCCCTGATGGCCGATCGCACCGTACGCGTACGCAAGGGGCTCGCCCGCAACCCGCGGACCACCACTGCCCAGCGCAGCGCACTTGCCCAGGATCCCGCGGTGGATGTCCGCGTCGCGCTGGTGCTCGCGCTCGAACTGGAAGAGGCGGATTTGCGCCGCCTGGTTGATGACCGCTCCGTACAGGTGCGGATGTCGATGGCGACGTCGGCGGTGGTCCCGCCGCACATCCGGCAGGCGCTTGGTGGCGATTCCGACGAGATGGTCGCCAGCGCGGCTCGGGACTTCCGCCCCGGGTCTGGCACCTCCCCGGTGGTGCGGGCGCCGCGCATCGATCATCGTGCCTCCGGAGCGGGCCGAGGTCGACCGGGCGGCACCCCCCGCTGAGGCTGGCGACGCCCTCGCCCTCCGGGAAGCTTGCCCGATGGCCAGCAGGTCGTGGCCGGCTGTTCTCGCGGCGTGTGGTCGCGGATTGTGTGATCGCGAGGTTTGCAGGGGCGGGTGTGCGGGCGGCGTTGGTCAGCGCGCCGCCCGCACGGGTGGTGTCAGGTGCCGGCGACCACGACGACGGCGCCGGTCGCCGCCTCAATGCGGTGGATCGGGTCGAACTCGGCGTAACTGCTGCGGTCGGAGCACGTGATGCTGCCCTCGGCGACGAGGTCGTTCGTCGCTGAGGTGGCGGAGTTCCACCTCGTGACCGGCCCGCCCGAGTCACCGCCGAGCACGGGGCCGTCCTGCGCGTGCCCGGTGACGGTGTCGACCTCGACCACCGGGGAACCGGTGCACCCGGTGTTGCCGGTGTCGGTGACCCTGCCGTACACCAGGCCGCCGTTGGAGCCGGAGATGTAGACGGCGGACCCGACGGCGGGCCAGCCGGTCAGCTTCGCCGTGACCGGGTTGGCCGTCGACGCGTCGCGCTCGCCGAACCAGGAGTACCGGCTGAAGTAGGCGCCGTTCTCGCCGGCGACCATGGAGACGTCCGTGCCCAGGCTCAGGTAGTTCGAGCTGACGCGGAGGTTCCAACCACCGTTGTGCCAGAAGGTGGTGCCGTTGGAGCCGCAGTGCCCTGCGGTCGTCACCCAGTTGCTGTTCGTGCCTCCGCGAGTCATCCGGAAGCCGGTCGTGCAGTACGCGTCCACCGTACGCGGATTGCCTCCCGCGGCGGTCACGTTGTAGTTGAACATGGCCAGCCCGCCGTAGTAGGGGGCGGTGTCGACCCGGCGGCTGGCGGGCGTGATCCCGGCCTTCGAGATCGACACCCGGGGCGTCACGCCCGTGGCCCTGACCGCGGCGGCGACGAGTGCGTCCGCGTCACCAGAAGCGTGGATGACGACCTGTGCTGCGAGGCGGTCCAGCTTGACCCGGTCAACGCTGGCCGCGTGGGAGCCAGCCCAGGTGCGGCTACTCTCCAACCGCGCGACTGCGGCTTCCAGTCGCTTGATTGGTACCGCGGTGGTCTCGAACCGGACCGGGACCTCTCCCGCCTGGCGCGAGCGCGAGCCCACTGCGGAGCGCAGCCGGTCGCCCTCGGTGTTCTGCACCTGGCGGACGACCAGCTGCCCGGTCTGCTCGTCGAAGTAGGTGCCACCCGCACCGTCGGGGTGCGCGGCGGCAACGGCTTCCAACCGGTGGAACTGCGCGGTCATTGCCTCGACGTCGACGGCCGCGGCGAAGCCGGTTTGCGGGGCTGGCCCGGCTGTGGATTCGTTCGCCTGGGCGGGGGACGATGTGACCACGATCGTGGTGACTACGCAGCAGATCAACACCATGCGTCTCCGCATAGAGCCTCCTTAATGGACGGTGCCAGCATCGTATAGCTCCGCGTCGATGGTGGTGGGCCCCGTCAGAAAATGTTCATGGCGATGCCGTTCGTGAGCGACGTGGTGCTCTGCACGCCGTCGATCTTGATCGGGTTGCCGGAGACATGCTGCACGAAGATCCGCATGATGAAGCTGCGGGTACCGCAGGTCGGGTCGATCGGGATACCGGACAGGGCGAAGTTCGCGACGTAGTGGTGTGCGTCGTCGCGGATCGCCTTGCGGGACGTGGCCGTGCTCGTCGTACGACAGGTGTGCGCCGTCGTGTCGAGCTGGATCATCTCGAAGCGCACATCCACCACAGCGTTGGTGCCGCGCGGCATCTCGTACGCGTCGATGCTGCTGCTGCATGAGGCGGTGCCCGTGTAGCAGGTGGTGAGTTCGAGGTTGGCCAGCGCCTGCACGCTGGTTGCGTTGCTGGCGGCGTTCCACTTGTACACGGGCGTGCCGTCGTTGTAGAACACCCAGGCCGTGGAGGTGCCCGCGCCGATGTAGGTGCAGGTGCTGGACGTCCCGGTGCTGTTGCAGGAGGGGTTCTGCCACCACCGCGCGCCCACCTGGTTGATGTCGCTCACCTCGAGCCAGGTGTTGGTGGCGACGGCGGTCAGGTAGTAGTCGGTGAGCGAGCTGGAGGCCGTGTATCCGTAGAGGCCGCAGGTGTAGGTGCCGGCCGACGGTGCGGTGAACAGCAGGTCGGCGTAGATCGGCAGATGCCCGGGCGTCGCGTAGTACGTGGTGTCCGAGCCCTCGTGGTTGCGGGACGACGTCGAGGTGGTGCCGACAACGGCACCGCCCGCGTCCACACACTTGAGCGTGTTGTTCATCGCCACGATCTGCGTCACGCTGCTCGTCGCCTCGAGACGGCCCCGTACGTGCCGCGACTCGCCGGCCGAGAGCGTGACCGTCCTGCTCAGCAGACGCTCCTCGACCCTTGAGGAGAAGGTGTTCCCGCTCGTCAACGTCGCTCTCGTCACCGGCCCCGCATCCGCGTGCGCGACCTGCGCGGACCCGGCGATGAACAGCACCGCCACGAGCGTGCTGAGTACTTTCCGCACGTGTCGACTCCTTCGGGGTGGGGAGGGGCACCCAGGAGGGCACCGCATCTACCGAAACCCCGGCCGTGACCCGATCGGACCACAGTTCGAGGCGAGTGGATGGTAGTGCCACAGTGCCGACGTTTGTGGGGCGATCAGCTCACGTCACGTGACAAGCCGGTCGGGTGCTGGGTCGTTTGTTCAGGAGCAGGGCCGGATCGAGCAGCGCCTGCAGGGGCACGATGAGCACCTGCGGCAGATCAACGGTTCGATCGATGATATGACCCGGGCCATGCAGGCCCTCACCGAGGAGTTGCGCGCCAACGCCACCCTCCCGAACGCGAGCGTGACCTCGGGTCGCCGGGACGCCGACGAGCGGGGCAGGATCGCGGCGGTCCGGTTGGAGGAGGCGGTCGCCGTCGAGGCCCAGAAGACAGTGCGGTGGACGGCGTGGCAGCGGTGGTTCGCGGTCGTGGGCGCGATCATCCTGGTCGGGAACTTCGGTCTGGGCATCTACCTGGCATTCGGGCGCTGATCCGCCTGCCGGTGGCGGGACCCGCTGGTTTCTCAGCCGCGCGCTGGACGCCGGCACCGGCCCGGGGTCAGGCCCGGAGGTCGTCGCGCCGCCGACCGCCGGATTGGCCTCACCGGATCACCCCGAATTGGACACACCCGGAGGTCGTCGTGCTGCGTACGGTCGGACCGACCAGCGGACCCGACCTTCACGAGGATCACGATGACCCAGCTCAGCGGCGGTGCGGACACCAGGCGCGTCGATGACCGGGTGTCGAGGGCAGTGCCGGACCGCGCGATCCTGGTGATCTACCGGCCGGCTGCCGGCCGGTACGAGGCCCAGTTCCGCAGCGTGGTCGCCGCCGCCACCGAGCTGGGTGTGGCCACCGTCGCGCTGCTGCCGACCGGGCAGCCGGCCGCCGAAGCCGCCGGTCTGGCCTGCTATCACGCCGACCTCGACGACTCCGACACCGTCCGCTCGACGGTGGCGACGATCGTCGCCACGCATCCGGTACGACGCATCTTCCCGCTCTTCGAGGGCGACGTGCTCACCGCCGCGTACTGCCGGCGCGACCACGGGATCCCGGGGCTCGACCCGGAGGAGGCGCTGGCCTTCCGGGACAAGAACGTGATGCACCGCCGGGCCACCGAGCTGGGTGTGCCGGTGGCCCGCTCGTGCCGCCCGGACACGGTGGGGGCGGTCGCCGAGTTCGCCGCCGAGGTGGGCTGGCCCGTGGTGGTCAAGCCGTACGCTGGCTGGGCCTGCGGCGACACCCACCGGGTGGACTCCGCGGCGGACCTGGCCCGGGTCTGGCCGCTGATCGCCGACGCCCGGCACGACTACCGGGTCGAGGAGTACGTCCGGGGCGCCGAGTACCACGTCGACTCGTTGCTGCGCGGCGGCGAGGTGGTCTTCGAGCAGCTCTCCCGCTACACGTACTCGGTGCTGGAGTTCCGCGACGAACCCGGCGGCACGGTCTCCCGTAAGCACGATCTGACCTCGGCGGAGCGCCGCATCCTGGCCGCCAACGCCACCGTGCTGCGCGGCTTCGGGATGCGGACCGGTGTGGCGCACGTGGAGTTCTTCCTGCGCGACGACGGCGAGCTGGTGTTCGGCGAGGCGGCCGCCCGGGCCGGAGGTGGGTCGATCGTCCCCGCCATCGAGGCCGGCCGGGGAATCAACCTGGCGGGCGAGTGGTGCCGCCTCGAACTGGACCCGGGGCACCGGGATGGCCGTGCTGGTGGTCGCGTTCTCGCTGCCCGCCGTGCTGCTCTCCACCGTGGTCTGGACCCTCGGGGAGATCATCGCGTCGGTGGTGGTGCCCACCTACATCGCCGACCATGTTCCGGAGCACCGCGTCGGCAGCTTCATGGCCCTCAACGCCGTCGTGCTCAGCTCCGCGCGGCTGGCCGTGCCGATGGGTCTCGGCTTCGTCTGGCAGGCCCAGGGGCACCGGCCGGTCCTCCTGCTGCTCCTGCTGATCCCGGTGGTCGGCGTGGTCGCGTTCGCGGCTCTGCGGATCCGACCGGCCGCCCGGCCCGCGCCGTCGCCCGCCGAGCCGGCCACCGCCAGTCGCTGACGCCCACCCCGCCTCACCGAGCCGGCACGTCCCGCAGCGCGGCGGCCAGCAGAGCCACACCCTCGGTGATCCGGGCGGCGGGCAGCGCCGCGTACCCGATCAGGAAAGTCGGTGCGGTCGGGGGCCGGGTGACGAAGTAGCCCGACGCCGGGTAAACCCGGACGCCGTGCGCCGCGGCGGCGCGCACGATCTCCGCCTCGTCGGCGTCGGGCGCGCCGGCGAAGGTGACCAGCACGTGCAGTCCGGCCGCCGTGCCGGAGACGCGCACCCCCGCGCCGAACTGCTCGTCCAGCGACTCCAACAGCCGGGCGCGCCGCTGCCGGTAGAGGCGGTCCATCCGGCCGATGTGCCGGGCGTACGCGCCGGAGGCGATGAACTCGGCCAACGCCTCCTGGGTCAGCGTCGGCGTCAGCCGGTCGGTGATCCACTTGACCCCGAGGAACGGCCGGACGAGGTGCGGCGGCAACACCGCGTAGCCGATGCGCAGGGAGGGGAACAGGGTCTTGCTGAAGCTGCCGACGTAGACCACGTCCGCGTCCTGCGGGTCGGCGGCCAGCGACGGCAGCCGCTTTTCGACGAAGGTGAACTCGTTGTGGTAGTCGTCCTCCAGCACCGTGGCCGCGTGTTCGCGGGCCCAGCACAGCAGCGCTCGTCGACGCCGGTCGGACATGATGAACCCGGTCGGAAACTGGTGCGACGGGGTGACGTAGACCAGACGGACCCGGGCCGGATCGAGGCCGTGCGCGCGGACCCGGCAGTCGATCTCGTCGACCCGCAGGCCCTCCTCGTCGACCGGCACCGGCACCACGGCGGCCCGCGAGTAGCCGAAGATCTGCCGCAGCACCGTGTGGCTCGGATCCTCGATGACCACCACGTCGTCGGGCCCGACGAGCAGCCGGACCAGGATGTCCATGGCCTGGGTGGCGCCGCTGGTCACCACCGTGTTCTCGGCGGGGGCGTCGAGCGCCCGGCTGCGCCGCACCAGCGCGGTGATCTGGGTACGCAACGACGCCGAACCCTCGGCCGGGCCGTAGCCCAGCGCCACCGCGTCGGCCCGGCCCACCGCGTCGGCGAGCGACTGCCGCCACCGGGCCACCGGGAAGCTGGCCAGCGCCGGAGTGCCGTGCCGGAAGTCGTACGTCCCGTCCGATCGGTGCATCGGCGCCGGTTCCCACGGCTTCCACAACGCACTCCCGGCGTCGGTGGGCAGCGGGGGCTCGGGCCGCAGGTCCACGCGGGCGGCACGCCGGGCGGGTGGCGGGGCGTCGGTCAGGGTGGCGCTGACCCGCGTGCCGGATCCACGCCGCGAGCTGAGCACCCCGTTGGCCCGCAGCAGCTCGTAAGCCCGGGTCACCACCGTCCGCGAGACCCTGAGCTGGTGCGCCAGCTCGCGGCTGGGCGGCACCGGATCGCCGGGGCGCAGCCGACCGGCCCGCACGGATCCGCTGATCTGGTCGCAGAGTTGCTGCTGCAACGGGACCGGACTGTCGCGGTCCAGTGTGACGAGAAGCTGGGACGAACTCACCCGCGCACGCTCCCCGGATCGACGCCGGTGGCGAGTCTAGTCGCGCCGCCGTCCGGGGACGGCCCGGCCGTTCGTCACGTGGTGGTCTGTTGGAGCCGGTGTCCACGGCCTGTCGTGGGTAGGCCGGCCGAGGCCAGGAGCGCCAGCTTGTCGGCGTCGCTGGAGCCGGCGTCAGGGTGGTACACGACGAGCATCAGACTCTCGGCCCCGCCGATGCTGAGCCGTTCCCGGTTGAGGGTCAGCTCCCCGATCTGCGGGTGATTGATCCGCAGCGCCGTCCCGCTCTGTCCGCGTACCTCGTGGCGGGCCCACAGCTGGCGGAACCGGGGGCTGGCCAGGGACAGCTCCCTGGTGATCTCGACGAACCGGGGATCGTCGACGTCGGTGCCGACGGACTGTCGCAGGTTCGCGACGAGGCACTCCGTGACGTCCTTCCAGTCCGGGTACAGAGCCTGCTCGGCCGGATCCAGGAAGAGGTCTCTGAGCTGGTTGCCCCCGACGGCGAGGCGCGACGAGAGCGCTTCGGCAAGGGCGTTCGAGGCCAGGATGTCGAAGTAGCGCCCCTCGATGAAGGCGGGCTGGACGAGGGAGTCCAGGAGCTTGAGCGCGCCGGGCGGCACGGTCTCCCGGCGCGGTCGGCGTCCGCGCTGCCGGGGGACCTCGGCGACCAGCGTCAGCAGGTGGGTCAGGTGGTCGTCGTCGAGGTGCAGCACACGAGCCAGCGACTCGAGCACCTGCACGGACGGGTGCCGGTCACGGCCCCGCTCCAGGCGCAGGTAGTAGTCGGCGCTGATGCCGGCGAGCATGGCGACCTCCTCGCGCCGCAGCCCCGGCACACGCCGCACACCACCGTCGGGGATGCCCGCCTGCGCGGGCGTCACCAGTGCGCGCCGGGCACGCAGGTACGCGCCGAGGGCATTCGTCGTCCCGCTCACGAGGCCAGCCTGACACTCCGTGGGGCGGACAGAGGGGGGTCTGTCACACCCCAGGCTGGACGGGGCTCTGGTTGCAACGAGGCGCCACGCATAGCTTTCGCAACGGCCCGGTCGGGCCACATATTTCGGGGAGGACACCCATGACCGTCACTCTGATCACCGGGGCCAACAAGGGCATCGGGTTCGAGACCGCCCGCCAACTACTGGAGCTGGGGCACGTCGTCTATCTCGGTGCGCGCGACGTCGAGCGGGGTGAGAAGGCCGCGGCAACGCTCGGCGCCCGATTCGTCCAGCTCGACGTGACCGACGACGCATCGGTGCGCGCCGCGCTGGCCACCATCGACGCGGCCGAGGGCCGGCTCGACGTCCTGGTGCACAACGCCGGCATCCTCGACACCGGAGTCGCCGACGGTCCCACGGCCCTGCGGATCTTCGACACCAACGCGGTGGGCATCGTGCGCGTCACCGAGGCGGCACTCCCTCTGCTGCGCAGATCCTCGAACCCGACGGTGGTGACCGTGTCGAGCAGCGCCGGGTCGTTCTGGGCGGTGAACAACCCGGACCGACCGGAGTTCCACCTGCCCACGCTGCTCTACTCCGCGTCCAAGTCGGCAGCCACCATGCTCACCGTCCAGTACGCCAAGTCCCAGCCGGGGATCAAGTTCAACGCCCTTGAGCCCGGCTTCACCGCCACCGACATGACCGCGGGGTTCGACGGCGGACGCTCCCCGCAGGAGAGCGCCCGGACCGTGGTGCGTCTGGCGACCCTCGACGTGGACGGCCCGACCGGCACCTTCCAGGACGAGGCCGGGGACTTGCCCTGGTAGGGGAGCCGCAACGACCGGGCGATGCGCCGGCCACCCCTGCGGTGCGGGCCGGCGCATCGGGACCGGTCCCGGATGTGGCCGGTCAGCGGCGCCGGCTGGTGTTGAGCCGAGCGGCCTGACGGGTCAGGTGGTCGCGCTCGGCGAGGTTGGGGGCCTTGCGGGCCGCCTCGACGTACAACCGCGCCGCCGTCGCCAGGTCGCCGTCGCGCTCGTGCAGGTACGCGGCCACCGCCGTGTGGCGGGGCAGCGAGTCGTCCAGCGCCGCGAGCGCCGCCAGACCGGCGCGCGGTCCATCGGCCTCGCCGACGGCCACCGCGCGGTTGAGCCGTACGACCGGGTTGTCGGTCAGCCGCGCGAGCTCGTCGTACCACTCGACGATCTGCACCCAGTCGGTCTCCTCGGCGGTGGGCGCGTCGGCGTGGAGGGCGGCGATGGCGGCCTGCGCCTGGAACTCGCCCAGCCGGTCCCGGGCGAGGGCGGCCTGGAGGATCTGGACGCCTTCGGCGATCGACGCGGTGTCCCATCGGCGGCGGTCCTGCTCGGCGAGCGGCACGAGGCTGCCGTCCGGTGCGGTACGGGTGGCGCGCCGGGCGTGGTGCAGCAGCATGAGGGCGAGCAGCCCCGCCACCTCGGGATGGTCGATCGTGGCGGCGAGTTGCCGGGTGAGCCGGATGGCCTCGGCGGCGAGGTCGACCTCGCCGGAGTAGCCCTCGTTGAAGACCAGGTAGAGCACGCGCAGCACGGTGGCGACGTCGCCGGGCTGGTCGAACCGCACGCCGGAGACGGTGCGCTTGGCCCGACTGATGCGTTGCGCCATGGTCGCCTCGGGCACCAGGTAGGCGTGGGCGATCTGGCGCGTGGTCAGCCCGCCGACGGCGCGCAGCGTGAGCGCGACCGCCGACGACGGTGTCAGCGACGGGTGGGCGCACAGGAAGTAGAGCTGCAACGTGTCGTCCACGGTCGGCGCGGGCCCGGGTGCCGGCTCGTCGTCGACGAGGACCTCACGCCGTCGGCGGGCCGCGTCCGCCCGGGTCGCGTCGAGGAACCGGCGCCACGCCACGGTCACCAGCCACCCCTTCGGATCCCGCGGCATGTCGGTCGGCCAGACGCGGACCGCCTCGACCAGCGCGTCCTGCACGGCGTCCTCGGCCGCCGCGAAGTCGACTCCGCGGCGGCCGAGGATCCCGAGCACGCTCGGCGTGAGGCTCCGCAGCAGAGCCTCGTCCAGCTGTGCGGTCATTCCGTGATGGTGGGCGGTTCGGTGAGGAACGGGCGCAGCTCGAGCCACTCGTGGATCGGCTTCCCGCCCGCCCCGGGGGCGGCCGACAGCTCCCCGGCCAATTCGACGGCCCGCTCGTACGTGTCGACGTCGATCACCATCCAGCCGGCGATGAGGTCCTTGGTCTCGGCGAACGGGCCGTCGGTGACCGGCGGGTTCCCCTCGCCGTCGTACCGGACGAACGTCCCCTCCGGCGCCAGTGCCTGACCGTCGACGAACTCACCGGTCTGCTCGAGCCGGGCGGCGAAGTCGTTCATGTACTGGATGTGCGCCGAGATCTCCTCCGGCGTCCACTGGTCCATCGGCACGTCGTTCACCGCGGCCGGAGCGCCCCGGTAGTGCTTGAGCAGCAGGTACTTGGCCATCGTCTGTCTCTCCTCGGTGCGGCTGCGACCCATCCTGGTCGCGTTCACCTCGGGGACGGAGCCGGGGTCGAGATCTCGACATGGCGGCGCGAACTTTTTCTGACACGTCTCTGGCGTGGCGGCCGGGGCCGCCACGCCGGAGATGCGGTGTCCGAGGAATGCTTCAGGTCAGCCGGTGCTGCAGGTGACGGTCGGCCAGGTCCAGTTGCCGTTGGCCATGATCGTTATCCCGAAGGTGTTGCCGTTGCCGTTCGGTCTGGCGGTGACGGTGCCGCTCGTGCCGCTGACCGACGCGTTCCAGCTGTTCTGGATGCTCTGGCCGCCGCCGAGGCCGAGGCTGACGACCCAGGTGCTGGTGCCGCTGACCGCCACGTTGAGGTTGAACCGGTCGCCCCACTGCTGGCCGGCGGAGAGCGTCGCGGTGCAGTTGCCGGTCCCCGGATTGCCGGTGGTGGGCCCGGAGGTCGGGTTGCCGCCACTGCCCTCCCGGACGGTGATGTCGGAGCTTCCGCTGCTCTGGTAGCCCTCGGTGGCCATGATCTGGTAGCTGTGGTTGGTGCCGAGGTTCAAGCCGGCGCGGGCCCAGGCGTCGAAGTGGTTGGCGGTGGTGATGGTGCCGCTTGAGCGCTTCTGCTGCCGGACGCTCCAGTACTGGTAGAACGTCTGGTTGCCGTCGATCGACGGGGCGTTGACCCGCTGGCTGCGCAGGATGTCGTAGGTGCCACCGTCGGTGGTGACGGTGCCCATGCGTTGGGCGCCGCTGCTCGGGTTGTAGCTGCCGAAGTTCTCCACCACGTAGTACTCGATGAGCGGGTTGCGCGTCCATCCGTACAGCGCGAGGTACGTGTTGTTGTTGCCCGGGTTGTAGCTGCCCGAGTAGGTGACGGTCCGGCGGCTGCCGGTGGCCCAACCCTTGCCGCCGACCCAGTTGTTGGTGCTCCTGTCCCAACTGCTGCTGTATCGGCCGTCGGCCCGCAGCGTCATGCTGGCGTTGCCGCTGTCCTTCCAGAAGGAGAAGAAGTAGCCGTTGTGCGTGCCGGTGAGGTTCGAGGTGAGGGTCCGGTCGGCCTCGGCGTACGCGTTGGTGGCCGTCATCGTGCCCGTGACGGCCAGGACGGCCGCGCATGCGGCGCCGAGGAGCAGCCGTATCCGGCCGCGCCTCCTCGGTGGGGTGGGGGTGTGACTGGTGTCGGTCATGAACCTGTTCCTCCTCGTGGCGGCCGGCTGTCGGTGGCCCGGTGACGGCCACCGGCGTGGTGCCGCCTGGTGGTGGTGGCCGGTCGTCCTGCGCGACGACCGGAGGAGTGGGTCGCGGTGAGTGGCAGTGACGACAATCGAGCGCCGTCGATGGCGACCGTATTGACCCGGTCGTCATCCTGTCAACAATTTCCGGAAACATCGCGGCAACCTCGGCCCGACGGAGGGGCACCCGGGGGAGTGTCGTCCATCCTGGTCAGTAATTGATCAGCGCTCGCGAGATCACCTCAGCGTCCCGATGGTCGGATCAAGATCCGAAGAGCTACCGCCGAAATTTTCCGGAGAAGTTCCGGACCGTCCGGCCGGACGTCCAGGAATGCCGAACCGTTCGTCCTGAACGAGGGGCACCTCGCGGTGCCGACCGGGCCGGGCATCGGGGTCGATCCGCTGCCGGAGGTGCTGGCCGAGTTCACGACCAGCACCGAGTGGCTGCCGCTCTGAGCGGTACGACGCACCGGTCGGCCGGGTGATGCGACGACACCATCGACGCTAGGCAGCCGCCCCGGCGGCGACGATCCCACCAGCTCGACGATCGGCGGTACAGCAGGCTGTACTTTCCGCGGCGGGCGCCGTCACCGGGGCGGTCGGTGGCCTATGTTGGCGCTGGAGGTGGGGTGGATGGCGTACGTGTGGCGCCGCATCCGCGTCGTGGTCGACGCCATCGAGCGCCTCGTCGGCGGGCTGGGCACCGCCGTGCTGGCGCTGGGCGCGCTGCTCTGGGCGCTGATCGTGGCGGTGGCCTGCCTGGCCGGGGTGGGGCTGCTGGCGGCGCCGGGCGCGCTGCGGGCGGTGCGCGCGGTGGCCGACCGGGAGCGCGCCCGGCTGTCCCGCCGGGGCACGCCGATCCCCGCACCGGGGCCGGTGCCGCTCGGGTTGCGCGCGGCGGTACGCGACCCGTTCGTCCGCCGGGACCTCGGCTGGGTCACGCTGCACGCGATCACCGGCCTGCTGTCCGGGCTGGTCGGCCTCGCGCTTCCGCTCTACGCCCTGCAGGACATCACGTTCCCGCTGTGGTACCGGCTGGTCCCACCCGAGGACGGCGCACCGGGCATGGGCTGGTGGCGCATCGAGAGCCTCTCCGAGGCGTTCGTGGTCGGGCTGGTCGGGCTGGGCTGGCTGGCCGCCGCGGTCGGGTTCAGCCCGGCCCTGGCCCGCGTGCAGGAGTGGCCGGGCCGGTGGCTGCTGCCTCCGCCGCCGGGGGTCGACCTGTCGCTGCGGGTCGCCGCGCTGACCGCCACCCGGGCCGCGGCGCTGGACGCGCACGCGGTGGAGCTGCGCCGCATCGAGCGGTCGCTGCACGACGGCACCCAGAACCGGCTGGTCGCGGTCAACGTGCTGCTCGGCGCCGCGCGCCGGGCGGTACGGCGCAACCCGGAGCGGGCCGACGAGATCCTCGGGCAGGCACAGGACGCGGCGGAACAGGCGCTCGGCGAACTGCGTACGGTGGTGCGCGGGATCCTGCCGCCCGTGCTGGACGACCGGGGCCTGGCCGGAGCGTTGGCGGGCCTGGCCGGCAGCTGTGCGGTGCCCTGCCGGCTGGAGGTGGACGTGGCGGTGCGCTGCGCGGCCTCGGTCGAGGCCACCGCGTACTTCGTGGTGGCCGAGGGGCTGACCAACGTGGTGCGGCACAGCGGTGCGAGCCAGGTGGACGTGACCGTGCGCCGTGAGCAGGGTCGGCTGCTGGTGACCGTGCGGGACGACGGGCACGGCGACGCCGACGAGGCCCGCGGCTCCGGGCTCACCGGCATCCGCCGGCGGGTCGAGGCGTACGACGGCCGGATGACGTTGACCAGCCCGCCCGGGGGCCCGACGAGGATGCACGTGGAGCTGCCATGCGGATCGTGATCGCCGAGGATGACCCGCTGCTGCGCGAGGGACTGGCGCTGCTGCTGCGGGCGGAGGACCTGGATGTGGTGGCCACGGCGGGCACCCCGGGCGAGTTCCTGACCGCGGTCGACGCGCACGCGCCGGATGTGGCGATCGTGGACGTACGGATGCCACCGACCCACACCGACGAGGGCATCGTGGCGGCGGTGGAGGCCCGGCGGCGTCGACCCGGCCTCGCCGTGCTGGTCCTGTCGGCGTACGTGGAGCAGGCGTTCGCCACCGAGCTGTTCTCGGTCGGCGCCGCCGGGCTCGGTTATCTGTTGAAGGAACGGGTGGGCCGGGTCGAGGAGTTCCTCGCCGCGCTGCACCGGGTCGCCGACGGCGGCAGCGTGATCGACCCGGAGGTGGTGGCGCAGCTGCTCGCCCGCAACCGCCGGACGGACACGGCGCTGAGCGAGCTGTCGCCGCGTGAGCGCGAGGTGCTGGGGCTGATGGCCCAGGGGCTGGGCAACACGGCCATCGCCGAGCGGCTGTTCGTCACCGACGGCGCGGTGCACAAGCACATCCGCAGCATCTTCGCGAAGTTGCAGCTCCCGCCGGACGACCGTGCCGACCGCCGGGTCACCGCGGTGCTGCGCTACCTGGACGGCGGCCAGCGGTAGCGCCTGCTGTACCCGGACCTGGCAGCCCGCGGGATGGTCGCTGTTCTCCCAGCTCAATAGCGTTTCCGGTGCCCGCAGTTCCGGTCGCTGACAGGGAGAGAGGCCAGCAGAATGCCCGACTATTCGGGACCATCCATCGACGCCGCCGTCCGCGTCGAACACCTCACCAGGGTGTACGAGGCCGGCCACACCCGGGTGACCGCGTTGGCCGGGGTGGACGCCGAGTTCGGTCGCGGCACCTTCACCGCGGTGATGGGGCCCTCCGGCTCCGGCAAGAGCACGCTCCTGCAGACCGCCGCCGGGCTGGACCGGCCCTCCGCGGGCCGCGTCCTCATCGGCGGCACCGACCTGTCGCGGCTGTCCGAGACCCGCCTCACCGAGCTGCGGCGCACCCGGATCGGGTTCGTGTTCCAGGCGTTCAATCTGATCGGCGCGCTCAGCGTCGAGGAGAACATCGTGCTGCCGCTGCGGTTGGCCGGCGTCCGTCCGGACCGCGCCTGGTTGACCCGGGTGGTCGAGCGGGTCGGGCTCACCGACCGGCTGCACGACCGGCCGGCCGCCCTGTCCGGCGGCCAGCAGCAGCGGGTGGCGATCGCCCGGGCGCTGGCCACCCGCCCCGAGGTGATCTTCTGTGACGAGCCCACCGGGGCACTCGACACGGGCACCGCGGCGGAGGTGTTGACGCTGCTGCGCGCGGTCGTCGACGAACACGGGCTGACCGTGGTGATGGTGACCCACGATCCGGTGGCCGCGTCGTACGCGGACCGCGTGCTCGTGTTGGCCGACGGCCGGATCGTCGCCGACCTGCCGCAGTTGGGGGCCGCCCGCATCGCCGAGCACCTGGCGTCGCTGGACCGGCGGGCCGTCCGATGACCGCGCTCGCCGCCCGGCTGCTGCGCCACCGTGGCGGTCCGGCCGCCGCCACGCTGCTCGCCCTGATCGCCGGGGTGCTGATCCTGGTCGCCATGGGCACCCTCGTCGAGTCCGGGCTGCGGTTCCGTCCGCAGCCGCGGCTCTGGGTGACGGCCGACCTGGTCGTCGCCGACCGCACGGTCAGCCACACGATCAGGGAGTTCGACGGCGGGACCAGCACGAGCACCGTCGCGCTGCCCGAGGGCGGCACGGTGGACGCCGCTCTGGTGGAAGAGATCCGGCGGCTGCCCGGCGTCGCGCAGGTGAGCGGCGACGACCGGGTCGTGCTCGGCGCGCCGGCCGGCGTGGGGCACGGCTGGGGCACGTACGGGTTCGCGGGTCGCCCGATCGTTGCGGGCGTCGCGCCCCGGGTGGATGACGAGGTGCTGGTCGACTCTCGGCTGGGCGTTGCTCCGGGCGACCGCATCGACCTGGTCGCCGGCGGGGTCAGTCGGCCGTACCGGGTGAGCGCGACCGCCGACACGGGCGCCGCCGGGGTGTTCTTCACCGACGCGCAGGCCGCGCGGCTGTCCGCGCACCCGGGCCGGGTGGACGCGATCGGCGTGCGGGTGGCGCCGGGCGCCGATCGCGGCGCGGTGGGCGACGCGGTCCGCCGGATCGCCTCGGCGGCCGGCGCCAGCACGTACGCCGGCGCGGACCGGGGGGAGGCCGAGCAGTCCGCGAACCTGGCCGCCCGGTCGCTGCTGATCGAGGCCGGGGCGGCGTTCGGCGGGTACGTCATCCTGCTGATCGTCTTCGTGGTGGCCGGCACGATCGGTCTGTCCGTCCGGCATCGGCGGCGCGATCTGGCGTTGCTGCGGGCGGTCGCGGCGACGCCGGGCCAGATACGTCGGATGCTGATCGCCGAGGCCGCGCTGCTGGGTCTGGTCGCCGCTGTCCTCGGCGCGCCGGCCGGCCTGCTGGCCGCCGGCTGGGTGCACGGCGAACTGGTCGGCCGCGGGTTCGTCCCGGCCGACTTTCCGATGACCGGTGGGCTCGTCGCGGTGCCGGCGGCGGCGGCCACGGCGGTGCTCGTGGCGGTGCTCGCCGCGCTGGTCGCCGGGCGGCGGGTCGCCGGGATCAAGCCGGTCGAGGCGCTCGGCGAGATCGCCGTCGAGCCTCGGCCCAGCGGCCGGGTACGGCTGATCGCCGGTGTGCTGACCCTCGCCGCCGCCGTCACCCCCGGGGCGTTCACGTTCGGCGGCACCGGGCCGACGGCGGCGTTGGCCGGCGCGGCCGGCATGCTCTACCTGTTCGTCATCGCGGTGGCGCTGCTCGCGCCGAGGCTGAACGCGCACGCGGCACGCCTGCTCACCCCGGCGCTGTCCCGGAGCTGGCGGGTCAGCGGCCACCTCGCTGCGGCCAACCTGCGGGCCAACGCGCAGGGCATGGCGACCGTGCTGACCGCCCTCGTGCTGTCGGTCGGGTTCGGCGGCTCGGTGTGGTTCCTGCAGACCAACCTTGAGCGGGAGACCGTTGCGCAGAGTGCTGCGGGCACGCTCGCCGAGCGGGTGGTGTCCGCGCCGGGCGGGCTGGCGCCCGAGGCGGCGCGGGAGATCCGCGAGCTGGCCGGGGTACGGGCGGCCACCGGTGTACGCCGCACACAGGTGGTGGTGCGGTCGTTCGACGGGATCGAGCCGGTCGCCGCTCAGGCGGTCGACCCGACCGGGATCGCGTCCACGATGGATCTCGGCGTACGCGACGGTGACCTGGCCGACCTGGCCGACCTGGGCGCGGACACGGTCGCGCTCTCCGCGCCCCAGGCGTCGGCCTCCGGTTGGCACGTCGGCGAGGCGCCAGAGCCCGGTTCGCGACCAGCGCGAACAGCACCCGCTCCACGTCGACCTCCCGCCGCGCCGAGCCGACCAACGGCCGTAGGACGGTGTCGATTCGCAGCCGGCGCCACAGCCCGTCGAGCAGCCACGCCCCGCCCAGCGGCCGGGACTCGGTGAACGACAACCCGGCCGGCGCGGCCGCGGCGAGGGCGTCGGCCGGGGCCAGCAGCCGCGACAACGCGTCCACCAGGCGGCGGATACCGGCCACGTCGAGCTGGTCGGCACGGCCGAACGAGTACAACACCCGGGTCTTGGACGCCTTCGCGGCCGGGTCCCACTCGTTGTGGGCCAACTGCAGGTAGCGGATCGTCTGCCCGTCACGGGTCTTGCGTGTCGACGCCTTCACGTACACGAGGCACGACCGTGCACCGACTATGAGACCAGGCATAGATCAGCAGCTCATAGAAGTTATCCACAGGCAGGCGTGTCACTAGGCGTTTTCGCGGCTTCCGCCAGGCCGCAACGCTTTGACCTGCGCCTTCACGCCGCGACGCCGACTATATCGACGCTGAGCTGCGGAACGCAGGATAGGGCGTTACACAGAAATTCGGACAGGCTCGCCTGCGGAGTTGTCGGTGACGTAGCGTTCGATCAGCCAGACCTGGTTGACGTGCGGGAACGGCAGGTCGGGCGGGGCGGGTAGGACCCGGATGGTGCGGC
>NZ_JBFAHZ010000047.1:0-43086 GCF_040654415.1 Micromonospora sp. NPDC050695
AACGACCGACCCCGTAAGATCCACAATTGGAAGAAGCCCTCCGAGATTTTCGCCGAACTCGTAGAGACAAATGCTTCGACTGTCTGAACCTGCCGGATGCTGGCCTGCGACGACGCAGTGCGGATTGCGTAAGAATGCCTTTGAGTCTATGGGTGGTGACCTGTGAGTCCGCCCGTAGTTCCGGACCAAAACAACTCGCTAAGGACGGAGGCGTTGATCTACGTCTGACAGGCCCGCAGCCAGGGCCCCCGAGTGGTCCGCGAATGTCCTGCCGGGGCTGTTGTTGCCCTGGGGGCGGTGCTCGGATGAGAAGCGAGCACGCCACCTGTGGAACATGAAGTTGTCTACGCTTCAAGATTCACAAGAGGCGTCGTTCTCGCTGTGTCAGCATCGCTCATGTCCGTGGCGGGCCACGCCGTGGTCCACCCCGCTGACCCGGACGGTGTCGGTGAACGGGAACAACATCGCGTGCACCGCACCGCCCTCACTGACCAGCCGCGCCGCGCCGCCATCGCGGTGGACGGCAAGTGTCTACGTGGCGCGAAACGCTCCGGCGGCGCCGCGCAACTGCGGCACCGGGACTGTGAGCCTGATGTAGTGCGATCTTGATGGGTAGATGCAGCGCGCGAGGGCGTGAATCGTTTACGACATCAGCTCCATAGCGGGCCGATCCACGCCAACCGGCCCGCCCACGAGTACCGCTCGGTGGGACGGGCTGGTCGGCGCGGGATCAGCCACGCAGCCAGACGGTCACGTCGGCCGGGACCGCGCCGTTGTCGTCCAGGGGCGCACTGGCGGCGAGCACCTCGGCGCCGGCCGGGACCGGCACCGGGGCGTCACCGAAGTTGGTGAGCACGGTCAGCTCGCCGTTGCGGAAGGTCAGCACCTCGTCGCCGGAGGACAGCCATTCCAACGTCCCGCGGCCCAGCCCGTGGGCGCGGCGCAGCCGCAGCGCCGTGCGGTACAGCTCGTACGTCGAGCCGGGCACGCCGCGCTGCCGGTCCAGGGCGTACTCCGCCCAGAGCGAAGGCTGCGGCAGCCAGCTCGCGTCGGTCGGGCCGAAACCGTACGACGGGGCGTCGGCCTCCCACGGGATCGGCACCCGGCACCCGTCGCGGCCGCGTTGGGTGTGCCCACTGCGCACCCAGGTCGGGTCCTGCCGGGCCTCGTCCGGCAGCGTGGTGTGCTCGGGAAGCCCCAGCTCCTCGCCCTGGAAGAGGTACGCCGAACCGGGCAGGGCCAGCATCAGCAGGGTCGCTGCCCGGGCCCGGCGCAGGCCGAGCGCGGCGTCCGGCTGCGGGTCGCCGATGCCGATGCCGTTGGGTCGGCCGCCGCCGATCGGCAGGCCCAGCCGGGACGCGTGCCGCACCACGTCGTGGTTGGACAGCACCCAGGTGGTGGGCGCGCCGACCGAGTCGGTCGCCTCCAACGAGCGGGTGATCACCGCGTACTGGGCCGGCGCGGTCCACGCGGCGAGCAGGTACTCGAAGTTGAACGCCTGGTGCATCTCGTCCGGGCGGACGTAGCGGGCCAGCCGCTCGGCCGGTTCCACCCACGCCTCGGCGACGAGCACCCGCTCACCGGCGTAGCTGTCCAGGACCTGCCGCCACTGCCGGTAGATCTCGTGCACGCCCTCCTGGTCCCACATCGGCGGGCGGGGCTTGTCCACCTCGTTGCCGGAGAGGATCTCCTGCGGCTCCTGCCAGTCGGCCAGGTCGGCCTGCTTGACCAGGCCGTGCGCGACGTCGACCCGGAAGCCGTCCACACCACGGTCCAGCCAGAACCGCAGCACGTCCAGGAACTCGGCGTGCACCTCCGGGTTGTCCCAGTTGAGGTCCGGCTGACCGGTGTCGAACAGGTGCAGGTACCACTGGCCGGGTCGCCCGTCCGGGTCGACCGTGCGCGTCCAGGCTGGACCGCCGAAGACGCTCTGCCAGTCGTTCGGCGGCTGGTCGCCGTCCGGGCCCAGGCCGTCCCGGAAGATGTACCGGGCCCGTTGCGGGCTGCCGGGGGCGGCGGCCAGCGCCGCCTGGAACCAGCGGTGCGCCGAGGACGTGTGGTTGGGCACGAGGTCGACGATCACCCGCAGGTTGCGGGACCGGGCCTCGGCGATCAGCTTGTCCGCGTCGGTGAGGGTGCCGAACAGCGGATCGATGTCGCGGTAGTCGGCCACGTCGTAGCCCGCGTCGGCCTGCGGCGACGGATAGAAGGGGGAGAGCCACACCGCGTCCACACCCAGCTCGACCAGGTGGTCGAGGCGGGCGGTGATGCCGGGCAGGTCACCGATTCCGTCGCCGTCCGAGTCAGCGAACGAGCGGGGGTAGATCTGGTAGATGGCGGCCTCGGTCCACCAGCCGGTGGAGGTCTGCTGCGTCGGATCGGTGTTCAGGGTCTTCTCCCGTGTCTTGCTGTGGTTGAGGTTCCAGTGTGCCCCGGGTCAGGGTGCCCGGGGTGGTGCGGTGGAGTCCCGGACGACCAACCGAGTGGGCAGGATCACCGGTGTGTCGCGACCGGTGCCGCGCTGCCCGACGATCGGGCCGAGGGTACGGGCGCCGAGTGGGTCGAGGAGGATCCGCGCGGCCAGCCGACCCTGCTCGGCGGCGGGCTGGGCGACGGTGCTGAGCCCGAGCACTCCCGCCAGGTCGTGGTCGTCGATGCCGATGACGCTGACGTCCTGCGGCACCCGTAGGCCGGCGTCCCGCAGCGCGGCCATGGCGCCCATCGCCATCTCGTCGGACGCCGCGACGATGGCGGTCGGTGGCGTACCTCGGGCCAGCAGCTCGGCGGTGGCCCGGGTGCCGCCGTCGATGGTGAATGACGACTCGATATCCAGGCTCGGGTCGAGGCGTAGACCCGCCGTCCGTAGCTCCGCCTGGTAGCCCCGGCGCCGATCGGCGTGGGCGGTGAAGACGAAGTGCTGGTCGGGGTCGCCGGAGATGTGTGCGATCCGGCGGTGGCCGAGGTCGAGCAGGTGCCGGGTGGCGGTGCGCGCGGCGGCCATGTCGTCGATGCGCACACACGGCCAAGTGGGCACCGTGGTGCCCGAGCTGATGGTCACGCCGGGCAGATCCAGGTTGGCCAGCGCGGTCAGGTCGGCCGGCCGCAGCGGCGTGGCGACCAGCATCACGGCGTCGACCCGCTTGTGCAGGTTGGCCGTCCGCAGCACCCGCTGGCGCACCTGTTCGCGGCCGCCCAGGTTGTAGAGCAACAGGTCGTAGCCGGACTCGTGGAGGTACTCCTCGACCGCCTCGACGACGGTGCTGAAGAACCAGCGGGTGATCCGGGGGACCACCACCGCCACCGTGCCGGTCCGGCCGCCGGCGAGCCGCGACGCGCTCGGCGACACCTCGTAGTTGAGTTGCTCGGCGGCGGCGAGCACCCTGCGCCGGGTGGCGGCCGAGACCGTCGGCAGTCCGCGCATCGCCCGCGAGACGGTGGCCGTGGAGACCCCGGCCAGCCGGGCGACATCATCAATCCTGGTCACGGTTCCCCCGCTCGGTGCCCGGCGCCCGCCGCCGCCCGAGGGCCAGGCGGCGGCGGGCAAGCGGGTCAGCCCTTGACGCTGCCGGCGAGCAGACCTCGCACGAAGAAACGCTGCAGGGACAGGAAAACAACGAGGGGTACGACGATCGAGACGAACGCTCCGGCGGTCAACCGCTGCCACTCGTTGCCCCGGGTGCCGGCCATCTCAGCCAGCCGGACGGTGAGCGGGGCGGTCTCGTTGCCGCCACCGGCGAAGATCAGCGCCACCAGCAGGTCGTTCCAGACCCAGAGGAACTGGAAGATGCCGAACGCGGCCAGCGCCGGGGTGATCAGCGGCAGCACGATGGTTCGGAAGATCTTCGGGTGGGTGGCGCCGTCGACCCGGGCCGCCTCCATCAGGTCCCCCGGGAGCTGCGAGACGAAGTTGTGCAGCAGGAAGACCGCGAACGGAAGCGCGAAGCAGGTGTGCGCGAACCACACCTGTGCGAACTTCTGCTCGTCGACCAGATCCCAGGCGGGCATCAGGGTGATGCCGCCGAGGGTGACGCCGGTGGAGAAGAACTTCAGCAGCGGCACCAGCGCCATCTGCAGCGGGACGATCTGCAACGCGAAGATCGCGATGTAGAGCCAGTCCCGACCCCGGAAGTTGATCCACGCCAGCGCGTACGCGGCCAGGGCCGCGAAGGCGAGCGGGAAGAGCACCGAGGGGATGGTGATCGCCAGCGAGTTGATGAAGTAGCTGGCGAGCTGCCCGGAGGACGACGACCGTCCGAACAGCACCTGCTGGTAGTTCTCCAGCGTGAACTGCGGGTTGGTGAACGCGGTCCACCAACCGGTCGTCTTGATGTCGTCCTCGGGCCGGATGGAGGAGATGAACAGACCGAAGGTCGGGATGGTCCAGACCACCGCGATGACGATCGAGACGAGCGTCGCGGTACGGCTGTTCAAGCGTTTGCGGACCCGACCGGCGGTGGTGGGCGGGGTGCCGGCGGTCTTCTGGGCGCCGGCGGCGACGGTCGGCGTTGCGGTCGTCATCTCAGCCCTCCCGCTGTTGACGGAGGTTGCGGATCTGGTAGATCACGACCGGGATGACCAGGATGAAGAGGAAGACCGCGAGCGCGGAGCCCTGCCCGTTCTGGCCGTACCGGAACGCCTGGTTGTACATCTCGCTGGCGATCACGCTGGTGTCGTAGTTGCCGTTGGTCGAGGTCCGGACGATGTCGAAGACCTTGAGCGTGGCGATCGTGAGTGTCACCACCACGACGATCAGCGCCGGCCGGATGCTCGGCATGGTGATCTGCCAGAACATCTGCCACGGGCTGACGCCGTCGAGCCGGGCGGCTTCGACGATGTCGCCGGGGATCGCCTTGATCGCGGCGGAGAGCACCACCATGGCGAAACCGGCCTGGATCCACACCATGATGACGATCAGCAGCAGCGTGTTCAGGGGTGATTCCAACAGCCACTGCTTCGGCTCGCCGCCGAGGCTCACGACCATCTGGTTGAGCAGACCGATCTGGTCGCCTTCACCGCGGTAGGCGTAGACGAACTTCCAGATGATGCTGGCGCCGACGAAGGAGATGGCCATCGGCAGGAAGATCAGTGACTTGGCCACCGCCTCGAACCGGGCCTTGTCCACGAGGATGGCGTAGGTGAGACCGAACCCGGTTGCCACCAGCGGGACCAGGAGCACCCAGACCAGCGTGTTGATCAGGACCCGGACGATCGAGCTGTCGGAGAACATCCAGCCGTAGTTGCGCAGCCCCACCCAGTTGCTGCTGCTCCCGTCCATCAGGGAGAGCAGCGTGGTGCGGATGGCCGGCACGACGAGGCCGATGACGAGCAGAAGCAGTGTCGGCAGCAGGAAGAAGAGCGCGAAGAGCCCTTCCCGCTGTTTGGGCCGGCGGGCCAGCGGCGTGCCGCTGACGGAGGCGGCGACGAGCTGGGCCTCCCGCCGCCGGGCGAACCAGGCCGGTACGACGTCGAGTAGCAGGAGCAGGCCACCCACCACCACAACGAAGGCAACCAGCCCGTACATCAGCATGAGGAGCTTTGGCTGCTCATCGGCGAAGTCGAACCCCATCAACCCTCCCTATCGGGTCCACCTCGGCCGGTGGCCCGGCCCGCGAACGCGGGCCGGGCCACCGCCGGGATCACTTAGGCCAGCTGCTTTCGATGCCCTGGAGCACCGGGGCGGTCTGCTTGCCGTTCAGCCATTCGACCATGCCCTTCCAGAACGTTCCCGCGCCGACGGCTGCCGGCATCAGGTCGGATCCGTCGAAGCGGAAGGTGCCGCTCTTGTCCTGGAGGATCTGGACGGAGAGCTTGTCGACCGGGCTGGCGACGTTGGCGATGTCCAGCTTGTTGTTCGCCGTGACCCAGTTGCCGAGCTTCGCGCGGCTGTTCACGTACTCGGCCGAGGCGAGGTAGGTCTGTACCGCCTGCACCTCGGGACGGTCGGCGTAGGCGACGACGAACTCGCCAGCGCCGAGGACCGGCTTGCCCTTGGCGGGATCGATGGCGGGGAAATAGAACGCGAACGCGTCGCCGTCCGGGGCCACCTTGGTGCCTTCGGGGAACTGGTTGGCGTAGAAGGACGCCTGCCGGTGCATCGCGCACTTGCCGGTGGTGACCGGTACGCCCGCCTCCTGGAAGGAGGTGGTGGTGATGCTCTTGACGCCGCCGAAGCCGCCGTTGACGTACTTCTCGTTCTTGAGGATGGCGCCGGCGCGGTCGACCGCGTCGACGATCTTCGGGTCGTTGAACGGGATGGCGTGGGTGGTCCACTGGTCGTAGACCTCGGGGCCCTGGGTACGCAGGATCACGTCCTCGATCCAGTCGGTGGCCGGCCAGCCGGTGGCGTCACCGGACTCGACGCCCACGCACCACGGCTTCATGCCGCTGGCAGCGATCTTGTCGCTCAGGGCGATGAGCTGGTCCCAGGTGGTCGGAACCTCCCAGCCCTTCTCCTTGAAGGTCTTCGGGGAGTACCAGACGAAGGACTTCACGTTGGCGCCGAGCGGCACGCCGTAGAGCGTTCCGTTGACGGTGCCGTACTTCAGCCAGTCGGCCGGCATGTTCTGCTCGGCCAGGGCCTTGGTGTCGGCGCTGAGGGCCTTCAGCTTGCCGGCGTCCGCGAAGCGCTTCACGAGGCCCGGCTGGGGCACGAAGGCGATGTCGGGGGCGTTGCCGCCGTCGACCCGGACGGGGAGCTGCGCCTCGAACTCGCCGCTGCCCTCGTAGGCGATCTCGATTCCGGTGCAGTCCGTGAACTGCGACCACGACCGCTCCAGCAGGTCGGCCTCCGCGTCCCGGATGGACGCGTAGATGGAGACCTTCTTGCCGTCGTTGCCCTGGTACTTCTCGTATGCGGCACACTCCGCGGAGCCCGCCTTGTCACTCTTCTTGTCGTCGCCGGTACCGCAAGCGGTGGCGCTGAGCGCCAGCCCGAGTGCACCGGCGATCACGAAGGCCTGGCGTGGTCTGGTAAAGACCGCCATGCCGTCCTCCTTCCTAGCCGGCGCGGTCGTGCTGGTGACCCGTCGCCGGTCCGATTGGGCGTGCACACATGTAAGCGCTTGCATCCGGTCCGGTCCACCCCCTGTCAGACACGAGCGAGTAACAATCCGGAAACCTCCGGGCTGCCTGGTGGGCGCGTTCCCGGGCCGGATCGCCGACTCTTTCGAAGAATGACGATATCTGTCAGGCTGAGGCAGCCACATCGAAGGTTTTCGACATAGGAGGAGCTGTATGCGCAAGCGGTGGATCAGCCTGCTGGTGACCGGTCTACTCGTCGGGGGAGCGCTCGTGCCCGCGAGCCCCGCGCTCGCCGCACCGACCTTCAAGGTGCCGTTCCCGTGCGGCCAGTCCTGGTCCGGGCAGACCCGGTCGGACCACAGCCCGGCATACGCCGTCGACTTCAACCGCACCGACGACCTCGGCGACCCGGTGGTCGCCAGCGCACCCGGCACGGTCGACCGGGTGACCGACCTCGGTGACACGAGCTATGGCAAATATGTCCGAATCAACCATGGTGGCGGTTACAGCACCTACTACGCACACCTCAACGGCTTCAACGTCTCGGTGGGGCAGACGGTCGGCTACGGCAAGGTGCTCGGCTGGGTGGGCAGCACCGGCGGATCGACCGGCCCCCACCTGCACTACGAGCAGCGCCTCAACGGCAGCGACATCCAGGTCCGCTTCAACGGCACCCTCGGCCTGTACTGGGGCACCAAGACCTACACCAGCGACAACGGGTGCTCCTCGGGCAGCGGCAACGGCACGGTCGACACCAGCGGCACGGCGTTGACCGTCCGCTCCGGCCCCGGCACCGGGTACGCCTCGGTGGGCACCGTCGCCGACGGCACCCGGGTGACCATCGCCTGCCAGACCAGCGGCACGACGGTCACCGGCACGTACGGCACCAGCTCGATCTGGGACCGGATCGGCACCGGGCGCTACATCGCCGACGCGTACGTCTACACCGGGTACGACGGCTACCTCCCGAACGTGCCCCGCTGCTGACCGGCTGACGACCACGGTCCCCGGCGGGCGGCGACGCCGGGGTCCAGATCGCGTTGAGCACCAGTTGGGCGGTCCACGCCCAGAGGGCGCCGGCGAAGCCGACCCGTCGCCACACCAGCCAGCCGGCCACCGCGATCAGCGCGTAGAGCAGCGTCCAGACCGGGCCGAACAGCCACGAGGGCGGTGCCCAGTCGGGCTGCCGCAGGCTCGCGTACTCGTCGCTGGTGCCCTGGACCCCCAGGCCACCGATCGCGGCCGCGACGAAGACCGCCGCCGCGAAGCCGGCGAGGGCCCACCACGAGCGCCGGCCGGAGGCGGTCGCCCCGTCCTGAGATCTCTCCATGGTCGAGATATTTCCCGGCGGCTACTGCTCAAACCCGCGCACAAAAAAGCGCCGGGGCCGCTGCGGCCGGTGCTTCTGTCGGGAGGACGAAGCTCCGGTCGCGGCGACCCCGACGGGTCCCGGTGTCGTGCGGATGTTCGAACGTCAATTGAAGATGCTGACACCACCCGGGCCGACCAACAGCCCGACAACGATGAGGACGATGCCCCACAGGATCTGCCGGCGGAACAGCGCGAGGATGCCGGCGACCACGAGTACGACTGCGAGAATCCAGAGAATCAGCTCCATGACCTCTGACTACCCGACTGGCCGATCGGGGAAACCTGGTCGGTATCAAGTTGATCGCCGACGTGGAAGACGCTGTACGCCTGCTTGATCACGGGGTGGGCGACGTTGCGGACGCGGACACCTCCAGGGGTGGTGCCACGCTCGGTCCCGGCGTGCGCGTGCCCGTGCAGGGCGAGCGCCGTGTGCGCCGAGTCGATCGCCTGCCCCAGCTGGTACGACCCGAGGAACGGATAGATCTCCAGCGGCTCCCCGGCCAGCGTGTCCGGCACGGGGGAGTAGTGGGTGAGCGCGACGAGCATGTCGCAGTCCAGCGAACGGAGCGCCGTGCCGAGGCGGTCGGCGCTGTCGTTGGTGGTCCGGACGAACGCCTTCATCTCCGGCTCGCCGAAGTCACTGGCGCAGCGCCCGGCGAACCCGCCGCCGAAGCCCTTGACCCCGGCGATGCCCAGCCGCCCGCCCGCGCAGTCCAGCACCACGCCGTTGCCCTCCAGCACCGTGATGCCCGCGTCCTCGAGCACCTTGACCACCTGTGGCACCTGGTCACACTGGTGGTCGTGGTTGCCGAGCACGGTCACCACCGGCACGGCCAACCCACCGAACTCCTGTGCCACGCAGCGCGCCTCGGCCTCGGTGCCGTGCCGGGTCAGGTCCCCGGCCAGCAGCAGCACGTCGGCGCACTCCGGCAGCTCCTCCAACGCGGGACGGAACCGGCCGACGACGTCCTCGTCCAGATGCACGTCGCCCACGGCGGCGATCCGGATCACCATGGAACCTCCTTCAGGGCAGTTGCTCGATCTCCGTGGGCGCCTGGGCGCGGATCACACCGATGTCGCTGGTGATCGGCACGTCCGGGAAGCGCTCGGACACGCGGCGCAGGATCTCCTCCCGCCGGTGCGGGCTCTCCACCTCGCCGTAGAGCACGATGGCGCGTTCCCGGCGGACCACGGTGATCCCCTGCTCGGCGACGGCGGGGTCCTCGGCGAGCAGTCGCTGGATCTCGGCTTCGACGTACTCGTCCGGTGGCCCGGCGCCGATGTCGCGATGGTGGGTCACGATGTCCCCTCTCCTGCCGGGGTGCCGGCCGTCGGCACCACCTCCAGCCGGTCCAGCAGCACCAGGAACGCCTCGGCGTACGGCGAGTGCTGCGTCTCCTTGCGTACCCGTTCCCAGTCGATCTGCTCCCGTAGCGACCGGGCCAGTGGCAGGCCGCGGGCGAAGTCGCAGTAGTGCTGCGAGAAGCTCAGCAGCTTGTGCACCATCAACTGGGTGGCGGACAGGACCGGCATGTGAATCGCGTCCACCGGCCGGACGACCGTGTCGGCGAACGTCTCCTCGGTCACCGGCGTCTCGATCGGCCGGTGGATCAGATCCACCATCCGTCCGTCGTCGAAGACCTTCACCAGCCAGTCCTCCGGGGGGCGCTCGGCGATGAAGCCGGCGGCCACCAGGGCCTCGAGGGACCGCTCCACGTCGGCCTCCCGGATGAGGAAGTCGACGTCGTGGTCGCTGGAGTGGCCGCCGTGGGCGTACACGGCGAAGCTGCCGCCCAGGGCGAACGGGATCTCGGACTGCTTGAGCACGGCGGCGACCTTCTTGAGGGTGTGCACCAGACTCTCGTCCCCGCGCTCAGCCATCTGGATCTCCCGTCGGTCGTGTTGGTGGACAGGCGGTTGGTTTGAAACTCCGGTACCCGGCATTCCGGTCGGCCACACCTGCCCGCGTCGCGGTAGGGTGCCAACCGGGATGAAGCGGAAGAAACCTCGCGGAGCACGTGCGTCGGTCGGATAACCTGTCGAGGGTGGCCAGATCATCGGGGATGCGACGCGGCAGGGCCCGGTTGCGCACCGTCGCCCTGATCGGCATCGACGGTTCGGGCAAGACCACGCAGGCACACCGGCTGGCCGACGCGCTGAACGCGGCCGGTCGTCCCGCCACGTACCGCCGCAACGCCAGCGGACGTCGGTGGCTCGGTCGGGTCGCCAACCGGCTCGGCCGTCCGGACGCCCAGCGGCTCGTCGGGCGCGACGGCGTGCTGGCGGTGGAGTCCGTGCTGCGCTGGCTCGCCATCGCCGTCGCCCTGCTCACCTGCCTGCTCACCGGCCGTACGGCGGTGATGGACCGCTACTCGGCCTGCCAGTACGCCAGCATCCGGGCGCACGGCGGGCACCGTTGGGAGCGGCTCGCCCGGGCCGGCTACCGGCTGTTCCCGACGCCGCAGGTGACGTTCCTGCTGGCCGTCGACCCGGCGGAGGCGTACCGGCGCATCGAGGAGCGCGGCACCGACCACGAGACGATCAGCTGGCTGACCGCGGCGGACACCGCCTACCGGACCCTGCCCGAGTACCCGAGCTTCGTGCTGGTGGACGCGGGCCGCCCAGCCGAGGAGGTGACCGAGCAGATTCAGGCCCACCTGGCGACCTGGCTGCCGTCGGGTGCCCGCCCCGACCTCACCCGGCCACCGTCCGACGTGCCGCCGCCCGTGCCGGCCCCGTCCGAACCGCCGCCCCCCAGGTCGGCGCCGTCGGATCTGCCGACGCGCGGCGGCCCCGGCCCGTTGGTGGCTCAGGCCCGCCCGTAGACCGGAACGGTGGCGCCGCTGGTCGGAGCGGACTCCGGCGACGCGAGGAAGCGGATCACCGGCGCGATCTCGGCCGGGGTGACCCAGCGGGAGTGGTCGGCGGTGGGCTGGGCGGCCCGGTTCGCCGGCGTGTCGATGACGCTGGGCAGCACGGTGTTGCAGCGCACGCCGCGGGACCGGTACTCGACCGCGACGGCGTTGGCGAAGGCCAGCACCGCCGCCTTGGCGGTGACGTAGCCGGCCGCTCCGGCGAACGGGGTGACCGCCGCGCGGGCCGAGACGCAGACCACCGCGCCGCCGCCGGCCGCCACCAGGTGTGGCAGCGCGGCCTGGGTGATCAGGTAGGTGGGCCGCAGGTTGACGGTGAGCATCCGCTCGAACTCCTCGACCGGTGTCTCGTGGACCAGACCGCCGCTGGCGTACCCCCCGACCAGGTTGACCACCGCCCGCAGCGGCGCCGCCGGCTCACCGGTGGCGGCCTCGACGGCCCGCGCCGCGCCGGCCGGATCGGCCAGGTCCGCGATGACCCGGACCAGCCCGTCCGCCGCCGGCTCCGACCCGGGCCGGGCTTCCCGCTGCGGTACGACCACCCGCCAGCCCGCCTCCACGAACGAGGCGACGACCGCCCCGCCGAGCCCGCCGGTGCCTCCGGTCACGACCACGCTGCGCTCCGCCATGCGGCACACGCTAGCGCCCGCTCCGGCGGCTCGTCGGCCGACCGGTGCTCTGCCCAGAGCAGAGTGGTTGGCCGAATCGCCCGCCGGCGGCGCAGGATCGGCGGATGCGGATCCTGATTCTCGGTGGCACCCGGTTCCTCGGCCGGGCGGTGGCTCACCTCGCCGTCGCGCAGGGCCACGAGGTGACCTGCGCGGCCCGGGGCGTGTCCGGCGTCGCGCCGGCCGGGGCACGGTTCGTGCCGGTCGACCGCGACGACCCCGAGGCGCTGGTGTCGCTCGCCAGCGACGGCGTCGACGCGGTGGTGGACGTGACCCGCCAGGTCAGTCACGCCCGGCACGCGCTCACCGCGCTGGCCGACCACGTCGGTCACTGGTCGTTCGTGTCGACCATCTCGGTGTACGCCGACAACACCACGCCGGGTCAGACCGTGGCGGACGCGCCGGTGCTGCCACCCGCCCCGTCGGATGTGGACGCTCCGGTCGGCCCGGACCACCGCTGGTACGGGGAGTGCAAGGTCAGCATCGAGCGGCTGGTCCGGGAGCGGATGGGCGAGGACCGCTCGTTCATCTGCCGGGCGGGGCTGCTCGTCGGTGCCGAGGACCCGAGCGACCGCTTCCCGTACTGGGTGCGTCGGCTGGCGACCGGTGGGGAGGTGCTCGCGCCCGGACGGCCCACCGACCGGGTGCAGTTCGTGGACGTCGCCGACCTCGCCGGCTGGTTGCTGCACGCCGCCGGCACCCGCCTGGCTGGTACGTACGACGGCATCGGCGCGGCGATGTCCCGGGCCGATCTGCTGAGCGGCGTGGCCGCCGGGCTGGGTGTCGCCGAACCGCACCTCACCTGGGTCGAGCAGGACTTCCTGGTGGCCCGCGACGTCCGTGAGTGGTCGGGGGAGCGGGCGCTGCCGCTCTGGGTGCGACTGCCGGAGTGGGCTGGCCTGATGGACCGCGATGTCCGTCCGGCGCTGGACGCGGGGCTGACGGTCCGTCCGTTGTCCGACACCGTTCGGGCGACCGCGTCCTGGATGGCATCGTCGCCGGACGCCGTACGGCAGGGTGGACTCGACCCGGTGGATGAGGCGGCGGTCCTCCGGGAGTGGGAGGCTGTGCGCAACGCGTGAATCCGGTCGGCGACACTTTCCCCCACCACAGACAGTCATGGTTGACGCTCACGCCTCGTGAAAGTAAGTTTCATCCGTGGCGAAGAGTCCGAAGATTTCTGCGAGTCACGAGCCCGGTGGGCTGATCGTCCACATCAGCGGGCTGTTGCCGTCGCTGTCGCCCGCCGAGCAGCGGGTCGCCCGGCTGGTCGTGTCCGACCCGGCCGCCGCGGCCCGGCGGACCATCACCGACCTCGCCACCGCAGCCGAGACATCGGAGGCGACCGTCATCCGGTTCTGCCGCTCGGTCGGCATGGACGGCTACCCGCAACTGCGCATCCGGCTCGCCGCCGAGGCCGCCCGCCGCATCGAACCGCCGGACGCCCGGGTGGTCGGCGGCGACATTCCACCCGGCGCCGACCTCGCCCAGATCATCGCCACCATCGCGTTCAACGATGCCCGCGCGGTCGAGGAGACGGCCGAGCAACTCGACCCGGCCGTCTGTGAGCAGGTGGTCGAGGCGATCAGCGGTGCCGGCCGGATCGACATCTACGGCGCCGGTGCCAGCGGGTTCGTCGCCTCCGACTTCCAGCAGAAGCTGCACCGCATCGGCCGGATCGCCTTCTACTTCCCGGACGTGCACACCGCGCTGACCTCCGCCGCGCTCCTCGGCCGGGGCGACGTCGCGGTGGGCATCTCGCACACCGGCACCACATCCGACGTCATCGAGGTGCTGGAACAGGCCCGGACGCGCGGCGCCGTCACCGTGGCGCTGACCAACTTCCCCCGCTCGCCGATCACCGAGGTCGCCGACTTCGTGCTGACCACCGCGGCCCGGGAGACCACCTACCGCTCCGGCGCGACCGCCAGCCGGCTCGCCCAGCTCACCGTGGTCGACTGCCTCTTCGTCGGCGTGGCCGCCCGCAACCGGTCCCGGGCCCGCAAGGCCCTCGAGGCGACCGCCGAGGCGGTCCAGTCGCACCGGGTGGGTGCCAACCGGAGGCGGGCATGACGGCCGGTGCGGTGGAGCCGGACGAGGACAAGCCCGCACCGCCCGCCCGCCCGACGGTTCGGGTGGGCGCCCCCACCGAACGGCGTAACCCGCTCAGCGTCGACCTCGACCTGATGTCGACCCGGGACGTCCTCACCGTGATCAACGAGGCCGACCGGCGGGTGCCCGCGGCGGTCGCCGCGGTGCTCGACGAGATCGCCACCACGGTCGATCTGGCGGTCGACGCGCTGCGCGGCGGCCACCGGGTGCACTACTTCGGCGCCGGCACCTCCGGCCGGCTGGGCGTCCTCGACGCGGCCGAACTCGCACCCACCTTCAACTCCCCCCGGCACTGGTTCTGCGCCCACCTGGCGGGCGGTCCGGACGCCATGTGGCGGGCCGTGGAGGACGCCGAGGACGACGACCGGGGCGGCGCGGTGGAGGCCGCCGGGTGTGTCCGCGCCGGTGACCTGGTGGTCGGTCTGGCGGCCAGCGGGCGCACCCCGTACGTCCTCGGGGCGCTCGCCACGTCCCGCGCCAGGGGTGCCTCGACGGTGCTCCTCTGCGCGAATCCGGAGGCGGAGGCGGCCCGGTCGGTCGACGTGTTCATCGGGGTGGACACCGGACCCGAGGTGGTCACCGGATCGACCCGGATGAAGGCGGGCACCGCGCAGAAGTTGGTGCTCAACACGTTCTCGACCGCCGTCATGGTGCGCCTGGGACGGGTCTACTCGAACCTCATGATCGATATGGTGGCCACCAACGCGAAGCTTCGCGGACGAATGATCTCGATCCTGGTCGAGGCCACCGGTTGCTCCGAGGAGGTCTCCCGGCGGGCCCTCACCGAGGCCGACGGCGACCTGAAGACCGCGCTGGTCTCCCTGGTCTCCGGCGCCGAGGTCGACGCCGCCCGGGCCGCCCTGGCCCGCTCAGCCGACCAGGTGCGCGGCGCGCTCGCCCTGCTCGCTTCCGCACCACGGGAAGCGAACGGGGCTCCGGATTGTTCATCTGGCCGGGGGGTAATAACACCCCGTGGATGAACCGACCGGTCCACCGGTGCGTGTCTGACAGTGACCAGGATCGCACCACGGTGGTGACCCGGGTCGCTGTGCCCCCGCGGCGGGCGGTGTTGCCATGGTGCGGGCGGTCTGCGATTCGTCGACCGCCAACCCGTACGTGGTGCCCAGCGGCGAGCCACCCGGCGGGATGCTGACAGCAAACATGGACCGTGCTCTCAGCTACTACTCAGGCATTCGTGACACTTTCGACTCACGACATGGAATCCCCGACACGTCTCATCTGTTGTGTAGGTGTCAGCCCCGATGGGCACAACGGAAGTTACCAGGGGCTGACAGACGTGGGGAATGGCAAGGAACCGGGCAACCGGCGCGAGCGAGGGGACCGTGGGCAACGTGGACAAGAACATCGGCATGCGAACCGACGAGGTTGCCGAGGAGCGCGACCTGGTCGGCGTCTACCTGCACGAGATCTCCCGGACGCCACTGCTGGACGCCGCCAAGGAGGTCGATCTCTCCAAGGCGATCGAGGCCGGCCTCTACGCCGAGCACCTGCTCGGTGAGGATGCCGTTCCCGCCGGTGTCGACCGGGACGACCTGGATCGGCTGGTCGTCGAGGGCGAGCGGGCGAAGGACCTCTTCATCCGTGCCAACCTGCGACTGGTCGTGTCGATCGCCCGCCGGTACGTGCGCTCGGGTATGCCCATGCTGGACCTGATCCAGGAGGGCAACACCGGCCTCGTCCGCGCGGTCGAGAAGTTCGACTACGAACGTGGCTACAAGTTCTCCACCTACGCCACCTGGTGGATCCGCCAGGCCATCAGCCGGGCGATCGCCCAGCAGGAGCGCACCGTCCGTCTGCCGGTGCACCTGGTGGAGGACGTCAACCGGATGCGCAACGTGACCCGGCAGCTCACCCGTGAGCTGGGCAGCGACCCGGAGCCGGAGCAGATCGCCGCGTCGCTCGGCGTCACCGTCGAGCGCGTCAACGAGCTTCGCCGCTGGTCGCAGGACACTGTCTCGCTGGACACCCCGGTCGGCGACGACGGCGACACGAACCTCGGCGACCTGGTCGCCGACAGCGACGCGCCGTCGCCGGAGGACATCGTCCTCAGCGGCCTGGAGCGGCAGCGCATCGAGGGGCTGCTCAACCACCTCGACGACCGGTCGGCCGGCATCATGCGGGCCCGCTACGGGCTGGAGGACGGCCGGGAGCACTCGCTGACCGAGGTCGCGTCCCGGTTCTCGCTGTCCCGCGAGCGGATCCGGCAGTTGGAGATCCAGGCCCTCGGCCGGCTCCGTGAGCTGGCCCGGGCGGAGGGGCTGCAGGCGGCCTGACCTGGTAGTAATGACGGCGAACGGCCGGCGTCCGATAGGGGGACGCCGGCCGTTCGCCGTTCGCGCTACCGAACCCGGCCGTAGCCCTGGATCGGCATCATGTCCATGGCGCGCTTGCGCACGTTGCGACCGGGGCTCGGTGCGTCGATCGCCTGACCGTCGCCCACGTAGAGGGCGACGTGGCCGAGCCCGCTGTAGAAGATCAGGTCTCCCGGCCGCAGGTCGTCGCGGCTGATGTGGGTGACCACGCCCCACTGCATCCGGGCGTTGTGCGGCAGTGACTTCCCGGCCGCCCGCCACGCGGCCAAGGTCAGCCCGGAACAGTCGTAGCCGTCTGGCCCGTCGCTCGCCCAGATGTACGGCTTGCCCAACGCGCCGAACGCGTAGCGCACCGCGACCCCGGCGCCACCGGCCACCGCGGGCACGTTCTTGGCCTCGGTCGCCGCGGCCCTGGGTTCGGGTCGCTCGGTGGCCGCGCCGTACGCCTGGCGGCGCAGCTCGTACAGCTTCGCCAGGTCCTGCTCGATCTGCTTCTTGCCCGTCGACAGTTGGCGGGCCTGTGCGGCCTGCCGGGTCAGCGTGGCGTCCAGGCGGGCCTTCTCGTCGAGCAGCTGCCGCTGGTTGGCGGTGAAGCCGGAGATGCGCTCCTGCCGTTGGCGGGTCAGCTGGTCGAGGGCGCCGAGTCGATCCAGCAGCGCGGCCGAGCCACCGGGACGCAGCAGCGCGTCCGCGGTCCGCAGGCTGCCATTTTTGTACGCCGTGCTCGCCAACTCGGCGACGTCGGCCCGGCTCTGCTCGGCCTGCTGTTCCAGTGGGCCGATCCGGGCCTGTAATCGGGCCACCGCGGCCTCGTTGGTCTTGATCTCCTCGCGGAGCTTGTTGTACGCCTCGACGACCCGCTCCAACTCACCCGAGGACGCCTCGATCTGGCGGGTCAGGTCGGCGGGGGACGGTTCGGCGCGAGCCACCGCCGAGGGGGCGATCAGCGCGGCCGACATGCCGGCCAGCGCCACGGTACGCAGCAGGTTTCTCAGGGATGACAAGAGCGCGATGCCCCTCTCCCACGGGCCACCGTCGGCTGCTGACGCCTTCGGCGGCACCAGCCGGGGCCATCCGGGTGGATGGCGCTGGGCCGGACCGGCTCGCCCAACCTAACCCGGGACGGGTGCCACGCGCAGTTAAGCAGGGGCGAATGTTGGCAAAGTGGCGCGTCGGGCGGGTGCGCTCGGTGACTCCCTCGTGGCTGCTGACACTCGCCGGGCGAGGTTCGCGTCCTCTTAGTGACCGACTGACGGATATGCGACTTTCGTCGTTCCCGACGTATGCCGCCGGATAGCTGCGCTCCATAACCGATAAAAGCTGAAATGGATGCTGTTTCCTGGCGATGTCCCCCGGGCGGGTGACCTGTCGGGAGCCGGTAAATGCCCTGGTGAGCTGGCGGTGCCCCAACACAATGAAGGCCGGAGCCGGGATTCCCGCCGGCAGGCAGCGATGCCGGAACGGCGGGACAACCCGACGAACCGCCCCACGGGAGGAACCGTGAATCGTGAAGGCGCAAAGACGCGACCCCCGCGAACGGTGCCCGGTGCCCGGTCGACCCTGCTCTACGCCCGACCCGGCATCGTCGTGACCGTCGACCGGTTCACCGTCGGCGGCACCAGCTACCGGGTCGCCGACCTGACCCATCTCCGCACCACCAGAGGGCCGCACGACCGGATCGCCGTCCGGGCCGTCGTCATCACCGCCAGCATGCTCGGCGGCGTCGGGCTGCTGCTCGGATTCACCGGCGGCCTGCAACGGCTGACCGCCGGGGCGTACCTCATCCTCGGGGCGGTGTTCCTGCTACCGGCGGCGCTCGCCCTGGTCGGCGATCGGTGGCGCCCGCCGCCGTACGAGTTGTGGGGGTGGCGCCGGGGAGCCGAGACGCTGCTGTTCAGTTCTGACGATGAGCGGCAGTTCGGGCAGGTCACCCGCGCGCTGCTGCGCGCGCGGGAGGTCAACCGGTACGGCGGCTGGGTCGATCCCGCTCGCCTCCGCCAATCCGTGGCGGCCGAACCGCTGACCCGGTCGAGGATCCGTACCCGTTGACGACTCGCCCCAGGGTGGGCCGCTCACCGTCAGCGCGGGAGAGCCGGCTCCGGGGTCCGCTCCTGCTGCGGGGCGGCCACCCAGGCGCTGACCCGACGCTCGGCGTAGAACGAGACGAACGGCACGGTGCCGGCCAGCATCACCAGCAGCATCCGCTTCAGCGGCCAGTCGGCCCGACGGCTCAGGTCGAAGGCGGCCACCAGGTAGATCATGTAGAGGAAGCCGTGCGCCGGCCCGACCGTCTCCACCACGACCGGGTTGTCGAACCCGTACTTCAGTGGCATACCGACCACGACCAGCAGGATCAGCACGACGCCCACGATCCAGGCGATCACGCGGTATCGGGTAAGGGCAGCGCCCACCTTCGTCCGTCCTTCCGAGCCCGGCCTCAGCCGGGGTAGTCACCGGGCCGGGCGCCCGGATTGGCGTTCAACCATGACAGGTAGTGGTTGTAGGCGGCCAGGTCCGAGTCGTCGACGGCCTCGCCGCCGGCCGGCACCCGGGACACCCGCACCGGCCGTCGTACCGCCGGTCGGGACCCGGCGGTGACGACCGGCTCAGGCTCGGTGGCCGGTGCGGCCGGCGGGGCGTCGGGCTCCGCCGCGCGCCGACGGGCCAACTTCACCTCGCGCCACCACACGTAGACCACGAAGCCGGCGAAGATCGGCCACTCGACCGCGTACCCCCAGCTCAGACTGTTGCCGGCGGTGGCCCGGCTGATCTGCCACCAACCCAGCCCGAGGAAGCCCACGACCAGCACGACCATGGCCACGTGACGTGCGATCCACGCCGGGGTCCAGAGCCACCTCATGACGTCGAGGGTACCGGGAACGACGCCGGTCTCCGACACGGTGTCGTAGTTGTCGCGCGGCCGGGAGGGTTTGGCGTCACCCGGTGTGGGCATCCGTCTAGACGCCAGCCCAAACCAGACCAGGGGGGCGATGATGACCGGATCGGTACGCGAGGACGGATTTGCGTCCAGCGGCAGCACGGACATGAGCCCGGAGCAGCGGGTGCCCGAGTGGGGCGGCGACCACCTCGCCGACCCGACCGGCGCCGAACTCGACGGCGACACGCTCGACGGCGACACGCTCGGCGTCGACCCGACGGAGCTGACCGACGAGGATCTGATCCGCGAGATGCACAGCCTGCACCGGACCCGGCTGGACACCCTGCGGCACGCCGCCGACTCGGCGCTCGCCAACCACCTGCGGCGTACGGCGGAACTGGAGACCGAGTACCTGGCCCGGCACCCCGGCCGGGAGGTCGACCCCGGCCGCCTGCGGGACGCGTGATGCCGGCGCGCGCCGTGCGCGGCATGTCCGCGCCACCCGAGGTGGTCTTCAACACGGCCACCGACCCCGCCCGCGCCTCGGCCTGGCTCCCGGAGGCACTGCGCGGCGACGGCAGTCCAGCCGCCGAGATCAACGGCGAGGAGCTGCGGGCCCGCTGGAACGGTGCCGCGCACTGGTCCGCGGAGATCCAGGTGGACCCGGCGGATTCCGGCGGTGCCCGGATCCAGCTCGACCTGGCCGACGGGTCCGACGGGCCGGCCCCGGACCAGCTCGTCGACGAGGCACTGACCAACCTGATCCGCGAGGTCGCGGACAACCTCCAGGCCGGCTGAGACCGCCGCCGGCCGCACCGGGCGCCCGCCCCCGCACACCACGACCTGGGAGGAGACCGCGTGACCGACACTGGCCTGCGAGAGAAGGCGGTACGGCTACGCCGCGCGTACGCGCCGCACGAGCATCGGCCGCTCGGCGGCTACCTGGCCGCGATGGGCACCTACGCCGGCGTGACCGGGGTGCTCGCCGGCCTGGTCAAGGCGACCGGGCGGCCGGTGCCCGAGCGTCCCGCCCCGGCCGACGTGGTGCTGCTCTCCATCGCCACGCACAAGCTCAGCCGCCTGCTCTCCAAGGACGCCGTGACCAGCCCGTTGCGGGCCCCGTTCACCCGCTACGACCGGCCGATCGGCAGCGGCGAGGTGATGGAGCAGGTCCGCGACTCGGGCAGCCCCACCCGGCACGCCATCGGCGAGCTGCTCAGCTGCCCGTTCTGCCTGGCGGTCTGGGTGGCCACCGGGCTGACCGGCGGTTTGGTGCTCGCGCCCCGGCTGACCCGACTGGTGGCCACGGCGCTCACCGCGGTCGCCGCGTCCGACTTCCTCCAGATGGCGTACGCGGCCGCCCAGCAGGCCGCGGAGGGCGGCCACGACGACGAGGACTGACGAGCGGACGCGCAGAGGGGGCCGGCAGATGCCGGCCCCCTCTCGTCGTACGCCTCAGCGCTGCATGCCGGACCAGCCGTGCGGCGACTCCGGTTCCCGTTCGTCCTCGTCGGCCCCGGTGATGATGTCCCGGTCCACCGCGGTGCGGTCGTGTTCGTTCGCGAAGTCCGGCTCGGGGGTGGTGTCCCGGCCCTTCGGCGGCTGGCCCAGCGCCGGAACCCTGTCCTCGTGATCCTCGTGGTGCGTCATGTCGGTGTCCCTTCTGCGGTCGCTCAGGCGACGGAGCCGCCCAGCAGGTCGCTCGCCTCGTCCACCGAGTACTCGCCCTCGGGGAGCGCGTCGATGCGGGCGAGCAGGTCCGGCGGAAGCTCGGCGGCCACCGCCCGGCGGTAGATCTCCCCCTGGGTGACCCGCTCCTGACCCCGGAAGATGTCGTCCAGCAGATCGTCGAGGGCCCGGGTGTCCGGCTCGCCGGCCACGGATGCGTCGTCGGTCACGCCGATCAGCTACCCGGGCCGGAATCGGTCAAACGTCACGCCAGTGGTCCACCCCACAGACAACGCCGCCCCCGGCCTTGTGGGCCGGGGGCGGCGTTGGTGTCGGTGTGCAGGTCGCCTCTCGGCGAGTGGCACGACGCGGCTCCAGCCGAACGGTATTCCGCGAGGGCAATTTAGGTGAGGCCCGGGGACACTGGACACACCGACACCTCAGTTAACCAGGTGCCGCCCGTCCGTGTTCCGTGCCCCGTCGTGCCGGCCGTCACACCGTCAGGCCCGGGGCCGGCACGGTGGCCCGGCGGGCCCGCACGGCGGTGGCCAGGTGGTCGAGCACGTCCGCGGTCTCGTCCCAGCCGAGGCAGGCGTCGGTGACCGAACGGCCGTACACCAGCTCACGGGTCGGGTCGAGGTCCTGGCGGCCGGGCAGCAGGAACGACTCCAGCATCACGCCGGTGATCCCACGCTGACCGGCGGCCAGCTGGGCGGCCACGTCCGCGGCGACCAGCGGCTGGTTACGGTGGTCCTTGCCGCTGTTGGCGTGGCTGGCGTCGATCACCAGCCGCTCCGGCAGGCCGGCCGCCCGCAGCAGGTCCAGCGCGCCGGCGACCGAGTCGGCGTCGTAGTTGGGCCGGCCGCCCCCGCCGCGCAGCACCAGGTGCCCGTCGGTGTTGCCGCGGGTGTGCATGATCGCCGGGGTGCCGGAGAAGTCGATGCCGGGGAAGACGTGCGGTACGCCGGCCGCCCGGATGGCGTCGACGGCCGTGCCGATGCTGCCGTCGGGGCGGTTCTTCATGCCGATCGGCATGGACAGGCCGGACGAGAGCTGCCGGTGCACCTGGCTCTCCACCGTGCGGGCGCCGATCGCGCCCCAGGCCACCGTGTCCGCGATGTACTGCGGCGTGATCGGATCGAGGAACTCGCAGCCGACCGGCAGGCCGAGGCGCAGCACGTCGAGCAGCAGTGCCCGGGCTCGCCGCAGGCCGGTGTTGACGTCTCCGCTGCCGTCCAGCCCGGGGTCGTTGATGAGGCCCTTCCAACCAACGGTTGACCGGGGCTTCTCGAAGTAGACCCGCATGACGATCAGCAGGTCGTCGGCGAGCCGGTCGGCGGCGGTGCGCAGCCGCTGGGCGTAGTCGAGGGCGGCGGCCGGGTCGTGCACCGAGCAGGGACCGACCACCACCAGCAGGCGGTCGTCCTCGCGGTCCAGCACGCGACCCACCGCGCGTCGGCCGGTCAGCACGGCCGAGGCGAGCGGGGCGTCCAGGGGCAACTCGTGGTGCAGCAGGGCGGGGGTGGTCAGCGGCACGACACGTTCGATTCGCTGATCGCTGACCCGATCGGTCTCCGGGGTGGTCACGGTGGGCATCCTTTCGCCGACCGTGCCCGGGGCCGGCGCCCGGGACGAGCCGGCTGCTCGTACGCAAAAGGGCAGGAACGACAGCTCCTGCCCAGCCGACTCGGTCCGTGGTGACGTCAGATCATGGTGAGGTCACCGGCGTGCGAGCCGGCTGTCTAAACCATCGATACGAACGCGTCACGCCGGCCAGCCTACCCGACCCGGCGGGCAGTTCCGTTGTCTTGTCCCAAAGTGCGGCGTGAACCTCGCGTGCCGAGGGCCGGCCCGGGGTAACAGGGGTGCCATGACAGACGAGCACAGCGACCAGGCCCGGGTGGAGTCCCGCGCGCACCTCCTCCCCGAGGAGGCGGCGGCGGGCAGCGACGACCCACGGGCGCAGGCGGAAGCCATCCTCGCCGAGTCGGACATCCGCGAGGCCGACCAGAACGCGGCACCGGACACGGTGCTGGAACGACGTACCTCCGATCAGACGGTGGCCGCCGTCGAACCCCCGGACTGACCATCCACCCCGCGCGCCCGGCGTGACCCCCGGTAGGTCCGCTCCCGCAGCCAGGCCAGCGGGCCGGCCGCCCGCAGTTCGGGCGGCAGGTTACGCACCGGGTCGAACGCGAGCGCGGCGTCCTCCCGGGCGCCGAGCGGGGTGCCGAGACTGACCTGCCCGACCGGCCGCCACGGCCCCACGGCGGACGCGACCGCGAGCACCAGGCGTGGCGCGTTCGCCCGGGCGGCGGCGGCCACCGCGTCCAGGCCGCGGCCGAGGTCGACCGACTCCGGGTCGGCCAGCGCGGCCAGCCAGAGCCGACGCGGACCCGCGCGGTAGCCCATGATCGTGCTGTACGTCCCGCTGAAGTCGCGGCAGGGCAGCGGCAGGTTTCGCAGCAGCGGTGCCGCGCCGCTGGAGCTGACCAGCAGGTCGAACGGTCGGCCGGCATTGAGGTGCAGGCGTAGCGCCAGGCCCAGCACGTCCGGCCAACTGCCGGGCGTGGGCGTCCCCTTCGAGAGTCGGACGGTCGCCCGATACCGGCCGGGGTCGTCCAGCAGACCGACCCCGGTGGGTGGTCCGGGCGTACCCCAGATCACCACCTCGCCGGCGAACGAGCGACCGGCGGGATGCAGCAACCGACCGCGGCGCAGCCTGCCGAGCGCGGCGGCGGCGCGTTCGACGGCCCGGGACACCGGTGGGGTGACGGTCATTCCCCTCCGATACCCCGGGCGGAGGTCCCGAAGCGGGCGGGTCGGCTCGCCGACCGACCGCACGTCACCTTTCCGCCCGCGAGATCGGATAGCGTCGGTGCCATGCCCGACAGCGGTTACCCCTGGCCCATCGAAACGTCCCGATTGGACAACGGCCTACGCGTGGTGGTGAGCGAGGACCGCACCGCGCCCGCCGTGGCCGTCAATCTGTGGTACGACGTCGGCTCCCGGCACGAGCCGGCCGGGCAGACCGGCTTCGCCCACCTCTTCGAGCACCTGATGTTCGAGGGCTCGGTGAACGTGGCGAAGACCGAGCACATGAAGCTGATCCAGGGCTCCGGCGGTTCGCTGAACGCCACCACCAACCCGGACCGGACCAACTACTTCGAGACCGTCCCCGCCGAACACCTGGAGCTGGCGCTCTGGCTGGAGGCCGACCGGATGGGCGGCCTGGTCCCCGCGCTCACCCAGGAGACGCTGGACAACCAGCGCGAGGTGGTGAAGAACGAGCGGCGGCAGCGCTACGAGAACGTCCCGTACGGCGACGCCTTGCTGCGGCTGCTGCCGCTGCTCTACCCGCCGGGGCACCCGTACCACCACTCGACGATCGGCTCGATGGCCGACCTGAACGCCGCCGACCTCGCCACCTTCCAGGCGTTCCACGAGACGTACTACGTGCCGAACAACGCGGTGCTCACCGTGGTCGGCGACGCGCCGGCCGCCGAGGTGTTCGCGCTGGCTGACAAGTACTTCGGCGCGTTGCCCGCCCGCGACGACATCCCGCCCGCACCGGACGGGCGGAGCGTGCCGGCCACCGGACAGCCCGCCGTGCAGACGGTGACCGCCGACGTGCCGGCACCGCGGGTGTACGTCGCGCACCGCGGCCACCCGTTCGGCAGCCCCGGGTACGACGTGCTCACCGTCCTCGCCACCGTGCTCGGCAGCGGCCGGGGCAGCCGGCTCTACCAGCGGCTCGCCGACGGTGAGCGGATCGCCCAGCCGGACCTGGTCGGGGCGTACGGGGTGGACCTCGCGCACGCACCGGCGCCGCTGATCGCCACCGCGACCGCCCGCCCCGGGGTGAGCGCCGAACGGCTCGCCGAAGGGCTCGCCGAGGTCGTCGACGAGCTGGCCACCGTGCCGGTGACCGCCGCCGAACTGGACCGCGCCAAGGCGTTGCTGAGCACCGCCTGGTGGCGGCAGATGTCGACGGTGGACGGCCGCGCCGACACGCTGGGCCGGTACGCCACCCAGTTCGGTGATCCGGCCCGTGCCGGCGACCGGCTGCCCGCCTGGCTCGCCGTGACCGCCGAGCAGATCGCCGAGGTAGCCGCCGAGGTGCTCGGCGCCGCCGACCGGGTGACCCTGACCTACGTGCCCGAGGAGACCGCATGACGCTGATCGCCGACCGTCCCGGCCCGGGTGCCGCCCGCCCGTACCGGTTCCCGCCGGTGGTCCGCCGCGCCGTGGCCGGTGGCCAGGTCGTCGCCGCGCACCTGCCCGGGCAGAATCTGGCCGTCGCCCTGCTGCTGCTCGAGGCCGGCGCCGGCCGGGAGCCGAACGGCAAGGAAGGGCTGGGCGGGGTGCTGGCCAAGGCGTTGGAGGAGGGTACCGCGCAGCGGGACGCCACCGCGTACGCGCTGGCCATCGAGGCGCTCGGCACCGAGCTGGTGACCGGACTGGACTGGGACTCGTTCCAGGTCAGTGTCCAGGTGCCGGTGGACCGGCTGACCGCGGCGGTGCAACTGCTCGCCGAGGCCGTCCGGACGCCCCGGCTGGACCCGGCCGACGTGCAGCGGGTCCGGGACGACGAGGCGACCGCGCTGCGGATGGACTGGGCCAACCCCGGCCCGCGTGCCGACGCGGCGCTGCGCGCGGACCTGTTCGGCGCGCAGAACCGCTGGGGGCGTCCGATGTACGGCGACCCGGAGTCGGTCGCCGGTCTGGACGTGGAGGACGTGACGGTCTTCCACTCCGAGTGGTTCCTGCGGCCCGGCACGCTGGTCGTCGCCGGTGACCTGGACCGGATCGACCTGGACGCGCTGGCCTCCGCCGCGTTCGCCGGCACCGGCGGTGGTCCCGCCGACCGGGGTGGTCCGATCGAGGTGTCGCTGCACACCGAGCGGCGGATCATCCTGGTGGATCGGCCCGGCTCGGTGCAGTCCACGCTGCGGCTGGGCCACCCGTCGCCGCACCGGGCGCACCCCGACCACGTGCCGATGACGCTCGCCGGCACGGTGCTCGGCGGGGCGTTCACGTCCCGGCTCAACCACCTGATCCGTGAGGTGCGCGGCTACACGTACGGCATCCGGGGTGAGTTCGCCTCGTCCCGCCGGTTCGGCCGGTTCGCGGTCAGCTCCGGCGTGCAGACCGCGGTCACCGCGCCGGCCCTCATCGAGGCGGTGGGCGAAATCACCCGTACGCAGGCCGGCGGGGTGACCGAGGACGAACTGGCGGTGGCCCGTGCCTGGCGGGCCGGGCAGTTGTCGGTCGAGTTGCAGAGCCCCCGGGCGATCGCCTCGGCGTTGACCACGCTGGTGGTGCACGACCTGCCGGACGACTACCACGCACGTCTGCGGGAGGCGTTGCTGGCGGCCGACGTGCGCGAGGTCTCCGAGGCGGCGGCCACCCACCTGCACCCCGAGGCGCTGACCCTGGTGATCGAGGGCGACGCGGCGGTGATCCGCGACGAGCTGCAAGCGGCAAACCTGGGCGCCCTGCTCCCCTGACCCCCACTTCCGCGGTGATCATGAGGTTGGCGGGGAGTTCGATCAACAAGAGCCCCGCCAACCTCATGATCAACCCGGTCTTCGGGGAGATGCGGGTCGGGGTGTGATGCTGACCCGGGGGGTGGGAAAGGGGTCCCGGTTGCGGGGGTGGGGTCGGTAGCCTCCGGGGCATGAGGATCGGCATTGTGGGGGCCACCGGTCAGGTCGGTGGCGTTATGCGGCAGGTGCTGGCGGAGCGGGAGTTCCCGGCGGAGCAGGTGCGGTTGTTCGCCTCGGCGCGGTCCGCCGGGCGCGCGCTGCCGTGGCGCGACGGCGAGGTGACCGTCGAGGACGCGGCGAGCGCCGACTACTCCGGACTGGACATCGTGCTCTTCTCGGCCGGTAAGGGCACCGCCCTGGAGCTGGCCCCCCGGGTCGCCGAGGCCGGCGCCGTGGTGATCGACAACTCGTCGGCGTTCCGGATGGACCCGCAGGTGCCGCTGGTGGTCGCCGAGGTCAACCCGCACGCCGCCGGCAACCGCCCGAAGGGCATCATCGCCAACCCCAACTGCACCACGATGGCCGCGATGCCGGTGTTGCGCCCGCTGCACGCCGAAGCCGGCCTGGTCGGCCTGGTCGTGTCGACGTACCAGGCCGTCTCCGGTGCCGGGTTGGCCGGCGTCGCCGAGCTGGACGAGCAGGTCCGTAAGGTCGCCGAGCACGCCGCCGGGCTGGCCTTCGACGGCTCGGCCGTGGAGTTCCCCGCCCCGCGCTCGTTCGCCGAGCCGATCGCCTTCAACGTGCTCCCGCTGGCCGGCTCGATCGTCGACGACGGCTCGTTCGAGACCGACGAGGAGCAGAAGCTCCGCAACGAGAGCCGCAAGATCCTGGAGATTCCCGACCTGAAGGTCTCCGGCACCTGCGTCCGGGTGCCGGTCTTCACCGGTCACTCGCTGCAGATCAACGCCCGGTTCGCGCGGCCGCTCACCCCGCAGCGTGCCCACGAGCTGCTCGCCGACGCACCCGGGGTCGCGGTGACCGCCGTACCCACGCCGTTGCAGGCGGCCGGTCAGGACCCGACCTACGTGGGCCGGATCCGCGCCGACGAGACCGTGGAGCACGGGCTGGCCCTGTTCTGCTCCAACGACAACCTGCGCAAGGGCGCCGCACTCAACGCGGTGCAGCTTGCCGAGCTGGTCGCCGCCGAGCGTCGCTGACCGGCACGCTCACCCCGAGCCCTCGCCGGCCACCGGCGGGGGCTCGGGCCCCGTTCCGGGCGGGGCGGCGGCCGCCCAGGCGTGCTTGGATGGGGGGCGAAGCCGACGGCCCATGGAGGACACCGTGCCGGATGACCGCACCCAGCAGGCGTTGACCGACCTGATCGCCGGCCGCTCGATGGGCGTGCTGGCGACCATCAAACGGGACGGGCGACCGCAGCTGTCCACCGTGGTCTACTCGTACGACCGGGACGCTGGGCTGATCCGGGTCTCCGTCACCGAGGGGCGGGCCAAGACCGCCAACCTGCGTCGCGACCCGCGAGCCAGCTTCCACGTGAGCAGCGAGGACGGTTGGGCGTACGCGGTGGTCGAGGGGCGCGCAGAGCTGACCACGCCCGCCGCCGAGCCGGGCGACGCGACGGTCGAGGAGCTGGTGACGCTCTACCGGGCGCTGCGCGGCGAGCACCCGGACTGGGACGAGTACCGGCAGGTCATGGTCGACGAGGGCCGGCTGGTGCTGCGCCTGCACGTGGAGCGGATCTACGGAATGCCGCCCCGGGGCTGACGCGCGTCGCGGTCGCCGACGCCCGTCGGGCGCGCGGCGCCCCACCGGAGGCCGCCGCCCGACCTGGCCGGTCAGCCTGGCTCGATCACGGTCACGCCCGGCCAGCGCTGCGCCGGCCGGTGCCGGGCCAACCGCTGCCGGGACAGCGCCACGTCCACCCGCGCCGGGTTGTGCCGCCACACCCCGCCGAGCAGATCCGCCAGGCCGTACGGCGCGCAGACCTCCAGCCGGTCGCCCCCATCGAGGCGGACGGCCACGGCGGTCGCGTACTCCGGCCAGGTGGCGACCGCCTCGGCCACGCTGCGGTACGGGGCGATCGGGTCGCCACCGAACTTCGCCGCGTACCAGATGTGCACCGCCGCCTGGTTGCGCGCCTGCCACGGCGGTTGCGGCCACGCCGCCGTCAGCCGGGCGGTGGCCCGGTCGTCGTCGTCACGGGTCAACCTCGTCGGGTCGAAGAAGACCACGTCCACGTCCCGGACCGTCGTCGGGTCGAACCCGTCGCCGTACCGCTCGCCCCAGACCAGGTCGCGCAGGGCGCCCGCGCCGATCCAGGCGTCCGGCAGGCCCGAGTCGCGCACCACGGTCAACGCCCGGGTCAACCAGCCGCTGCCGGCAACCAGGTCCCGCAGCTCCCGCTCGCCCGCCACCATCGGCCCACCGTAGGCGACGCGGCCGACGCACGCCGTTCCCCAAGGGCGACCACGCCGTACGCGTTACCCCCTCCCGCGTGGCGGGTAGACGGCCGTGCCGACACCGAGAGGGGAGCACCATGACAACGGTCGGAGAGTTCATGACGACCCGGTTGGTGACGATGGACGGCAGCGACACGCTCATCGCAGCCGCGCAGGAGATGCGTGACAGTGCGATTGGTGACGTGGTGGTGACCGACGGCGACAACGTGGTCGGCATCGTCACGGACCGGGACATCACGGTCCGGGGTGTCGCGGAGAACATGGACCCGGGCTCGACCCGCCTGAACCAGATCACGACCCGCGATGTGATCACCGTGAGTCAGTACGACGACGCGGTGGCCGCCGCGGACCTGATGCGCACCTACGCCGTACGCCGGCTGCCGGTGATCGACGACGGGCGCCTGGTGGGGCTCGTGTCGATGGGCGACCTCGCGGTCGAGCGCGAACCGCAGTCGGTTCTGGCCGACATCAGCGCCGACGACCCGAACAACTGATCGTCCGCCGCGGACGCGCCGGCTCTCCCCTCGTGGGAGGGCCGGCGCTGCGCGCGTCGTGAGGACCCGGGCCGTTCACCCGATCCGGGCGAGATTGACGGCGCGACCGGCGGGGACCCGTGCGGGGACGTGCCAGGCCGGCCGTGCGCGCGACGCGCGCCGGGTGGGATCCCGGGCCCGGCGAACTGGGAGGAGTGGACCCGATGGTGGACGCGACCACGAGGTTCTTCGAGGACCTGGACCGCAGGGGGTACGAGCCCCTGCTGGCGAAGACCTCCGGGACGCTGCGCATCGACCTGCACGAGGGCGCGCAGACCCGGCACTGGCTGCTGCGGATCGACCATGGCCAGCTGAACGTGAGCCAGGAGGACCGGGAGGCCGACACCGTCATCGGGGCGAGCCCCGCCCTCTTCGACGACCTCGCCACCGGCCGCGAACACGGCCTGGCCGCCCTGCTGCGGGGCGACATGACGGTGGCCGGCGATGCCCGGCTCGTCGTGCAGGTGGAGCGGATCTTCCCGGGTTCACCGGACGCGCGTGGGCCGCGCCGGCGCTTCGCGGGGGAGGTGCACTGATGGGGCAGAGCAACATGGTCCGGATCCTCGACGGCAACACGTTCGTCGTCTGCGAGGACACCGGCGACATCGAGGCGACCCCGAGTGAGCCCACCGGGCTGTTCTCCCTCGACACACGGTTCCTGTCCACCTGGGTGCTCACCGTCAACGGGGAGCGACTCAACTCGCTCTCCTTCGACGACCTCCAGTACTTCGAGTCCCGGTTCTTCCTCGTGCCGGGGATGGCCACCCACTACGTGGACGCCAAGTTGTCGATCATCCGGGAGCGGGCGGTGGGCGGCAGCTTCCGGGAGCAGCTCACCATCCTCAACCACGACGAGAAGCCGGTCGACCTGGAGATCCGGATGGACGCGGCATCGGACTTCGCCGACCTGTTCCAGGTCAAGGACGAGATCCTGAACAAGAAGGGCGAGAACTACACCGAGGTCGAGACGGACAAACTGCGGTTGGGCTACCGGCGGGGCAACTTCCGGCGGGAGACGGTCATCTCCTCGTCGATGGCGGCCCGCTACGACAGCAAGGGCTTCGCGTACACCGTCCACCTGGAACCGAACGAGCAGTGGAACACCGCGATCGACGTCCGGACCCACGCCCTCGGACCCGGTGGTCGGGACCTGCGGATCGGGTTGCGGGTGCACGGCACCGAGCGGCTGGCGCTGCAGCACGACCTGGAGAAGTGGATCGCGGACGCCCCGAAGGTCAACAGCGAGCACGGCCGGGTGGCCAGCACGTACCGGCGCAGCCTCATCGACCTGGCGGCGCTCCGCTTCTCGCCGCTGTCGCTGGGCGGCGCCACCCTGCCCGCCGCCGGCCTGCCCTGGTTCATGACCATGTTCGGGCGGGACAGCATCCTCACCTGCCTGCAGACGTTGCCGTTCACCCCGCAGCTGTCGAAGACCACGCTGCGCATCCTCGCGTCCCTGCAGGGCAGCCGCTTCGACGACTTCCGGGACGAGGATCCCGGGCGGATCCTGCACGAGATGCGCTACGGCGAAACCGCGGCGTTCGAGGAGCAGCCGCACTCGCCGTACTACGGCTCGGTGGACGCGACCCCGCTGTTCGTCGTGCTGCTCGACGAGTACGAGCGGTGGACCGGGGACGTCGCGTTGGTCAAGGAACTGGAGCAGGAGTCCCGGGCCGCGCTCAGGTGGATCGACAACTACGCCGACCTGGTCGGCAACGGCTACATCTGGTACGAGCGGCGCAACACCGACACCGGCCTGGAGAACCAGTGCTGGAAGGACTCCTGGGACTCGATCTCCTACGCCGACGGCACGCTGCCGCCGTTCCCGCGGGCCACCTGCGAGGTGCAGGGGTACGCGTACGACGCGAAGATCCGCGCCGCCCGGATGGCCCGCGAGTTCTGGGACGACCCGGAGTTCGCCGACCAGTTGGAGCGGGAGGCGGCGGAGCTGAAGCAGCGGTTCAACCGGGACTGGTGGGTTGCCGACGGCGAGTACTACGCGCTGGCCCTGGACCCGAACGGCCGCCAGTGCGACGTCCTCAGCTCCAACATCGGTCACCTGCTCTGGAGCGGGATCGTCGACCAGGAGCGGGCGGAGAAGATCGCTCAGCACCTGGTCGGGCCGCGGCTGTTCAGCGGGTGGGGGGTGCGCACGCTCGCCGAGGGGGAGGCGCGGTACAACCCGATCGGCTACCACAACGGCACGATCTGGCCGTTCGACAACTCCTTCATCGCCTGGGGTCTGCGCCGGTACGGCTTCGCCGAAGAGGCCGCCAGCATCGCCAACGGCATCCTGGACGCGGCCACCTACTTCAACGGGCGGCTTCCCGAGGCGTTCGGTGGTTATCCGCGGGAGCTGACCAAGTTCCCGGTCGAGTACCCCACGGCGTGCAGCCCGCAGGCCTGGTCCACCGGTACGCCGCTGTTGCTGCTGCGCACCATGCTGGGCCTGGAGCCACACGAGGGCCACCTGGCGGTCGAGCCACGGCTGCCGGTCGGCATGGGCCGGATCGAGGTGCTGGACATTCCGGGTCGCTGGGGTCGGGTGGACGCGTTCGCCCGCGGCAGGTTGGACCTGGACAGCCTCGGCGACTGACCGGACGGGCCGGCGTTCACCGGCGGCGACGCGACCGGCGTGTCGCCGCCGGTCACCACCCAGGCGATCCCCAGCGGAGCAGGGTAGATTCTGCGGATGCCGGAGCTCGTGTACCCGCCCGTTATCGCCGCCGCCAAGACGATGTTCCGGGTCCTCGACCTGAAGATCACCATCGAGGGCGCCCACCACGTACCCCGCACCGGCGGGGCGGTGCTGGCCAGCAACCACGTCAGCTATCTCGACTTCATCTTCGCCGGGTTGGGCGCGAACGCGTCCGGCCGGCTGGTCCGGTTCATGGCCAAGCAGTCGGTGTTCACGCATCGGATCTCCGGCCCGCTGATGCGCGGCATGCGACACATCCCCGTCGACCGGGAGGCCGGTGCGGCGTCGTTCCGGGCCGCGGTGGCCGCCCTGAAGCGCGGCGAGGTGGTCGGCGTCTTCCCCGAGGCGACGATCAGCCAGTCGTTCACCGTGAAGGAACTCAAGAGCGGCACCGTCCGGATGGCCCGCTCGGCGAAGGTGCCGGTGCTGCCGGTCGCGCTGTGGGGCACTCAACGGCTCTGGACGAAGGGCCGCCCCCGCACCCTCACCCGCCGGCACACCCCGATCACGATCCTCATCGGCGAGCCGATCGACCCGGCCGATCACCCCGACCCGAACGCGCTGGCCGCCGAGCTGACCACCCGACTCAGCGCGCTCGTCGACCGGGCCCAGCGGGAGTACCCGGACGCGCCGGCCGGCCCGGAGGACACCTGGTGGCTGCCGGCGCACCTGGGCGGCAGCGCACCCACGCCGGAGGAGGCCGCCGCCCTGGACGCCGCAGGTGAGCAGCGCACCCCCAGCGCCTGACGCTGGATCGATCCGCACCCGCCACGAGGCCGCATGGGGTGCTGGCCTGCCGCCGGGGCAGGGCTAGTCCTGTTGAGCGTGATGCCGCTGAGTCATCTTGATGACTCAGCGGCATCACGCTCGTCGGAGGATGTGTCACCGTCGCGCTTCGCGGGATGAGCGCCACGGTACGACGGTCGAGTCGGCCGCGCGGAGCGTCGGCTTCACCGATGCCCGGATGCGGTGCCGCCCGCGAGCCCGGTCCACGAGGTCGGCTCCGGCCCCGAGCGGTAGTAGTCGTCGCGGGAGCGGAACTCCACCGGAAGCGAGCCGGGCAGCGTGACCCGGGTGTCCCCGGCGAGCAGGCCGGGGCCGGCCCGCAGCAGCAGGACGTCGCGCTCCTGCGCCGACAGGTCGACCAGGTGCGGGCGGGTGAGCCGGAACATCGCCACCGCACGGCGGACCTGCTGGGCCAGCGCGAGGACCTCGCCGGCCGACCCGCCGAGCGCCAGCGCCGGCTGCTGGATGGTGCGCAGCGCGTCGCAGACGATCAGCAGTTGCGCCGGGGCGTCCGCGGTGGCCGGCGGCAGCTCCAGACGGGACGGCCACTGCCAGCGGATCTGCCCGCTCATCAGCCCCGGCAGCCGACCGGCGAGCCGGGAGCGGGGCGTGTCGTCGGCGACCAGGGAGAGCTGGGAACCGGTGCCCACCCAGCAGATCCGCTGGTCGGTGACGGTCACCGAGACCGGGCCGGGCAGCCCCCAGCCCCGCCGCGCCTCGGTCGGCCCGAGCAGGTAGCCGGCGACCAGCAGCCGGTGCCGGCCGAGCACCCGTTCACCGGGCATCGGACGCAGGTCGTAGCGGCGGTCCAGGACCGGCCCCACGTCGTCGTCCGGCGCGTCGAACCGATGGGGTCCGATGAAGAAGGGAGACGCGTCGGAGTGCATCGTCACGACCTTCCGGTCAGCGGGCTGTGCTCAGAAGCCTGGCGGATCCGAGGTCCGCTGTCATGACGCCCGTTAGGGGGTCGGCCGGTCGTGCGTCGCCTGTGACCGGTAGATGCCGATCTCCTCCGGGCGGACGAGGCCGTCCTCGATCGCACGGGCGAGCAACGCCGCCTTTGTGGCGGCTGGGCGCCCCGCCCGGGTGTACTTGATCCGCGCGCGGTCGACGTACTGCTTGACCGTGTGTTCGCTGATCTGCATCCGGCGGGCCACCGACGCCTTGGACATCGACTGGAACCACAGCAGCAGCGCCTCACGTTCCTTGTCGGACAGCATCGGCCGGTCCGGTCGGGGGTCGCCGACCATCGCGCCGGCCAACGCCGGCGGCACATAGGGGCGGTCGCTCGCCGCGGCCAGCACGGTCGCCACGCAGTGCTCCCGGCCCTCGTGCTTGGCCAGGAACGCCACCGCGCCGGCGTCCAGCGCCGCGAGCATCGTCTCCGGGTCGGTGTGCTCCGAGTAGACCACCACCCGCCGCCCGGCGGCGCTCAGCTCGGCCAGCTTGTCCAGCGCCATCCTGCCGTGCAGTCGCAGGTCGAGCAGGACCACGTCGGCGTCCGGCGCCGCCCGCAGCACCTCGTCCGGGTCGTCACCGGTGGCCAGCACGGTCAGTCGTGTCTCGGTGGCGAGCCAGGCGCGGACGCCCTCGACGACCACCGGGTGGTCGTCGACGATCGCCACCCCGACCGGCCGGGCGCCCGTCACCTCCGCCACCGGGTCTGTGCCCATCTGATGTCCCCGTCCCGCTCGTAGAGGTGCTGCACCGGCCCGTCGTCGTGGTCCCCGAGCGGCGGCCCGGTCGCCTCCGGCTCCTGCCGGTCCGGCGTGACCAGGCTGACCACCACCTCGTCGGGGCCGGACACCACGGTCAGCCGGGCCCACCCCCGGGCATCGGCGAGGATGCCGGTGAGCGGGTCGGCCAGCTGACGGCGGATCTCCACCGGCAGCGGCGGCGGCCCGCCGATGGTGACCAGATCGATCGGCAGGCCGTTGCGTTCGGCCAGATCGACGGCCGCCCGCAGTTCGTGCAGCAGCGGATCGGGCACGTCGTCGGACTCGGCGATCAGGCGGCGCAGCCGGGCGGCGGCGAGCACGCACCGCCGTTGCACCTCCGGGTCGTCCGGGTCGGCCTGACCGGAGGCCAACTCGCCGAGCACCCGCCCGGCCGCCGCCCCGACCAGGGCGAGCCGGTCCCGGCGTTCCCGCAGGCCCCGCTCGGCGGCGTCGCGTTCCGCGGCCATCGTGTGCATGGCGGCCGCGGCGGCGGCCCGTTCCCGGGCCAGCCCGACGATCGCCGCGCTGCCCACGAAGACCGCCACCGGGAGCGAGAACGTGCCGTAGACGTACATCACGTAGCGGGCCAGGTCGGCACCGTCGGAGCCGTGCCCGAGCACGGCGACCAGCGCGATCACCGCATGCGTGGTCAACAGCGCCACCAGCCCGGCGACCCGCCGTCCCCACAGCGCGAGCACGAAGAACCAGCCGAGCGTGCCCCACACCCAGTTGCCGGCGGTGAACAGCTGTCGCTCGCCGGCGGCGGCGAAGACCGCCGCGTCGACGACGAGCAGCAGCCCGGCCAGCGGCCACGGCGGCAGCGGCGTGCCCCGCAACAGCAGCACCCCGGCCGTCGCACCGGCGGCCAGGACCAGCACCCATCCGCCGAGCACCACCACCGGCGCGGCGAACTCCGCGCGGGCGGCGAGCACCGCCGGCAGCCCGATGGCGACGTGCCAGGCCAGCGCGATGGCGACGGCGACTATCCGGGCACCCCGGTCGGAGGCGTGGGCCACGGCGGCCGGTGCGGCGAGCGCGGCCGTGGACGCCGACTCCCGGGGCGCCGGCACGCCGCCCCCGGTGCGCTCAGGCGCCTCGGCCACGGGGGTGGGCGGCGTCGCGGCGCCGAGGTCAGCCGACACCGGGCCACTCCAGTCGGATCCGGGTGCCCCCACCGGGGGTCGAGTGCACCTCGGCCCGCCCGCCGACCGTCGCCATCCGGCCGCGGATCGACTCGCGCAACCCGTACCGGTGCGCGGGGACGGTGGCCGGGTCGAAGCCCGGACCGTCGTCGGCGACCTCGACCACGACGGCGATCGCGTCGCGGGAAAGCCGCAGCGTGGCCCGCGCCCCCGGAGCGTGCCGGACCACGTTGGACAGCGCCGCGTAGGTGCTCTCGGTGATCGCGTCGGCCACCCCGGCGGGCACCGCGCACCCCGCCAGCTCCAGGGTCACCGGTAGCTCGGACAACCGGTCGGGCACCGTGCGCAGCCGCTCGTCCAGGGGCACCGGGCCGTCACCGGGCACCGGGCCGACGTCGGCGGCCGCGACGAGGGTACGCAGGTCGGCGGCACACCGTTCGCGGAACGCGGCGGACGGGCCGGCCACCGCGCCGAGCCCCACCATGGTCAACGTCCCGAGCACGGTGTCGTGTAGATCGCGGTTCTGCTGACGTTCGGCCTCCCGGGCCGAGCGGGCGACCAACGCCTCCCCGGTCAGCCGCTGATGCTCGGCGAACGCCCGGTCCGCACGTCCGATCCGGCGGCGCATCACCCCGGTCATCATCGCCGTGCAGGCGGTCTGCACGAGCAGCGTGGCCGCGTGCGCCCGCGCCTCGGTGGAATTGCCGGCGGAGGACGTGCCCAGCGCGTACGCGGCGGTGACCAGCAGCCCGGCCGGGACCGACCACCGCGGCGCGGCGGTGGCCTGTGCGTTGATCACCGTGGTGCTGGCGAGCACCGCGATCCAACTGCCCTCGCCGGGCAGCACCCCGGGTGCCACCAGCACGGGTATCAGCAGGCAGGCCACCGAGGTGACCGTGACGTCACCGGCGACCAGGGCCGGGGTGAACCCGTGGCGCAGCGCGCGGACGGCGTACCAGAGCGACCAGCCGGTCAGCGCGGCCACGACCGGCAGCAGCAGGGCCGGTTCGACCGGTGGGGTACGCACCGACAGTGCCACCGCCGCACCGACCAACCCGCAGGTCAGCCGCAGCAGCGCCGGCAGGGTGGTGAAGATGAGGTTGAACGCGCCGCCGGCCGGACTGTCCAGCGCGGGCGGCGGCACGGTCGGGGTGGCAACGGCCGGCATCGGGAGGCGTCCTTCCGACAACGACCCGGTCCGGGTCCGCGCGGCGGAGATCGACATCGGAGAATAGCATGGCCGACGACAACCGGTCACCCGTTGTGAGCGCCGTGTCGCTGATGTGTCACTCTGTGCTGCGGGGCTGGAGCAGGTCCCAGCGGTTGCCGTAGAGGTCGGCGAAGACCGCGACCGAGCCGTACGACTCGTGCCGCGGCTCCTCCAGGAACCGCACCCCGGCCACCACCATCCGCGCGTGATCCCGGGCGAAGTCCTCGGTGTACAGGAACAGGCCGACCCGGCCGCCGGTCTGGTCGCCGATCCGCGCCTGCTGCTCCGGGCTGCTCGGGCGGGCCAACAGCACCGCCGTCTCCCGGGCACCCGGCGGGCGCACCACCACCCAACGCGAGCCGTCCGGTCGGGTGGTGTCCTCCACCAACTCGAAGCCGAGGCCGCCGACGTAGAAGTCGATCGCCTCGTCGTACTCCCTGACCAGCAACGCGACGAGTCCCAGATGTGCCATCTGGCCATTCTGCCGACCGGCGCTCCGGCGGCGGCCGGCGGTGGCACCCATGGTTGGCGACGTCACGCCACCGCTTCGCCAGCGCCGCGTCCCGGTACGACCGGCGGGAACCGGGTGTGCCCGCCGTCCGTCCCATCTCCTGGTGGAGAGGTGGTGAGCGGGATGCGCCCGGGTGGCACGGTACTGGTGGCGGCGGTGCTCGGCATGGCGCTGGGTGGGTGTGCGGGCTCGGCGACCGGGCCGGCGGACGAGCCCGACCCCGCCCGGATCGTCGACCGGTGGGCCTCCTGCGCCCAAGCCGCACCGCAGGCCGGCGCCGTGTTGCTGACGCCGCCGGCCGCCGCCCGGGACGAGCCGGAGAGCGGGCGCATCGACCCCGCGTTCACCCCGGTCGCCGTCGTGCTCTGCGGCCGGGAGATCCGGCCGCGCCCCGGCGGCGGTCAGGAACAGGTGGCCACCGAACGACGCGCCGACGAGATCGGTGCGCTCGTGGACGCGCTGCGCCTGCCCACCCAGCGGGCGGACGGGGAGATCGCCTGCACCCTCGACATGATCGTCCCGCCGTGGCTCGCGCTGCTCGACGAGCGGGGACGCTGGCTGCGCCCGTACCTGCCGACCGACGTGTGTGGCAAGCCACGCCCCGAGGTCCGCGCGGCACTCGACGGACTGCGGCTGACCACGGTGGACACCCGTGCCGTCGGGCAGGTCGAATCGTCGGAGGCCGAGGCCGCCGGCTGTTCGCAGCGGTGGGCGGACATGGTGTGGGTGGAGACGAGCATGGGACGCCCCCGACCGCCCGCACCGGCCACCGTCCCCACCGCCGGGCCGCTGCGCCTCTGCGTCTACCAGGTGCCCGCGTCCGAGCAGGGCGGCGGCAAACCGGCAGGCGATTTCGAGTACGGCGGCCCGCTGCCACCCGAGCGGCAGGCGGGCGTGCTCCGGGCGCTGGCCACCACCCGCACGGCGGACGACTGTGCCACCCCGGCGTCACGCTTCGCCGTGCTGCGACCGCTCAACGGTGCCGGCGGGCCGGACCGGTACGTGGAACTCGACGGCTGCCGGCGCTTCCTCGTCGTACCGCCGGCCGGTGGGGCGCAGCTCGGCCAGGGCGACGCCGCGTTGGCCGCCCTGCTCGGGCCGGTCTGACCCGGCTTCAGCGGACCGGCAGTACCGCCGTGCCGCCGCCGGCGATCGACCGCTTGACCGACGTGCCGCCGGACCAGTAATAGCAGCGAATGCCCCGGTCACCCCGCTCCCACAGAAGCCGGTTCGGGAACCGGTACGCGGTACCGGTGCGATAGGGCAGCTTGGCGTCCACCGGCACCTTCGCGAACCGGGCGATGACCGCCCGGCAGGCGGAGTGGACGGAGGCTTCGTCCCTGGTGGCGTCCCCCCAGGAGCGGTCCGGCGCGGTCCAGGTGCCGGCGTACTCGAACTGGTGCCCGGTGGTGCAGGCGACCGGCCGCAGCATGCCCCACTTGTCCTCGTTCATGCAGCTGAGCAGCAGACCGGAGCGCTTGGCCAGAGCATCGCGGAGAGAACCGAGCCGCTGGATCGCGGCGTCGGACTCCCCGTTCGGGCCGTTGACCTCGTCCACCTCGAAGATGTCGCACCGGTACCAGCGGGCACCGCCCGCCCAGCCGGCCGGCGACGCCGGTGCGACCTGCACCGACAGTCGGGCATCGCGCCAGTCGCCACCCACGAACTGCTTGGCACGCGTGTCACAGTCGGCGAACGTCGACCGCATCGTCGCCGACTCCACCTTGGGCGGCGAGGTTCGTGCGGCCAGCGCGCCGGTGAACGTGCCCACGTGAAAGGTCTCCACCAGATGGGTGTTCGCGCAGTCCACCGGGGCGTAGCTGGTGAGGTACGCGGTCGGTTCGGAGATGGTGTGGCACTCGCCCGCCTTCGGCGAGAACTGCTCCGCCTGAGCCATCGGCCGCCAGTCGTCGGACAGATCGCCGTCCGTACCGGCCGGCGTGCCGCAGCCCGCCGCCACCACCATGACGAAGGCAGCCGCAACCGCTGCCGTGACCTGGCGTCGCATGTCCATCTCCCCGTGCCCCCGTGCCGACGCGCGCAGCATAAGGCACCACCGCGACCAGTGAGTGAGCACGCTGACCGTCGGAGGTGAGCGCTATGTTCCGGGCATGGCAGCGAGGATTGATCTGACACTCGACTCCACCGACGCGCAGGTGCTCGGCGCGTTCTGGAAGACCGCCCTGGGCTACATCGACGAGCCGCCGCCCCCGCCCTTCACGACGCGGGCGGAGTGGCTCGCCCAGTTCGACCTGCCGGAGGACGACCTCCCCGAGCACGGCGCGTGGCTGTGTGACCCGGACGGTGTACGGTGTCGGCCCGCGCCTCTCGATCCTCAACGTCCCCGAGCCCAAGACGGCGAAGAACCGCCTGCACATCGACATTCGCGTGCCGGTGCACGGCGGCCCCGACGAGCGGTGGGAGCGGATCATGGCCGAAGCTCTCCGCCTGGTCGAGGCGGGCGGGACGATCCTGGAGGAGGTCGACCGGCACCACGTGGTGATGGCCGACCCGGAGGGCAACGAGTTCTGCGTCGCCGCATCCGCAGCCTGAGAGGCAGCGGGGTCACCGCGACTTCTCTTCTTCACCGGGCCATCCTCCGACGCGGACGCGACCTGTCGCCCGCGCCGGAGGAGGCCGCCGATCAGTTGCCGAGCGTGACGTGCAGGACGCGCTCGTTGCTGTTGTTCGGGGTGCTGTCCTTGTCACCCTGGTTGGTGGTGGTCAACCACAGCCCCCCGTCGGGAGCGGGCTCCACCGTGCGTAGCCGGCCGTAGGTGCCACTGAAGTACGTCTGCACGTTCGTCAGGCTGCTGCCGCTGATCGCCGCGCGATACATGCGGGCACCCCGCGCGCAGGCCACGTAGAGCGCGTCCCGCACGATCGTGATGCCGGAGCAGGATCCTTCCGCGGTCGGGTAGGTGCGCACCGGCGCGATGAACCCGGCGGTGCCGCAGGTGCCACTGGTGCCCTCGCACGCCGGCCAGCCGTAGTTGCCTCCCCGGGTGATCAGGTTGGTCTCATCCATGATCGAGTTGCCGAACTCCTGCTCCCACAGCCGGCCCTGCGAGTCGAACGTCAGGCCCTGCGGGTTGCGGTGACCGTAGCTCCACACGTAGTTGCCGAACGGGTTGTCCGAGGGGACGGTGCCGTCCGGGTTGAGGCGCAGGACCTTGCCTTCGAGCGCGGAGCGATCCTGGGCGTACGCGCCGTTCTGCGCGTCGCCGGTGCTGGCGTACAACTTGCCGTCCGGGCCGAACCGCAGCCGACCGCCGTCGTGGTACTTGTTCCGCCGGATGCCACTGACCAGCACCTGCTCGCTGGCGGTGTTGAGGCGGCCGTTCTCCAGGCGGATCCGGACGACGCGGTTGTCGCTGGGCGAGGTGTGCATGATGTACAGCCAGCGGTCGCTGCTGAAGCTGGCCGAGATGGCGAGGCCCAACAGGCCGCCCTCACCGTCGGTGCTCTGCACGTTCGGCACCGTGCCCAGGTTGGTCTTGACCCCGGTGGTGGGGTTGAGCTGGATGATGTCGTGCGCGTCCCGGCGGTTGTAGAGGACGCTGCCGTCCGGCAACGTCACCAGTCCCCACGGGATGTCGGTGTCGGTCGTGACCTGTCGTACCCCGCACACCGGGTTGCCGCACGCGGCGCCGGTGGTCACCGTCGTGGTGCTGCTGCGCGGCGAGACGTTGTCCTGCGCGTCCCGGGCGACCACGTAGTACTGGTACGCGGTGTTCGCCGCCAGACCGGTGTCGGTGAACGTGGTGGCCGGGGGCGCGCCGGTGACCGTGCCGACCTTCACGCCGCCGCGGTACACGTCGTACCCCCGGACCCCGATGTTGTCGGTCGACGCCGTCCACCGCAGCGTCACCGTGGTGCCGGCCGCGGTGCCGGTGAGCTGTGTCGGCGCGGTCGGTGCCTGCGTGTCGGCCTGACACGGCGGCGGCGTGATCGAGACGGTGGTGCTGGCCTGCGACACGTTGCCGGCGGCGTCGCGGGCGTTGACGTACAGGCCCCAGGTCGCCCCGGCGACCACGGTGAGGTCGGTGGACAACGTCGAGCCGCTGACCGACCTCATCAACTGCCCGTCGTGGTAGACGTCGTAGAAGGCCACCGCGACGTTGTCGGTCGAGGCGTTCCACGCGAAGGTCACGGAGTTGCACGTCAGGCCGCTCACCCGAGGGCTGCCCGGCGCGGTGGGCGGCTGGCTGTCGGTGCTGCCCAGGGCCGTCGTCCACCGCTGGTTGCCCTGCCCGTTGCAGGTCCACAGACCGACGGTGGTGCTGTTCGCGGTGCCGGCGCCGGTCACGTCCAGACACAGGCCGGACTGGACGGCCACGATGGTCCCGTCGGTGTTGACCCGCCAGCGCTGGTTGGCGCCGCCGTTGCAGCCGTAGATCTGCAGGGCGGCAGGCGCGCTGGTGTCCTGCCCGACCACGTCCAGGCACATCGTCTCGTCGTAGACCCGCAGCTCACCGGCCGAGGTGAAGGTCCACGCCTGGTTGGCCTGACCGTTGCAGTCGTAGATGTTGATGCCGGCGCCGGCCGTTCGGACGTTGCTGACCACGTCCAGACAGCGGCCACTGGCCACGCCGACCACGGTCGAGGGGGCCGCGGCCACCGCCGGCGCGCCGACCACCACCGTCAGCAGCGTTGCCACTGCCATCGTCGCCGGCAACAGCCGTCGACGTGGTCGACGCGGGTTGGTCCGCGCGAAGAGTCGCATCCGTCCTCCAGGAACAGGGCATCGACCGGCAGGCCCCAGATGACCCGGAGCCCGACCAAGCCGAACGATTGACATCGACCATCACAGATGATTTGCCCACACATGTCAACGAGGTCACTCGATGGGGGACAAAACCGGAGGTCGACGCGCAGGTCTAACCCGCCCGGTCGTCCGCCCAGTGGCGGCCGGAATCCTCGGGGTCCTCCGGTTGCAGGGTGCCGTCCACCAGCCCGGCGAAGAGCGACTCGTACAACCGATCCGGGTCCACCGGTTTTTGCCCCGCCCGCTCAGGGACCATGTCGTGGGCCACCTGCACCTCGACGACCCGGCGTGCCAACGCCGCCACGTCCACGTCGGTGCGGTACAGCGACGCCCACAGCTCTCGCTCCAGCTCGATCGCCGCCGTCTCCCACGCTGCGCGGGTTCCGGCGCCCTGCCCTTCTCCTCCGCGACCCGCCGGTACTCCGCCGCCGAAAGGGCCCTGCGCGCCAGACCCATGAGGTCCGTGATCAACATGAACGGCCGACGGTTGATCGGGAACGCCCACGGAAGCGTCCGGCCGATCCGGGCGACCCCCAGCGTCTTCACCAGGTCGAACAGCAGATCATCCGCCGCCTTCCAGTCCGCGTCCTGGTCGTGGTCGAGCACGGAGCTCCACCATCGCCCAGCTCGCGCACCCAGTGATGCTGGTAACCGAACCCGCTCATGCCGTCCTGCTCCACGAGCAGGCCCGGTGCTCGCGCCACGACCACCGTGCCCCAGTAACCCATCGCGGGAGCTTAGTGGTCCGCTCCGTAAATCCTTCGGGGGTTATGCGGTCAGGGCCAGTGCGGCAGGCTGGTGATCGCAGCCGGTGGGTTGCTGGGGGTTCTG
>NZ_JBFAHZ010000048.1:0-42455 GCF_040654415.1 Micromonospora sp. NPDC050695
GCTGGTGCCACGCCCACCACATCCACCACTGGACCGACGGCGGCCACACCACCCTCAACAACGCCGTCCTCCTCTGCGGCCACCACCACCGACACCTGCACCACAGCGACTGGACCGTCCACATCGCCGGCGACGGCCACCCCGAATTCGTCCCACCCGCCTGGCTCGACCCGAAGCACATCCCCCGCCGCAACCACTACCACCGACGGACATAGACCACCGCCTGTGGCCCAATCAGGCAACGAGCCGAGCCCGTCGCCACCCGACCCATCGAGCGGTGAACGGCAAGCGAGTGCGGCGGTCTCCGGGACCGATCGCCACACCCACATGACGAAGAGGCTCCCCGGCCTGCGGAGAAGCCGGTGTCATGCGCCCAGCGGTCCGTCGATGCCTCCGGGCTGGCGGACCCAACGGCCATGCGTTCAACAGGAGGAGGAGCAGTCATGCCGGGAACCGGAAGCCGGGCGCGCCATTGCGAACCCGCAAGCAGCACGCCGACGCAGCCAGACACCGACGCGAGCCAGCAGGCGGACGCAGCCAGCAAGCCGCCGCAGGTCAGCGCACCGTAAGGGCCGCGGGCGTCCGGGAAGTCGGCACGACCGAGCGCCGGTCAGCACCTCCGGGCATCCGTCAGCGGGTCCGGACGTCGGGGGGCGGCTCCGAGCGCCGTTCAGCGGATCCGGGCCCCAGCGAGGCGACCCGGACGCCAGCGAGGCGACCCCGACGCCAGCGAGGCGACCCGGACGTCGGCGAGGCAGGTCAGACGTCCGTGACGCGGATGCCGGCGTGTGCCTTGTAGCGCTTGTTGATGGCGATCAGGTTGGCGGTGAACGCCTCGATCTGGTGGGCGTTGCGCAGCCGGCCGGCGTAGATGCCGCGCATGCCGGGGATCCGGGCGGCGAGCGCACCGACCACGTCGACCAGTTCGCGGTCCTCGGTGCAGATCAGTACGTCGAGGTCGATCCGGTCGATCTCGGGGTCGGCGAGCAGCGGGGCGCTGACGTGGTTGAACGCCGCGCAGACCCGGGAGTCGGGCAGGAGCGCGGCGGCCTGCTGCACGGCGCTGCCCTCGGCGACGGTCAGCGCGTACGGGCCCTGCTTGTCGAAGCCGAGCGGGTTGACGCAGTCGACGACGATCCGGCCGGCGAGCGGCTCGGCGAGGGCGGCGACGGTGGCGGCGTGCCCGTCCCACGGCACCGCGATGATCACCACGTCGCTGCGCCGAGCCACCTCGTCGTTGGCCGCACCGGTGATGCTGGCGTCCGCCGGCAACCCGGGCAGGGCGGCGATCTCGGCGGCGGACTCGGCGGCACGCTCGGCGGACCGGGAACCGATCAGCACCGTCTGCCCGGCCCGGACGAACCGGTAGGCGAGGCCCCGCCCCTGGTCGCCCGTGCCACCGATGATGCCGACCGTCAGCCCGGACACGTCGGGCAGCGTGCTCGCGTCGTATGCCATGGGCTCATCCTCGCAAACCGCTCGGGCCGGCAGCAGCGGCAGGCGTTGTGACAGTCCCCGCCGACCCGAAAGGCCCGCTGACCCGGAAGGCCCGCCGACCCGAAAGGCCCGCTGACCCGGAAGGCCCGCCGACCCGAAAGACCCACCGACCTGAAAGCCCGCTGGCCCGGAAGGCCCGGCGGCGGGGCGGGTCAGGCCAGCTCGAACAGGACCGTGCGGGCCGCCGGGTCGGCGGTGACCAGGCGGACCCGGACCCGTTCACCCAGCGGCAGGTCACCGAGGCAGCGGCCGCGTACCGGTGGGGTGTCCAGGGCGACCGTGCCGCCGGGCGGGCGGGGGCGGGACCGGCCGTTGGGCGGGGCGTCGACATCCAGGACGGCCGCGTCGAAGGTCTCCCCGACCCGGTCCGCCAGCAGCACCGCCTCGGCCAGCTCGACGGCTCCCCGGCTGGCCGCCGAGGCGGTCCGGTCGGTGCTGGCCATCACCTCCGGCAGCCGGGGCAGCGCGGCGCGCGTCCAGTCGGGCACCGGTCGGCCCGCGTGCAGAGCCAGGCAGACCTCGGTGGCGTACCGGTCGGCGAGGCGCCGCAGCGGCGCCGTGACATGGGCGTACGCGGCGGCCACCCCGCCGTGCAGCGGCTGCTCCGGCGGCGCGCCGTCGAAAGCGGTGTACGCGGCGCCGCGCATCAGCTCGGCCGCCTGATCGATGAACGCGGCGGCACGTGGCTGGCCGGGGTCCAGTCCGGCGATGACCTCGCCCGGCCCGGCGCCGTCCGGCCAGCGCACGCCCAGCGGTGCGGCGGCGGCCCGCAGGCGCTGCACGGCCTCCGGTTTCGGGGACGGCATGGTGCGCAGCAGGCCCACGCCGCCGGCCAGCATGATGTCGGCGGCGGCCATCCCGGTCAGCAGGGAGATCTGCGCGTTGTGCTCCTCCATGGGTACGGGGCCGCGCAGCACCAGCCGCCAGCCGTCGCCGTCGGGTTCCACGTCCTGCTCGGGTAGCGGGAGGTTGATGGCGCCGCGACGCAGCCCGCGGGCGGTCAGCCGGTCACCGATCTCGGGCAGCAACGCGATCGGCTCGGGCAGCCGTCCGGCGTCGGCCGCGGCCTGCACACCGGTGTAGTCGAGTTTCGCCCGGCTGCGCACCAGGGCGCGTTCCAGCTCGACGGCCACCGTGCCGCCGTCGGCGTCCAGGTCGATGGTCCAGACCACGGCGGCGCGGTCGTCGTCGGGCAGCAGGCTGGCCGCGCCCTCGCTGAGCGTCAGCGGGTGCAGCGGCACGTGCCCGTCGGGCAGGTAGACGGTCTGCCCGCGCCGCCACGTCTCCGCCTCCAGGGCGCCACCCGGGCCGACGTGCGCGGCGACGTCCGCGATGGCGTACCGCACCCGATAGCCGCCGCCCGGGCGGCGGGCGAGGTGCATCGCCTGGTCCAGGTCGCGGGAGGTGGCGGGGTCGACCGTGACGAACGGAACGTCGGTACGGTCGACGGGCGGCCGCGGTGGTGCCGCGGCCGCCTCGTCGGCCTCCCGCTGGGCATCGGCCGGGAAACCCTCGGGCAGGCCGAGTTCGCGGCGGAGCGCGGCGAAGTCGATGCGGGGAGCGAGTACGCGTCGGATGACCACGAGGTCAATCCTGACAGCGCCACCGGTGATCCGCTTCCGGTGACCGGCCGAGATCTTTCGACCGGCCCGGGAGTCGTGCGCTCAGCTGGTCGCCTTCCGGGCGGTGCTGCGCGTACCCCGGGGGGTGGTGGCCCGGGCTGCGGCCGGACGGGCCGGCGACTTGCGGGCGGTCACCTTGCGGGCCGGGGCCTTGGCCGCGACGGTCTTCTTCGCTGGCGCCTTCTTCGCCGCCGCCTTGCGGGCGGCCGTCGAGGAGGTGCCGGTCGCCTTCGCGGCCGGTGCCTTCTTCGCCGGTGCCTTGCGGGCGCCGCCGCTCGGGCGGGTGGAGGCGGTCTTCTTCGCCGTCGTCTTCTTCGCCGGCGCCTTCTTGGCGGGTGCCTTCTTCGCGGCCGTCTTCTTCACCGTGGACGCCTTGGTCGCGGCCTTACGCGCCGGCGCCTTCGCCGCGGCGGTGGTCTTCTTCGCGGCCGACGAGGTGGTCTTCTTCGCCGCCGACGAGGTGGTCTTCTTCGCGGCGCTCACGGTCTTCTTCGCGGCGCTGGTGGTCTTCTTCGCCGTACCCGTGGTCTTTCTCGCCGTACCCGTGGTCTTCGTCGCGGCGGCGGTGGTCTTGCGCGTCGTGGACGCCGGGGTCCGCTTCGCCGCGGTGGTCGTGCGGGTGGTGGTCTTCTTCGCGGGGGCCTTCTTGGCCGCCGCGGTGGTCGTGGTGGTGGTCTTCTTCGCCGGCGCCTTCTTGGCCGCCGTGGTGGTCTTCTTCGCCGGGGCACGCCCCGCGGCGCCGGCGGCCTTGCGGGCCGGGGCCTTCGCGGCGGCCGTGGTGGACTTGCGCACGGGGGTGGTCCGGCTCGCCGCGGTGTTCCGCTCCGCCGCGGCGGTCTTCTTCGCGGTGGTGCGTCGGGCGGCCGGGCGGGTGGTGGCCTGCTGTGTCACGGCCATCGTGGTTCCCTCCTTGGGGACGTGCTCTCGCGTGCGTCCTCGCGGAGCACGAAATGCCTCGGCGCGGACCGTCCCGCGCCGCCTACCTGTCCTCCCCGGCCCAACGGGCGTCCTCTGCGTCCCACGCCTCGTTCCGCTCCTGCACGCGCTGCAGGGCGTTCTCCGCGTCGGCCGCCGAGTCGTACGGGCCGAGGACGTGCTTCGCCGGGCACACGTCGGCGTCCGTCTCGACCCGGTGGTGCCGGGTGCACCAGTAGTACTTCCCACCACGCTCACTGTTGGTCATGGGAATCACTGTGCACCGCGTACCGGCCGGCCGCCACCGGATCACGCAAGTCGCCGACCCTCTCCACAGTAGAGTTGCTTCCCGCCCCCGGGAGCAAAACGCCGAAATAGGTCCAAGACGACCAGCCGGTCAAGGTGCGGGTCCGGAGCGACCCGGACCTGGAGGTCCGCACACCCGCGCGGCGGCGTCGCGCGGCGGCGGTGGCCGTGGGGTCGCGGCCTATGATCGCCCGATGGCGATACCGGACTACATCGTGGGGATGCGCAAGCACGTCGGCCAGGATCTGCTGTGGCTGCCCAGCGTCAGCGCGGTGGTCCGCAACGACGCGGACGAGCTGCTGCTGGGCCAGCGTGCCGACGACGGCCGCTGGTCGGTGATCAGCGGGTTCGTCGAGCCGGGTGAGCAGCCGGCCACCGCGCTGGTCCGTGAGGTCCAGGAGGAGACCGGCGTGGACGTGGCCCCGGTCCGGATGACCAGCGCCGTCTCGCACCCGCACACGTACCCCAACGGGGACCGCTGCGAGTACCTCAACCTGGGCTTCCTGTGCCGGGTGGTGGCCGGCACCGCGCGGGTCAACGACGACGAGTCGCTGGCCGTGCGGTGGTTCTCGTTGGATCGGCTGCCCGAGTTGGACAAGCACGCCCTGCTGGTCATCGCCTACGCGCTGCGGGAGAACCCGGCGGCAGGGTACCTGCCGCCGGGCACCACCTGGGATGACGTGCCCGCCTGAGACCTGGGCTGGTCACGACGTGACCCGCTCCACCGGGATCCACAGTTCGGCGTCCGCCTCCGTGCCGTCCGCGGACACCCGGACCCGGGAGATCTCCGGTCCGGGTCGGCTGCGGTACGGGTTGGACGGGAACCACTGGGTGAACACGTCGCGCCACAGGTACTGCACGGCCTGCGGGAACGCACCAGAGGTGGTGAAGACCGCCCACGTCCCGGCCGGCACGGGCAGCGCGTCCAGGTCCTGCGGCGGCGTACCGCCGGTGACCACCCCGTGCCAGTAGTCCAGCTCGCTGCCCTCCTCCCGGCCGTCGGCCAGGTTGGCGCTGACGTTGACGATCCCGGACGGCTCCTGATCGGAGAGCGCCTCGATCCGCTCGACCGTGTCCCGGTCGATGCTCCGGATGAACGCGACGATCGCCGGGTTCATCCCCTCGTGCACCAGCGGCACCCGGGCCTTGCGCCCCACCAGGGTGAACGCCTCCTTGCCGACGATTCGATACTCCATGCTGCCGCTCCCTTCGACGGTGAGTCGGAAGGACATCCGGGGTTGGGCGCGCAGCGTCGCCCCCGTACGCCGGGCCTCTCCGGGCCCCACGCCGTGCACGGCGTGGAACGCCCGGGCGAACGCCTCGGCGGATCCGTAGCCGTAGCGCACCGCGATGTCGAGCAGCGTCCGCTCCCCCGCGAGCACATCCGCGCTGGCGACGGTCAGCCGGCGACGACGGATGTACTCCGACAGCGGTATGCCGGCCAGCGCCGAGAACAGCCGCCGGAAGTGGTACTCCGACGTCAGCGCGATCCGCGCCAGCTCCGCCACCTCGATCTGCTGGTCGAGGTGCCGCTCGATGTGCGCCATGGCCTCGTTGAGCCGCTCCAGCACCCGGGCCTCCTTCCCTTTACGAGCAGTGACGCTATGCGGCGGGGCCGGTGGCCCACCCGACATCCGGTGCCCGTAACGGTCGGGTGCGGCCGCACCGATCGTCGTGTCGTAGCCTGGCGGACTTTGCTGCTCAAGGAGGGCGGCACGTCTGGCCGCAGGGTGCGCCCGAACCCGTCCGGCACCGGCTCTTTCGCGACTGGTTGCGCTCGCATCCGGCAGTCCGGGAGCGGTATGCCGCGACCAAGCGGCGTCTCGCGCGGGAGACCGCGCACCGACCGCGCGACTACAGCCTGGCGAAGAACGACGTCATCGACGAGATCTACGCGCGCATCTTCGCCGCCTGCGACGTGGCGACCGACTGCTGACGCGGTGGCTGCTGCATGATCCAGGTGGGCTTGGGCTCCGACAGCGAGCCCAGCACCTCCCAACCGGCCCGGCGGTACAGCTCGACGTTGCCCGGTTCGCTGGTCTCCAGAATCGCCGGGAGACCGTCGGCGGCAGCGCGTTCCAGCCCGGCCCGCATGACGGCACGGCCCCAACCGCGTCCGGCGCTGTCGGGGTGGGTGCCCAGGACGCCGAGATACCAGAACGGGTACGCCGGCAGGGCGGCGTGCACGGCCTCGTCGTAGCCCTGGACGCGGGCCAGCACGTCGGCGGGGAATCGACCGTCGAAGCCATCGTCCGGGGCGGCGTCGCCGCTGGCCGGCGGCTCCCAGACGGCGACCGCCGCACCGCCGCCGATCGTCCAGATCGACGACCGGTGCACCCGCTTGTCGAAGAGGTGCCCGAAGAAGACCGCGGCGTGGCGCGGATAGGTCTCCTCGTCCGGGAACAGGTACCGCAGGATGGGATCCTCGGCGAACGCGGCGACCAGCGTGCCGACCACCGCGTGACGGTCCGCTGGGGTGGCGATGGTGATCTCGGGCGCTGTCACAGCACTCGACACTATCCCGGCCCGCGCGCGGGCGGCGGCCCCGCTAGCCGAAGGTGAAGGCGTAGGCCTCGGCGCCGGGCTCGCCGAACGTGATCTCCAGGGTCCGCTCACCGACCGTGCCGTCCTGGCGGACGAGCTGGTAGAGGCGGCCGTCCTGGAGTACGCCGTCGCCGTTCTCGTCGACGTCGACGCCGTGTGACGGGCCGGGAGCCGCGCCGTCGAGCAGCACGCGGAACGGGATCGGCTGTCCCGCCCCGGGGGCCAGCACGAGATGCGCGTCGCGGGCGTGGAACCGGAAGGCGATGCCGCCGCCGGCCCGGTCGAGCACGACACGCTCCGACCCGATCGTCCACTCCCCCGCCAGGGCCCACTGGTTGAGGCCCAGGCTCGCCGGCAGGTCGTAGGCGCGGCGTTCGTCGAGCGCGGGGCCGTTCGGCGACGCGAACAGGTCGCCGCGACTGAAACCGAGGTACGTCTCGGGGGTCCGCAGGTTGTTCCAGTCGGCCTCCGCCTCCGGGCCGACCCCCTGCACGGGTACGGGTTCGCGCTCGATGCCGAGCAGCTGCTGGAGCACCCGCTCGGACTGCTCGTAGCGTCCCTCGCCGAAGTGGTCGTCGCGGATCACGCCGTCGGTGTCGACGAAGTAGAGCGCCGGCCAGTAGTGGTTGTCGAAGGCGCGCCAGATCACGTAGTCGTTGTCGACCGCCACCGGGTAGTCGATCGATCGGGCCGCGACCGCCCGCCGCACCCAGTCGACGTCGTGCTCGAACCCGAACTCCGGGGTGTGCACCCCGACGACGATCAGCCCGTCGTCCCGGTACGCCTGCGACCAGGCCCGGACGTACGGCTCCTGGCGCAGCCAGTTGATGCAGGTCAGCGTCCAGAAGTTCACCAGGACGACGCGCCCACCCAGGTCGGCGGGGCCGCGTGGCTCGGCGTTGAGCCACTCGGCCGCCCCGTTCAGCGGGGGCATGTGCACGGCCATCTAGCGCAGCGACCGGAAGGCGGTGCGAAGCTCTTCGGTGAAGATCTTCGGCTGTTCCCAGGCCGCGAAGTGCCCGCCCACGTCGAGCTTGTTGTAGTAGATGAGATTGGGGTACGCCTGCTCGGCCCAACTCTGCGGCGCCTCGTACAGCTCGTCGGGAAAGACGCTCACGGCCACCGGGACGTTGACGCCCTTCGCGGCGAAGAAGGAGAGCTTGTTCTCCGCGTACAGACGGGCCGCGGAGATCGCCGTGTTCGTCAGCCAGTACAGCGAGATGTTGTCCAGGATGTCGTCGCGGGTGAGGCCCGCCGTGGCCCCGTCGAAGACCTGCGCGATCAGGGCCAGGCTCTTCGCGTCGTGGTCGAGCAGGAAGGACGCCAGGCCGACGGGAGAATCCGCCAGCCCGGTCAGCGTCTGCGGACGCGTCGCCATCATGAGGGCGTACGCGACGTGCTTCCAGACGTAGTTGGCCTCCTCGGCGGCACGCATCTCGTCGGCGGAGAGACCGGACGGCAGCGAGCCCATGGCGTTGTTCGCGCCGGTGGTGTCGCCCTGGAACAACAGGTCGATCTCGGGTGGGATGGCACCGGGCATGTTGGTGTGGATGCCGAGCAGTTCCGCCGGCGCCTGGATGCCCATCTGGTCCACGATGACCGCACCCCAGTCGCCGCCCTGTGCCACGAACCGCGAGTAGCCGAGGCGCTTCATCAGCTCCGTCCAGGCGGTCGCGATCTTCTGCGGATTCCAGCCCGACGAGGTCGGCTTGCCCGAGAAGCCGTGCCCGGGCAGCGACGGGATAACCAGGTGGAAGGCGTCCGACGCGCTCCCGCCGTGCGCCGTGGGATCGGTCAGCGGCTCGATGATCTTCATCTGCTCGATCACCGATCCGGGCCATCCGTGCGTGACGATGAGCGGCAGCGCGTCCTCGTGCGGGGAGCGCACGTGGATGAAGTGGATGTCCACCCCGTCGATGGTGGTCATGAACTGCGGTACGGCGTTCAGCCGTGCCTCGACCTTGCGCCAGTCGTACTCCTGCTCCCAATAGCGGGCGACGGCCTGAATCGTCGCGAGTGGCACGCCCTGTGACTGGTCGTCGACCGTTTCCTTGTCCGGCCAGCGGGTCGCCGCGATGCGCCGCCAGCATCCCCGTGCCGCACGGACGACCGGCCAAGGCGCTGCGGCTCCCCACCTAGGCATGGTCGGACGACGATCGAACGGCCCGGTCGGTGTCGCGACGCTGCCTGGAGCGTGCGGTGCTACGGGATGACGACGCTCGACACTCTCATCGGTTCACCGGCTCCGGCGCCGCCGGCGGTGGCCTGGTGGCCACGGCACCGGCGATCAGGAGCCGGCGCACGACTCACCGTCGGTCCGGGTGGGGCGCCGCAGCCATGACGCGGCCGGGACGGTCCGGGTGGGTGTTGTTGCGCTGCCGCGAGACGGTGCGGCAACATCAGGCGCCGTGACGGCACCAGGCACGGCCCCCGACAACGACATCCCGGCCGGCGACACCGGCACGCTCCGGACGAATCGGCGGGTCCGACACTGGTTGGCCGGCGCCGGGATCACCGCCCTGGCCGCCGTACTCGGCATCACCCTCGCCGTACGCTCCGGCCCCACCCCGGCCTGTGCCGCACCGCCGACGGGTGACACCGTCCACAGGGGAAAGGCCAGCTTCTACGACGCGGGCCGCTCGGGAGGCACCTGCTCCTTCCCAGCCCCTCCGGCCGACCGGCTCTACGTGGCCCTCGGCTCGTCCGAGTACTCCCGCGCGGCAGCCTGCGGCAGTTACCTGGACGTGAGCGGCCCGAGGGGCACGGTCCGGGTCATGGTCATCGACCAGTGCGGCGGCTGCGGCCCCGGCAAGATAGACCTCTCCGACGAGGCGTTCGCGAAGATCGCCGACCGTGCGCAGGGCATCGCGACCGTGACGTACCGTGCGGTGGTGAACCCACCGCTCGACGGCGGCCTCACCTTCCGGATAAAGGATGGCGCCTCGCGGTACTGGTTCGCGGTGCAGGTCGGCAACCACGGCAACCCGCTGCGCTCGGTCGAGGCGAAGGGGCCGGGCGGCGGCTTCCACAAGGCAGCCCGCCAGACCGACAACTACTGGACCGTCGAGGACGGGATCGGCCCGGGGCCCTACACCATCAGGGTCACCGACGTGTACGGCCACCAGACGACCGCGACCGACATCCGGATGGTCACGAAGCAGGTCCAACGCAGCATGGCCACCCTTGCCAGCGTCGCCGCGCCCAGCAGCTCACCCTCGGCCCCGCCGTCCCCCACCACCGCGCCCTCGCCGACCCCGGCGGAGTCGGTCGCGCCGACGACGACAGTCGAAGCCCTCGCCGGCGCCGCCCCGCTCAACACCTCCCACTGCTGACCCTCAACGTTGGGCCTGGCTGGCCGTTGATCCACTCGTCTTCCGTGAATCCAGGCAGGACAGCCTCGCGGTGGCCAACCCGGGTGATTCGTTCCTGGCGCCGGCCACGCCGCAGCCGCTGCCGAATCAGCGGCCCAGTTTGCGCCGAACCATTCCCACCACCGCCGTTACCTCATGCACCCGCAGCGCCCAGGCCAGCACCAAGTATCCGCCGACGATCACCACGCCGCCGACGGCCAGCTGCGCCACCGCCTGCCCGAACGATGGCGCCGCGGCACCTGGCAACAGCCGCAGCACGAGCCAACCCAGCGCGGCGGCGCCCGTCACCGCGACCGCCACCTTCGCGCCGCTGGCCGCGATGGCCGGCAACCCGAGCCGGCCGATCCGGCGGCGCAGCACCGTCAGCGAGATCGCCGCCGCCCCGACGTACGAGACCGCGTTGCCCAGCATCAACCCCGCCACCGTCAACGACTCCGCCAACAGGACCGTCAGCAGGATCTGCACGACCACCCGCAGCAACACCCCGACGATATTGATCAGGGCGACCGTCTTGTTGCCCCGCATCGAGTAGAACGTGAAGTTGCACAGGTAACTGACCGACATCGGTATCACCGCGCACGCGCCCACCACCAACACCGTGGCGGTGGCCTCGGCCTCGTCCGCGCCGAACGCGCCCCAGCGGAACAGCACCACGGAGATCGGGCCGGCCAGCACCGCGTACAACGCCACGACCGGCGCGAGCGCGGCCACGACCGTACGCATCCCGCGGGACAGGTCGTCGGACACCTCACTGAGCCGGTTCCGCGCGGCCGCGTCACTCATCCGCGGCAACAGCGCCGTCATCACCGACACACCGACGACGCCGTGCGCCATCATCACCAACAGGTAGACGTTGTTGTAGATCAGCAGGCCCGCGCCCGCGTCCGCCTGGCTGACCAGCTGCACCACCACGAAGACGCCGACCTGGTTGGTCGCCACGAAGCAGAGCATCCAGCCGGCGAGGCGAGCCAGCTCGGCCAGCTCCAACGATCGCGGATTCCACCGAAACCGCCACCGGAAACCCACCTTGCGCAGTGCGGGTAGCAGCGCGAGCGTCTGCGAGGCCATGCCCAGCAGCGTGCCGCCGCCGATCAACGCGATCTTGCCCGGCGTCATCTGGGCGGGGGTGATTTCCCGGGCGGTGAACAGGGCGATGTAGCCACCGCACACCGCGATCATCACGACGTTGTTCAGGATCGGTACCCACATCGGTGCGGCGAAGTGGCCGCGGACGTTGAGCACCGCGCCGATGACGACCGACAGGCCGATGAAGAAGATCATCGGCAGCAGGAGGTACGACAGCACGGTGACCAGGTCGCGGTAGTCAGCCGCCCGAGAACCCGCGTAGATCGACGCGAACAACGGGGCCGCGACGACCGCCAGCGCGGTGGCGACCCCCAGCGCCAGCACCGCCAGCGTCAACAAGGCCTGGGTGTACGCCTGACCGCCGTCCGCGTCCAGTCGACGGCGCCGCACCAGCACCGGCACCAGCACGCTCGCCCCGACCGCGCCGAGCACCAGCTCGTAGATCTGACTCGGCAGCATCTGGGCGGTCGTGTACGCGTCCCCGACACCGCCGACGGTCGCACCGAGCGCGGCACCGATGAGCACCGTGCGCAGAAAGCCGGTGAGCCTGCTGACAAGGCTGCCCACCGCCATGATCACACCGCTCGACGCGGTGGCGGCGGGCGGCGCCGGTGTGGCGTCCGCCTCAGCGGTGGCTACCGGTGTGGCGTCCGCCTCGGCCGCCGGTGGACCGATCCGGGCGGTGGTTACACCCTCTTGCTGGCCGGAGATCATCGGGCCTCCTGTCGAGATTGCCAGGCGATCGCATTCGGATTCGGCGCTGACGGCTGCCGCTTCCGCGCCGCGACAACCCTAGAGGTCGTTGATGTTCCCGACGCAACGGCCCTCGCCGTGGGCCTGAGGTCCGCCACGCCTGTCGCACCGCCTCACCGCATTCGGTTCACCTTTATGTACGCGGAGTAGGCGGACCGGTACACCGAGTACCAGCCGCTGCACGGCACCTCCCAGGTGCCCAGGTAGTACCGGAGCGTGCCGCCGAACGACATCTTGAACTGACTCACGCCCGCCCAGGGGTGGTCGGGTTCGTCCGGTGGCGCGACACCGAGCGAGTCGAATGTCTGCTGCCCGCGCTCCTTGGCATCGAAGATCATCGTGGCGCGCATCAGGACGCCGGGGTTGAGCCGGCGGGCGCTGTGCAGGCTGCCCGAATGGCCGACGTGCCGCGTGGTCGGACTGTCGAAGACGATCGCGGCGGACACCGCCTCGCCCTCATGCCGTACGACGTAGAGGGTGGCGGCGTCCCGTTCCAGCAGGACATCCGCGAGGTGCTGGTAGTGCTCGTCGGGGTGCGGCACGATCTGGTTGTGGACGGCCACCTCGTGCACCATCTGAAGCAGGTACCGGACGTCGGCGCTGTTCTTGCTCGCCTCGATCTGTAGGCCCTTTTTGTGGGCGTTGCGGAATCGTTGTCGGTTGTTGGGGGAAAACTCGCTGAGCAGCTGCTCCTTGGACTTGCGCAGGTCCTGTTCGAGCACGAGAGACGGTTCGATCTCGGTGAGCGCGGGCTTGTGCCCGAGCCTGACGAGGTCAGCCTTCTCCAGGGGAACCAGCGGTTCCAACCGGATGAAGGCGGCACCCTCGCGGTGCCCGAGGGTCTGTAGCCACTGGAGCGCGGCGAGGTAGCTCTGCTCGTCCCGGGCCGTGGGGCCGTGCGGGCAGTAGAGGCGGGTGACCCGGTTCGAGCGTTCCAGGATCGCCAGGCACTGCCAGCCGTCGCCCTGGCCGAAGAACACCCGGCTGCCGAGACTCAGTTGAACAGCACCCCAGTGAGTGCTCTGCAGGAAATGTCCGCCCCGCATGAACAACTCCTGGTCCCAGGAGTCGTCGGGAAGCTTGTTCTCCCATGCCGTGTGTGCTTGCAGAACCATGAGTTGAGGGGCCTTTCCGGAGCGTTCATTCACGGCGCGCAGGATGAGGGCGTTGTACGGGGGTGCGCCCCAACCGTGGCGTGGTAGTGGACGGCGAGTCTGTCATAGTCCCAGGGCACGCTCGGCCGTCCCGTTATCCATACCGCCGGGCGACTCGACCTGCAACTCGTCACGAGTACGGGCCACCAGCGGCGTCGAAGCTCAGATCACTTCTCACGGTTTTCAAGACGCCGCACGTTGGACGGCCGTTGCCAAGTGCGGCGATCGTCACACCCCAGCCCCGAAGTCGTCGAGGCCTTCCAGGGATGAGACATGCCCGCGCGCCCTCACATCCCCTCCTCGTCAACAAGTGTCTGGGCCGGGACCGGCGGCGCCATGAATCTGGGTGGCCAGCGGTCCGTCGGCGAGCAGCTCAGAGCCTTGGTCAGGTCTCTGAGCTGGTGGGCGACGGACGAGTCGACCTGTACGCCGGATTCTGTGCGCGGCGCGTACCCCGAGGGGCTTGCGCCGGCGGCGGCCATCCATCTCGGCCTGCCGTTGCCGGCAGGCTCCAGCGGCCTACCCGCAGACATCGGGCGGGCAGCCCTCAAGCGTCTGCGCCGGGACGTCATCTTGCGGTGACGGCCCTTGCTTGGCCTTGCTCCGGGTGGGGTTTACCGAGCCACCCCGGTCACCCGGGGTGCTGGTGGGCTCTTACCCCACCGTTTCACCCTTACCGTCCCCGTTGGGGTCGGCGGTCTGTTTTCTGTGGCACTTTCCCGCGGGTCGCCCCGGGTTGCCGTTAACAACCACCCTGCCCTGTGGAGTCCGGACGTTCCTCGGCGGCGGGCCGTAGCCCGCCGACGCGACCGCCCGGTCGACTCGTCCGTCGCGCTCTCATCCTAACGACGCCGGCGGCACGCCTATTGCCGCCCCGCAGGCGGGTGCCCGCGCAGACCTGCCCCGCAGGCGGGCCTTCGACAGACCCGGCCCGCACGGCAGCGCGCGTGGAGACCGGTCAGTTCACGCTGATCGTCACGACACCGGTTCCGGCGTACGCCTTCGGCAACTCGGTGAGGACCGGACGCCCGGTGGGCCACTCGGCGTCGGGACGTCCCAGCGCGGCGGCATGGGCTAGCTGCCAATCCACACCTTGACGTAGCAGACGCCCCACCAGCAGAGCGGTCGCGTAGCCCAGCTCGACGACCTCCAGCGCTGGTAGTGCACCGATGTGCTCGCCCAGGGCCGGGCGGGCGGAGGTGGCTGCGGCAAGGCAGAGTGCCGGCACCTGGACGTGCCGCCCCGCATCCCTGTGTGCGGTGACCACGAGCCCGGAGAGCGCCGGGTTGCCGGCACCGAGCGCGAGCAGCGCCGTGTGGTCGAGGATGACCGCGGCCTCGGTCACGCCGCCCGCCGGCCATCTTCGGCTAGAGATTCCGGGACATTGCCAGCCTCGACGGCCGCCCAGACGTCCTCGCCCCGGGTGAGGTCGTCGGCGCTGAGGTCGGCAGCGATCTTGAGTCGGACGTACTGCTCCGCGCGCGCCGCGCGGTCGCGCAGTTCGTCGGCGGTGAGTGCCGCCTGGGTGAGCTGGGCGACGAGGTCCCGCATCGTCGTTCCACGTTCGTTCGCCAGGAGCGCCAAGCGGTCGCGTACCTCGGTGTCGACTTTGATCGTGGTATCCACGACCGGAGTATACGACCGGTATACCGCTGCCCTGTTCCGCCTCGCCGGCCAGCTCACGACGGGTTCGGCGCGCGTACTAGCCTCGTGGGGCTATGGATCTCTCCCACGCCGCGCTGCTGCTCGCCGCCGGTCTCGCCGCTGGCACGGTCAACGCGGTGGCCGGTGGCGGATCGTTGATCACGTTCCCGGCGATGATCGCGATCGGGTTGCCCCCGGTGCCGGCGAACGTCAGCAACTCCGTCGCCGTCTTCCCCGGTTACCTCGCCAGCGTGGCGGGCAGCCGGGCGGACCTGCCGCGCCCCCGCGCACTGGCCACGCTGGTGCCCACCACCATCGTTGGCACGATCCTCGGGGCGTTGCTGCTGCTCGCGACTCCGGCCCGTGCGTTCGAGCTGGTCGTACCGTTTCTGGTCCTCGGCGCGACCGCGGTGCTGGCCTTCCAGGATCCGCTGCGCCGGCTGGTCGGCCACCCCCGGGACCTGTCGCCACGCCAGCGAACGGTCGCGGTGCAGACGATGGTCGCGCTCGGTGCGGTGTACGGCGGGTACTTCGGCGCCGCGCTCGGGGTGATGCTGGTGGCCGGGCTGGCCCTGGTGTTGGACGCGACCCTGGCCCGGGTGAGCGCGATCAAGAATCTGCTCTCCGCGGTGGTGGGGTTGACCACGCTGGTGGTGTTCGCCCTGTTCGGCCCGGTGAACTGGGCGGCCGTCGCGGTGGTCGCGCCGGCGACGCTGATCGGGGGGTACGCGGGCGCCCGGCTGGTTCGCCGGCTGCCGCCGGTGCTGCTCAAGACGATCATCGTGGTGTTCGGCACGATCATCGGCCTGTACCTGCTCTGGCGGGCCCTGACCTGAGGCCGCCCGCCCACACCCCCGCACCCCCCACGCCCCCGGCACCCCGACACCCCGACACCCCGACGCTCCTCAAGGTCCACGCAACTTCAGGGATACTGCTGCCTCGGTCGGCGTTGAGGCAGCAGTATCCCCGAAAGTGCGCGGATCTTGAGCCGGACGGCGCGATCTGGTCAGCATGTCTCGCCGACGGGCTCGTGCTCGGTGTCGGCGGCGGCGCGGTTCCAGCGGGACCAGAGCACCCGCTCGCCGTAGCCGGCCGCCATCAGGTGCGCGAAGGCCAGGTAGACCAGCACGCCAGCGACGAGCACCCCGAAACCGACCCAGTACGGCAGCGACAGCGAGTGCTCGGCGAGCTTGCCGGAGATGATCGGCGCCGGTGCGGCGGCACCCCAGCGGACCAGGTTGAACGCGCCGGTGGCGAGCCTGCGGTCGCTGGAGCCGAGGCCGAGCGCCAGGTCGGTGAGGTTGGCGTTGGCGAGCCCCATGCAGAGGCCGGCGAGCACGAGCACCACGAGCGCCTCGGCGGTGGAGTGCGAGGTGGCGAACAGGATCATGCAGACCAGTAGCCCGGCGATGGCGACGCCGACGGTCTGCACCGCGCCGATCCGGTGGGCCAGCCGGTGGCCGATGACCAGGATGCCGGCGGCCAGGCCGAGCCCCCAGCCGGTGAACGCGAGCCCCAGCGGGATGACGTCGAGGCCGAGGAAGAGCGGCGTGTAGCCGAGGACCACGAAGAACACGAAGTTGTACGCGGCGGTGACCACGCAGAGCGCCACGAACGCCGGGCGGCGGTAGGTGGCGAAGATCTGACCGAGGCGTACCGGGGCCTGCCGGTTGGTGGGCTCGCGGAGTTTGCGGGCGGCCACGCCGAGGGCGACGACCATGAACACGCCGCAGACGAAGAACGGCAGCCGCCAGCTGACCTCGCCGAGCAGGCCGCCGATCAGCGGGCCGACGGCGAAGCCGAGCCCGAGGGCCGTCTCGAAGAGGCCCACCACCCATTCCCGGTCGACGGCGAGGTTGACCAGCACCACCATGGCGGTGGCGAAGAACATCGCGTTGCCCAGCCCCCAGACGCCGCGCAGCACCGACAGCTGGACGATGTTGTCGCTGAACGAGGCGAGGATCGCGGCCAGGCCGACGACGGAGACGCCGGTGATCAGCACCGGTTTGAAGCCGAACCGGCCGCTGGCCAGCGTCGCCGGGATCATGCCGAGGGCCATCACCGCGATGTACGCGGTGAACAGCAGCTCGACCTGCCAGGCGGTGACTCCGATCGCGTCGCCGATGGCCGGCAGGATCGGGTCGACGACGGCGATGCCGGCGATGGCGAGGAAGGCCACCAGTGTGGTGGCGTAGATGGCACTGCGGTTCGGTTCGGAACGCCGATCCACTCCAACTCCTCAATTAGCTGTATCGTACAGTCATTTAGTCTGTATCATACAACTATGAGCGACCACGATGACGAGAGCACCCTCGGCCAGATCGAGACCGAGGTGGCCCTGCTGATGCGCTTCGGCGAGGCCACCCGGCGGGCCACCGGCACCGCCGAGCACCGGGTGCTCGACCGCGCGGCGTACGTCATCCTGCGCCACCTGGCCGACGCCGGCCCGCAGAACGTCTCGGCGCTCGCCGCCCGACTCAACCTGGACGGCTCGACGGTGACCCGGCAGGTCTCCGCCCTGCAACGCGACGGCCTCATCGTCCGCGCCCCCGACCCGACGGACGGACGCGGCACGGTCATCTCCCCCACCCCGGCCGGCCTGCAACGGATGGCCGCCGTGCAGGCCGCCCGCACCCGGCTCTACGGCGACATGCTGGCCGACTGGAGCACCGAGGACCGGGCCAGCCTGGCCACCCTCCTGGGCCGCCTCAACCAGGCCCTGGTGACCCGCAACCGCCGCCGCTGACCGACCGTGCGGCAACGCGCGCCGGATCGCGCCAAAGCGCGCCTGACTTCACTGAAGCGCTGCCGGCCGCGCCGAGCCGCCCGTGATTAATCCGCCGAGCCGGAACACCCCTGATTCGTTTGCGACATCAACTCCAAAGCGTCCGAGCAACACCCGCAGCACCCGCAGCGCCCGGGCGACACCCGTAGCGCGCGAGCAGCGCGCGAGGCCCGCACGGTCGGGGCGGAACGGGTACGCCCGGGCGCCGAGCACGTCGGCACCCGGGCGTACCCGAGGTCAGGCGACCGGTTCGCGGGCCGAGTCGGCGTTCCTCTCGGTGCCCGGGGTGACCCGAGGGTCGCCCTCGTCGGCGAAGTAGTCGTCCGCAGTGGTGCCGTCGACCCCCTCGGCCACCTTCGCCGCCCGCAACGCCAGCGTCAGCAGCGCCGCGACGGCCAGGTTCACCAGCACCGCCACGATGCCGACGTAGATCGTCCTGGCGGTGTCGAAGCCGAACTCCGACAGCGGGAACGCCGAGCCACCGAAGTGCTTCCGGGTCGGGCTGGCGACCTGGTAGAGCATCCACATGCCCAGGCCCATGCCGACCGCCCAGCCGGCGATCAGCGCGCCGCGGTGGAACCAGCGGGTGTAGAGGCCCAGCGCCACGGCCGGCAGCGTCTGCAGGATGATGACGCCGCCGATGAGCTGGAGGTCGATGGAGAACTGCGGGTCGAGGAAGACGATGCAGGCGACCGCGCCGACCTTCACCACCAGCGAGGCGACCTTGGAGACGTTCGCCTCCTGGGCCGGGGAGGCGTCGCGCTTCAGGTACTCCTTGTAGATGTTGCGGGTGAACAGGTTCGCCGCCGCGATCGACATGATCGCCGCCGGGACCAGCGCGCCGATACCGATCGCCGCGTACGCCACACCGGCGAACCAGTCCGGGAACTGCTGATCGAACAGCAGCGGCACGATGGTGTTGTTGTCCACGCTGCCAGCCGATGCGCCGGGCAGCGGCTTCACCCCGGCCGCGATGGCCATGTAGCCGAGCAGCGCGATCAACCCGAGCAGCAGACTGTACGCGGGCAGCGCCGACATGTTCCGCTTGATCACGTCGCGGTTCCTGCTGGCCAACACGCCGGTGATGCTGTGCGGGTAGAGGAAGAGCGCCAACGCCGAGCCGAGCGCCAACGTCACGTACTGAAGCTGGTTGTTGCCGTTGAGCAGGATGCCGTCGTTCGGGTTGGGCGACGCGTCGAACTTCGCGTCCGCGGCGGCGAAGATGTCCCCCCAGCCGCCCAGCTTGTACGGCAGGTAGACGATCGCCACCAGGATGACGATGTAGATCAGGCTGTCCTTGACGAACGCGATCAACGCCGGCGCGCGCAGCCCCGACTGGTAGGTGTACGCGGCGAGGATGGCGAACGCGATGATGATCGGCAGGTGCCGGGCCAGCGCGTTGTCGCCGGTGACGCCCATCGTCTTGAGCACCGACTCGATGCCGACCAGCTGCAACGCGATGTACGGCATGGTGGCGACGATCCCGGTGATCGCGATCAGCAGCGCCAGCACCGGCGAGTCGAACCGGTTACGGACGAAGTCGGCCGGCGTGACGAACCCGTGCCGGTGCGACACCGACCAGAGCCGGACCAGCACCAGGAAGACCAGCGGGTAGATGACGATGGTGTACGGCACGGCGAAGAACCCGGCCGCACCCGCGCCGAACATCAGCGCCGGCACCGCCACGAAGGTGTACGCCGTGTAGAGGTCACCGCCGACCAGGAACCAGGTGATCCAACCGCCGAAGCTGCGCCCACCCAGCCCCCACTCGTCGAGGTGCGCCATGTCCTTCGGCGCCCGCCACCGGGCGGCCACGAAGCCCATCGCGCTGACCAGGAGGAACAGCAGGGAGAAGACGATGATCTCGGTGAGATGGTCGCGCCACATCAGGAGTCACCCCGCTTCTTGGTCATCTGGTAGACCAGGGTGGTGGTGCCGACGCCGAGCAGGATGAAGGCCAGTTGCAGCCAGTAGAAGCGCGGGAAGCCGAAGACCCGGGGCGAGTCGCCATTGAAGAAGACCGGGATCAGCGGCACCACGATGGGAACGAAGAGCAACCAGTTCCAGGGGCTGTGGTCCTTCGCCCTGGTCGGCGCCGTGGTGGGCGCCTCCGGTTCCGGTGCAGCCATCTGACACACCTCCGGGGAGTCGAGGCTCTCGATGTAACGGCCGGAGGCTACGACTCTGTGACCGCCGTCACGTGGATCACTCGGGAGGTGCTGCGCCGAACGGCCGACCGGCTGCGCCAAACGGCGCGGCCGACCAGCCGGGCGAACGGACGGTGGGCCGGCTCAGCCGGCCGCGAGGTGGGCGGTGTCGTTGACCGTGCGCACCGCGACGCCACCGTCGGGCCACCTGTCGAGCACCGAGATGCCGGCCGCGTCCAGGAAGAGCCGGTGCAGGAAGCCGTCGCCGGCCGCGAGGGCGTCGCGCAGCACCAGCTTGATCGGCGACACGTGCGAGACGACCACCACGGTCTCCCCGGGGTACGCCGTGAGCAGCCCGGCGATCACGCGGTGCGCGCGTTCGGCGACGTGCGTGAACGACTCGCCGCCGGGCGGGGCGACGCGGGGCGAGGCGAGCCAGGCGTCCATCTCCCCCGGCCACCGCTCGCGGACCTCGGCGAAGGTGCGCCCCTCCCACTGACCGAAGTCGCACTCGATCAAATCGTCCTCCGTGCGCACCGGCACGTCACCGAGCGCCCCGGCGATCGCCGCCGCGGTGGCCGTACACCGGGACAGCGGTGAGCTGAGCACGGCCGCGACCGACGGGGCCAGCGCGGCCACCCGGGCGCCGGTGGCCACGGCCTGGGCCCGGCCGCGCTCGGACAGCGGCACGTCGCCGCGGCCGGAGTACCGCCGCTGCTCGGTGTACTCGGTCTCGCCGTGCCGGACCAGGATCAGCCGGGTCGCGGTGAAGCTCGGCCGCGGCTCCCAGGACGCCGGCGCGGTCGCCGGGTCGCTGCCGACAGTCGGTGCGGCGGCGGGCGTCGCCGCCGGGGGGCGACCCGCGGCGGCGTCCATCGCGGCGTTGGCCAGCGCGTCGGCGTGCCGGTTCTGGCCGCGGGGGATCCACCCGAACCGCACCGCCGTGAACCGGCCCACCAGCCCGGCCGCCTGGGCGGCGAGCGGACGCAGGCCGGGATGCTTGATCTGCCACCGGCCGCACATCTGCTCGACCACCAGCTTGGAGTCCATCCGGACGTCCACCTCGGCGGCGCCCAGCTCGGCGGCGGCCGTCAACCCGGCGATCAGGCCCTGGTACTCGGCGACGTTGTTGGTCGCCGTGCCGAGCGACTCGAAACGCTCGGCGAGCACCTCGCCGGTCTCCGGGTCACGCACCACCGCGCCGTAGCCGGCCGGCCCCGGATTGCCCCGGGACCCGCCGTCGGCCTCGACGACGACCACGCGCGGCGCCACGACCTACAGACCCGACTCGTTGGTACGGACCATGATCCGGCGGCAGTCCTCGCAGCGGACCACGTCGTCCGGGGCGGCCTTGCGGATCCGGGCCAGGTCGGCGCCGGACAGCTCCAACCGGCAGCCGCCGCAGCGGCCGGCGGTGAGCAGGGCGGCGCCCAGCCCGGTGTCCTCGCGGATCTTGTCGTAGAGGGTGACCAGGTCGGACGGGAGGTCGGCGGCGAGCGGCTGACGGGCGCCCCGTTTGAACTCCTCCTCCTTGGCGATCTCGGCCAGCGTGTCGTCCCGACGCTGCTCGGTCGCGGCCCGCTTGTCCCGGGTGTCGGCCAGTCGCTGTTCCACGCCGTCCAGCACGCCCTGGGCGGTTTCCCGCTGCTCCATCAGCTCCAACTCGGCGTCCTCCAGGTCGCCCTGACGCCGGTTCAGCGAGACCAGCTCGTGCTGGAGCGCCTCCAGCTCCCGGGCCGGGCCGGTGCCGGCGGCCAGCCGGTTCTGGTCCTTCTCCTTGCGGGCACGGACCTGCTCGACGTCCTTCTCCAGCCGGGCGATGTCCCGGTCCAGGTCGTCGACCGCCACCTGGGCGCGGACCCGCTCGTCCTCCAGCGACGACAGCTCCCGGGCCTGCGCCTCCAGCTCGGCCCGCTCCGGCAGCGAACGCCGGCGGTGGGCGAGCTGGGCGAGGTTGGTGTCGATCGCCTGGAGGTCGAGCAGGCGGCGCTGCACCTGAGGGTCAGCCTTCACGGTCGGGCTCCTTGTCGTCCACAACGGGTGCGGCGGCGTGCACGGTCCACGGGTCGGTGTCCAGGTCGGACACCAGCGTCTCGACGCCCGGCGCCTCCCGCAGGGAGGCGGCCAGGTCGTCCAGCCACGGTCGTTCGGTCGCCCAGTGGGCGGCGTCGATCAGGGCGGGTCCATCGCCGGCGAGGTGCTCGCCGGCCGGATGGTGCCGCAGGTCGGCGGTGAGGAACGCGTCCACCCCGGCGGCGGTCGCGGCGCCGAGGAAGCTGTCCCCCGACCCGCCGCTGACGGCGAGGGTACGAACCATACGCCCGGGATCCCCCGCCGCGCGAACTCCCCAGGACGTGACGGGGAGCACGGCGGCGGCATGCCGGGTCAGCTCGGCGAGGGTCATCGGGCGGGGCAGCTCACCGATCCGGCCGAACCCCCGGTCGTCGCCGGCGGCGGGCGAGGAGGGCGCGGGTCGCTGCAGCGGGCGCAGCCCGGTGAGGCCGAACCGGGCGGCGAGGGCATCGGAGACACCCGGGGACGCCACGTCGGCGTTGGTGTGCGCCACGTACAGGGCCACCCCGGCGCGGATCAGCTGATGGACGATCCGCCCCTTGAACGTCGTCGGGGCGACCGAGGAGACCCCGCGCAGCAGCAGCGGATGGTGCGCGACGATCATGTCGGCACCGACGGCCAGGGCTTCGGCGACCGTCTCGGGCACCACGTCGACGACGCAGAGCACCCGGCGGACCGGGGCGGCCGGCTCGCCGAGCACCAGGCCCACCCGGTCCCACTCCTCCGCCCAGACCGGCGGGTAGCGCCGTTCCAACTCGGCCACCACGTCGGTCACCGTGGGGGTGGATCCGATTGTGCTCACGGCGGGCCAGCTTACCGGCGTACGGGCCGTCGGGCGGCGACGCCCGGCCCGACCGCGCCGGGCGGGCGACGTGCCGGCACGCCCGCCGGGTGGTCAGGCGGCGCGGCAGGAGACGCTGCGCAGCGCCGCCAACGGCACCTGCCACGGGAACGCGTGCAGGTGCTGCTCGCCGGTCCCGGGCGGGTGCAGGGCGACCACGTGGTCGCCGAAGAGCATCGTGACACCCCAGTCGGCCAGCCGGGCCACGCCGGCCCGGAACGCCGGGTGGGCGGCCATCGCGGCATTGGTGTACGGCACCGCCACGATGGGGATGCCCTTGCCCTGCGCCTCGACCAGCAGCCCGAGCGCGAGCGTGTCGGCGATTCCCGCCGCCCACTTGTTGACCGTGTTGACGGTGGCCGGGCAGACGATCATGGCGTCGGCGGGCGGCAGGACGTCCGGGTCACCCGGGTTCTTGTAGTGCGTCCGCACCGGGTGGCCGGTCTGCCGGACCAGGGCGGCCTGGTCGACGAACTTGGCCCCGTCCGGCGTGACGACCACACAGACGTCCCAACCGTCCTGCTGGGCCAGGCCGACCAGATGTCCGACCTCGCGGGCCAGCGGCGAACCGCAGGCGATGACATAGAGCACCTCACGGTGCGTGCTGGTGCGCGGTGAACCGGCCATCAAACCGGCTCCGCGCTCATACCCCTACTCCCATGTGCTCAGCCAACTCCGCTATCGGAGAAGGCGGCGCACCACGTGTGCGACGCAGGATGTCCGACATCACCTCGTGCGCGATCGGCCGGCAGCGGATCTCCGACGCGGCGAGCCGGTCACCGCGCAGCAGCGCCTCACCCGCGTTCGCCACGTCGCCGATCTGGGCGTAGCCGCGGGCGATGTCGAGCAGGTGGTGCGCGCGGCGTTCGGGCAGCAACGCGTTGAACGCGGGCTCCACGATGTGCAACTGGTGCACCTCCACCGCCCGGCCCCCGTCGCCCAGTTCCACCGCGGCGGCGGCCCGGTGCAGCTCAACGTTCGTCGGGCCGAACGAGGTCCAGTAGTGGTTGTGGTCGCCGCCGAGCCGGGCGGCGGCCTCCGCGGCACCGTTGATCAAATCGTCGACGCTGGCCGAGTCACCGATGCGGGAGGCCGCCATCGCGCCCTGCAGCAGCAGCATCCCGTAGACGGAGAGCTGGGCCGGGGACACCTCGGTGCCGCTGGCGGGTGCCAGCCGGTTGGCGATCTGGACGTTCAGTTCCAGCGCGGGGCGGGCCCGGCCCATCGCGACGAGCGCGTTGCAGACGCGGGTGGTGGCGATGCCGGCCAGCAGCGGATCGTCGGCCCGCTGGGCCACCGCCATCGACCGGTCGGCGGCCAGCCAGGCCAGCTCGCACTCGCCGAGCTTGCGCAGCACCGAGGACGCGATCTGGTAGACCTGCCCGAGCAGGTGGGCCGCCTCCGCGGCGCGGTCCCCGCCGTAGGCGGCGTCGGCCGCCTGCGCGTCGCGCAGCAGCTTGGGCAGCGCCCGGGTGAGCATGCCGTAGCGGCCGTACTGGTAGGTGAGCCAGGCGTGGTTGACGGCCTTGCGCATGTCGTCCAACGGCGGCGGGGACGGCGCCGCGTCGAAGTACGCGCTCATCGAGTCGTACCGCTCCAGCGCCGCCCGGATCTCCTGCACCTCGACCTGGTCGATGCAGTTCAGCGCGTCGGCGCGCCGCTCCGGGTCCTTGCCCAGGAGCAGCTGGACGTCCATCTGGAGGATGTCGGCGATCTCGTAGAGGACGGAGAACTTGTCCAGCCGGCGGACGCCCCGCTCGACCTTGTCCACCCAGCTCTTCGACTTGCCCAGCCGGTCCGCGAAGACCTGCTGCGACATTTTGCGCCGCCCCCGCCAGTAGGCCACTCGCCGCCCTATGGGTAGCTCGTCCATCTCCCCATCCCTCCCCTGGCGCGGCCGGCCCATCGGGCCGCGACGATGTCCGCGGGTGCGGCGATCCGTCGTCCGTCTTGAAGTTTTCGCTGGTCGCACAGAGTGTGCGTCAGCCGTACAGCCAGTCCTCGTACTTTTCGTGCAAGTTGCACGAGCCGTTCGTCAACCTCAACGATCGTGGGTTACGGCAGTGACGGTGCTCGACACGCGACCTGGCATCCGCCGGGCCCGACGAGGGGAGATGGCACACATGTGGGGGAACGTCGCACCGCGCGTCGCCGAACTGTCGCCATTGGAACGCGTCCGGCTGCGCCGGGTCGCCATGCGCTACGCCACACACGGGTGGGAGGTCACGCCCGGGGCGTGTCTGGCCCGCAGCCGCTTCGTCTGCGGCCGGGCCGGCTGCCCCACCGTGGGCTGCCACCCCGCCCTGGAGAACTGGGAGCTGGCGGCCAGCGCCGACCCGGCCCGGGTCGCCACCTGGTGGCGCACCCGCCCGCACGGCGTGCTGCTGCCCACCGGTCGCGCCTTCGACGTGCTGGAGGTGCACGCCAACCTCGGCCGGCCCGTGCTCGACGCGGTGCAGATCCACCCGGCCGGCACCGGCGTACGCGGGCCGGTGCTGGTCACCCCCACCGGACGGTGGATGTTCCTGGTCCGCCCCGGTGATCCGCTGCGCCCCGAGTTGGAGCACTGCTTCCACGTGGTCCGGCACGGGCCGGGTTCGTGGATTCCCGCCCCACCCACCCGCCTGCCGGAGGGGCCGGTCCGCTGGGCGGTCGCCCCGGAGCAGGCCCGCTGGCAACTCCCCGACTCGTACCTCGTGCAGAACACGCTGATCGAGGCGCTGCGTGCCAACGGTGTGACGCTCGCACCCGACCTGCTCCCCGGTCACCTGCCACTGCCCCGGCGGGGCATGTGACACCACGACCGGCGGCCGATCCATCCGGTGCCCGACAGCGTCGCCGGGGCGCCGGTCCTCGTTGACAGGGGGACGGCGCGGACGAGCGCCACGAACGGGGGAACGATGTCCACCGACGACAGAGCGCCTCATCCCGGCGGCACCGAGCCGCCCCGGCGCAGCCACCCAGGACACCGCTGGGCCGGCACCCGGCCGTCCGGCTCGCGCCCCGGTCGCCCCCGCCCCACCGGTTCCCGTCCCGCCGGCACGCACCGCCCGCTCCGCTAGTCGGTCAGCGGGAGGCTGACCGAGTGGTACTGCCGGGCGTCGTCGGTGACGACGGCGTGGGTGTGGTCGTCGAGGCGGTCCAGCCAGCCGATCCCGGTGACGCCCATGGCCAGGGCGGCGGTGGCGTACGCGTCGGCCACGCCCAGGTCGGTGCCGACCACCGTCACCGACCGTAGCCCACCGGCCGGCACGCCCCGGCGCGGATCCAGCACGTGCCGTCCCCGCTCGTACACGCCGGAGGTGGCCACGGCCAGGTCCGTCCCGGTGAGCACCAGGCAGGTCGCCATGGCCTCCCACGGGTGCCGGATGCCGATTCGCCACGGCTCCCCCGACGGGGACAGGCCCCGCACCCGCACGTCGCCGCCGGCGTTCAGGCAGTGGTTGCCGGCCCCGGCGGCGAGCAGCCGGTCGGAGGCGACCTGCGCGGCCCAACCCTTCACGAACCCGGACGGGTCGAGCCGGCCGGTGGCGTAGGCGTCGAAGAACCCGTCGGTGGCGCCCCACAGGTCGGCGCACGCCTCCAGCACGAACCGCAGGTCCGCCGACGCTTCAGAGAGCAGCACCTCACCCCGGTCGAAGCGGCACACCTCGCTGTCCGGCTTGTACGTGCTGAACCGGCCGTCCACCTCCCGCATCCAGGCGAAGACGTCGTCCGCCAGCTCGCGCAGGGTCGCCGGTGGCAGGTCGTCGGCGAGGTCGAGCGTGATCGTCGTACCCATGATCTGCTCGACCCGGCACAACCCCGGACGGATCAGCGCCGCCGGCACGTCAGAACGCCTGCTCGATGGCGGCCCGCAGGGACTGCTTGTAGGCGTTGCTGGTCGCGGTGGCACCGGAGACGGTGTTGAGGTTGGCGTTCTGCTTCCGCACCACCTCGCCGCCGCTGCCGTCGTAGCTGCTGCGGACGTCGCCGCTGTGGATGTCGGACTCACCCCCGCTGGGCAGGGACAGCGCCACGGCGTCGACGATCCGGTTGCCGGAGACGACGATCTGGACCTGGACGTACCCGTACGTCTCGCTGCCGTCCTTGGCGTCGAAGCCGGCTCCGGTGACCCGGCGGGTGGTCGACTGCGGCGCCTTGGTGGTGGTCCGTGGGGCGCTGGGGGCCTTCGTGGTCGTCTTGGTGCCGGACGGGCGGGCGGTGGTGGTCTTGGTGGGTGTGGGCGACGAGGGCGCGCCGGGGGCCGCCGACGGCGTCGAGGCGGCCGCCGCCGGATCGGCGGCGGGTTCGGCGCTCGGGTCGGCGCCCGGTCCGGCGGGGTTGACCGGTTGCCCGCTCGGCAGGTTCTGGGCGACCTGGGTGGCCTCCGGTGAACCCTTGAGCACCACCAGCGCGGTGGTGCTGGCGGCCAGGCCGGTGATCGCGAGGAACGCGCGACGCATGCGATGCCCTCCTACAACTCGAAGGTGGCCAGGTGGATCTGCCGGCGGGGGACGCCGGCCCGGCGCAGGGCGCGCACCGACTGTTCCACCAGCCCGGGCGGCCCGCAAAGGTAGACGTCGCGTCGGGCCACGTCGGGCACCAGTTGACGCAACCCGTCGGGGCTCATCAGCTGGCGGGGGCCGGGGTCGTCGCGGGAGCCGATGACGTACCAGAGGGAGGTGTCGCGTTCCTGGGCCAGCCAGTCCAGCTCCCGGCTGAGCAGCACGTCGGCCGGTGTGCGGGCCCGGTAGATGAGCGCGGCGCCCGGCGGCAGCTCCTCCAGCATGGCCCGGATCGGCGTGATGCCGCTGCCGCCGGCGATCAGCAGCGCCCGTTCGCGGACCCGGTGCGCGGCGGTGAAGGTGCCCGAGGGGCCCTGCGCCCAGACCCGGGTGCCCTGGTCCAGGTCGCGCAGGTCCGCCGTGTGCGTGCCGACCACCTTGACGGTGAGCCGCAGCCAACGGCCGTTGGCCGCGGCGGAGACGGAGAACGGGTGCGACTGCCACCAGCAGCCGCGGGTGAGGAACCGCCAGCGGAAGTGCTGACCGCCGAGCATCGCCAGCCGGTCGAGTCGCTCGCCGGTGAGGTAGATGGAGACGGTGTCCGGGCTCTCCGCGACCACGTCGGCGACCCGCAGCTGGTGACGCAGGTTGAACGCCAGCGGCGCGATCACCCGACCCCAGAGCAGGGCGGCGACCACCAGCACGTACATCGCGATCCAGCCGGTGCGTACCGGACCGGGCCGGTAGAGCTGCGCGCCGTGGGTGAACTGGTGCCCGAACCCGAGCAGCAGCACCAGATAGCTGGACCGGTGCAGCAGGTGCCACATCTCGTAGGGCAGCGCGCGCCGGATCACCCGGATGCTGCTGAACCCGATCAGCATCATGATGCCGGCGGCGACGAACGCCGAGACCATGTCCTCGTATTCGCCGAGGAGCGTGCCCACCTCGGCGAGGATCGACTGCTTACGCAGTTCGGAGTACCCGGCGAGGATCAGCGACAGGTGCGCCAGCACCGCGACCAGCAGGGTGGCACCGACATCGCGGTGCCAGCGGCTCAGGTGTTCGCCGCCGATCCAGCGCTCCAGCACCGACAGCCGGCTCATCATCAGCACCTGCACGAGCAGCAGGTAGCCGGCGACCAGGCCGGTGATCCGACCTGCCGCGCTGAGGGTGGCCGCGGTGGACTTCAGCGAACCGGCGGGGGTGCCCAGCCACCAGGGCAGCACGCTGGCGAGCAACCCGACCAGGAGCAGCGCGGCCAGCAGCCGCCGGCCGCCGGGTCCGCGCCGGGCCGGGATCTGCGGGGGTACGGGTACCGCCGACCGGCCGCCGTGCCGGGACGAGGTCCCGGTGCGGCGGCCGGCGGCGTGGGTGTGCGAATGCGTCACGCGTACAGCTTCATCGGGGCGTACTTCTGGCGGGGGAAGACCTTGTCGACCTCCGCGTTGGTGAGCCCGAACCGGCCCTGCGCGACCGCGCCGTAGACGTTGAACATGTTGTTGTACTCCGGCACGTCACCGGAGTCCAGCTTGTCCAGACCGTTCCAGGTGCCCAGCAGCGAGCCGGCCAGCTTCTTGCCGGACAGGATGGTGACCACGCCGCCGTGCCCGTGGTCGGTGCCGCCGCCGTTGGAGCCGACCCGGCGGCCGAACTCGCTGGACACCATGATCGTCACGTCGGCGGCCTGCGGGCCGAGGTCGGTGAAGAACGCGGCCATCGCGCTGGCCAGCTCGTTCAACCGGCGGTGCAGTTGACCACCCTCACGGGTGCCCTGGTTCTCGTGGGTGTCGTAGCCACCCATCCCGACCGTGGCGACCCGCACGTTGGCGCCACCCTTGATGAGCTGCGCGAGCTGCTGGAACGCGTTGCCGACGCCCTCGTACTTGACGCCCTCGACGGGCTGGTACGGCTTGGCGGCGAGCTTCTGCGCGGTGGCCAGCGCCCCCATGCCCTCCTGCACGGCCTCCTCGACCGGGTGGTTGATCCCGGTGAAGAGCCCCTTGATGGCCTTCTCGGTGGCGGCCCGGAACCGATCGTCACCGTTGAGCCGCAGGGAGCCGACGTTGTTCAGCGAGATCGCGCCGTTGTTGCCGACCAGCGAGCGGGGCAGCGTGCTGCCGATGCCGACGCTGCGGAACGCGGTGCCCTTGCCGAGGTTGTCGACCAGTCCGTCGAGCCAACCCCGGCCGCCGGTCTCGTTGGGCAGCCCGCCCAGGTTGCAGGCGTCCGCGGCCTGGAAGTGGCTGCGCGACAGCCGCTCGTCGGACACGGCCGGGATGAAGCCCAACTGGCCGGCCGTGAGCCACTTCTCCAGCGGCTTGAACGCGCTGGTCAGCTTGAAGCCGCGGCCCAGGGCCAGCGAGTCGTTGCCGAGCAGCAGGTCGGGGCGGGCCTTGGCGAGCACCGGGTCGTTGTCCGGCGCGATCAGGCTCAGCCCGTCCAGCCCGCCGTAGAGGAAGACGTGGATCAGGGTGCCGGTCTTGGTCGCCGCGAACGACGCCGAGGTGGTGACGAACTGGGCGGTGGCCAGCGCGGTGGCGGTGGCCGCCGCACCGGCGACGAAGGTACGCCGGGTGACGCCGCGACCGTCCTGCTGGGCCTCCTCCAGGTCCTCCAGGGTGCGGTAACGATCGGCCTCGGCCGCGTTCTCGGCGGCGACCAGGTCGGCCTCGGCGCGCAGCAGGGCCTCGGTCGGGTTGTCCGCCAGCCGCCGCAGGTCGGGGCATTCGGGGTGCAGGGGGAATGAGTTGTACACAGTCGTCTCCATCGGGTGCCTCACCGGAGGTGGTGCTGGGGGGAAGCGAGGATCGCCCGCGCGACGGCGGTGATGGCCCCGTTGAACGTGGCGTCGACCTTGGCGGTCGCCGAAACACCGGCCACGCCCAGGATCAGGTTCTTCTCCCGGGTGCTCAGCTTCTGGTTCACCAGGCGCTGGGCGAGCGCGTCCACGTACGCGCCGGCCGTCGCCGGCGGCTTGGCGACCAACTTCTCCGGCGCCGTGAACGTGAAGGTGGTCCGGTAACCGGCGACGATCTCACCGGCCTCGTTCCAGCCGTTGAGCATGGTGCCGGCCGACGTCCACGCGACGTAGACGTCCGGGTACCCGTCGGGGGTGGGCTGGCCCATCGGGAAGTGGCCCAGCTCGCGCATCTTGTCGTGGATCTGCCGCAGGCCCCGGGCGTACGGGGTGCGCTTGTTGTCACCGTTGTTGTGCTTCGGCGACGCGTCCGGCGACACACCCAGGGTGCGGTACGTGGCGACCAGGTACTCCATCGGCCGGCGCACCTTCTGACCGACGGCGGCCCAGAACTCCGAGGAGCTGAACAGCGTCATCAGCACGGGCTTGATCATGCCCTTGTTGGTGGTGTACGTCTTCGCCAGCCGGTCCACCAGGGACTTCGGCGGGGTGTCCGACACGAACCGGGTGGCCAGGCTCTGCGCCACGTACTTCGCGGTCGACGGGTGCATCGCGATGTAGGTGATGTACGCGTCGATGGCCGCTTCGGCCTTCTTCGGGTCCGACGAGTTGTTGGCGTGGGTGAAGCCGAGGATCTTCACCTTGCCGACATAGTGCTGCTCGGGCCGGAAGACGTACTTGCCCTTGTCGTCGACACCGCGGCCGGTCTGCAGCATGGCCGCCTGCCGGACGTCCGGCTCCTTGTAGCCGCCGTCGACGCCGACCGAGTACAGCTCCAGGTTCTCCCGGGCGAGGTTCTCGTTGATGGCGTCCTTGCGGGAGTCCTTCTGGTTCAGGTAGATCAGCAGCGCGGGGTGCTTGTTCGCGGCGACCAGCATCTCCGGGTAGCTGCCCAGGGCGTGCTTGCGCACGACGTCCTTGTCGAACGAGTTGCGGTACACCTCGCCGCCGTCGAAGTCGGCGGCCACGTGCAGGAAGTCGTTCCAGAAGTCGACCATGACCTCGAACAGCTGGCGCTTGGACCAGATCTGCCGGGCGATGGTGGCGTCGACCATTTCCCGCTCCGGCTGGGCGCCCTGCTCGTTGAGCTGGTCCCGCTGGGCGCGCAACTGCTGCACGTCGAGCTTCTGGGTGGGCAGCTCGGCGAGCTTCAACTCGGCCTTGCTCGGCTCCAGCTTGTCCGGTTCCATCTGGGCGCGGATCCAGCCGTCGATGCCCAGCTTCTTGATGTCGGCGACCACGGCCGGCGTCGCGCCGAAGGTGGTCCGGCGGGCCAGGTGCAGGATCGGGTCCTTGGCCAGCACCGTCTTGACGGTCACCTGGGTCTCCGCCGCCGCGGCGGCGGGGCCGGAGAAGGTCCGGCCGCCGGTGGGCGCGTTCTTCTTCAGCGCCTCGCCGGCGCGGGAGCCCATGTAGCTCTCGTTCTGCTCGGTGTAGGTGCGCACCGTGCTGGGCTGCTGGCCGCTGGGCCGCGCCGCGGTGCCGTCGGTCACCGTGCTGCCGGTCGCGTCACCGGCCGCCTCGTCACCGAAGAGGCTGCGGATCTGCGGGGTCATGGCGAGGGCCGCGCCACCGGCCACGACGGCGGCGGTGCCACCGATCGCGACCATGGCCCTGCGCCGGCCGACCTTGCGGCCCGGCTCATCGTCATCGTCCAGGGTGGGCAGTCCGGTGCCGGCGGTGCGGGCGGGGGCCGGGCGGCCGAGGCCCTCCGGGCCGACCCACTGCGGCCCACGCGGGGCGGGGGCGGGCTGTGCGTAGCCGTCGCCGTACTGCTCGCGCGGGTCGGCCTGCGCCGGGTAGCCGCCCTGATAGGGGTGGGGCGTGTCGTACCCGTACGACGCGGACGGGTGGTGCTCGGCGTACCCGTCCGCGGTGTGGTGCTGGCGTCCGTCCCAACCGCGGTCGTCCCGCGGTCGGCGTGGTGGCACATTCTGGTCGGCCATGTACCAATCCCGATTTCTGATGAGCGCCGGAAGCTGCGACCGGGCAGGTGCGGCAGGTGCGGCGACTGTTGCCTGAGGGGGTTGCTACGGCAAGGTAACCAAGCGCTCAGGTGCCTTCAAGGCAGCCCGAACGCCCTCGTGCGGGCACTTAAGACAGCCCTCAGTACGACATCCGCGCCGGGCCGCGCGCCGAGGCGGGCCGCGCACCTTCTCAGCAGGGCGTACGTGCGGCAGCCGGGCACGGATCGGACCGCGCGGTCGTACGCGGCACTTTCCGCGCGGTTCGGCACCACAGGCAAACTTAAGGTTCGGATAAGCCAGACGTGAAGTGCTCTCGCGCGAGGGAAAAGTACCAGCAGCGGGTGAGCGTGAGCGGCCACCGCAGCGGGTATGCCGCCGGACCGCTGAACGCGTGAGGGGAAGGCAGCGCCATGCTCAGCAAAGAGGATCAGCGCAGGTTCGACCAGATCACCCGTCAGCTCCGCGAGAGTGACCCGGCCTTCTTCGCCCGGCTGGACCATCGGGTCCGGGCCCGACGGGGCCGTTATCTGATGTTGTTGACGATCGTGCTGTGGGCGTCGCTGCCGGCGATGACCGTGTTCGCCGGCCGGCTCGCCGGGGCGATCTGCGCGGTGGTGCTGGTGGCGAACGCCGCGATCATGTGGCGATTCCGTCGCCGGTGGACGTGACGGCTCAGCCGGTGCACGTGACGGCTCAGCGGTCGGCCGGGCCGAACGCCCGGTACGCGCGGCGCAGCCGTTCGAGCAGCCCCGGCCCGCCGATGCTCGGCGCCGGTGGGCCGAGCTGACGCAGCAGCAGGTCGGGGCCGGTCGCCAGTCGGGGCGGCCGGTCGGGCAGCGGCACGGGCGGTGACCAGAACCGGTCCAGGGCCTGTGTCATCGGGGTCGCCGAGAGGCCGGTGAGGGCGCGGGCCGTACCGGCCGGTGTCGTGTCCACCAGGGACGGTTCGATGTCCAGGGTGGATGGTCCGGGTGGCGCCGGCGTGCCGGTGGCCTCGGCGCGGCGGGCGCGGAGCGCGTCGAGCAGCTGGGCCCGGGATCGGCCGCGCCAGTGCAGCAGCTCGAACGGATCGGCGTCGAACGCCTCGGCCAGGAGATAGAACGTGGCCGCGAGGTGCTTGCACGGCACGGCGAAGTCGGGGCAGTTGCACCGCTGGGTCAACTCGTCCACCCCGGCCGGGAACAGCGGCGCGCCGGCGGCGACGAACAGCTCCTCCAGCTCGTCGGGCAGGTCCCCGGCGAGCAACCGGGCGCTGAAGAACGCCTGTCCGGCCAACTCCTCCTCGATCCGGGTCCAGAGCGCGGCCGGGAACGGTGACAGCGCGATGGAGACCTCGTACGGCCGCGGTCGGGAGCCCTGCACCTCGGCGCTGACCCGCCCCGGCGCGATGTCGAGGCGGAGCACCTGACCGGCCCGCGCGTACGACCGGCCCCGCGTCAGCCGGGTGCCGAGCGCGAACGACTCGAGCACCTCCAGGAAGCGCCGCGACCACCAGGACCGGCCGATCGCCCCTCGGGCGCTGCGCGCCCGCAGTCCACCGTCGACCCGGCGGGGACGGCCGTAGTCGGCGAAGCGGTCGGTGCTCATCACTCCACCACCGCTCCGGCCTCCAGGCTGAACAGGTCACGCAGCTGCCCGGTGGACAGCTCGGTGATCCACTGCTCGCCGGTGCCGACCACCCGCTCGGCGAGGTTGCGCTTGTCGGCGATCAGCGCGGCCACCTTCTCCTCCACCGTGCCGGCGCAGACGAACTTGCGGACCTGCACCCGCCGACGCTGCCCGATCCGGAACGCCCGGTCGGTGGCCTGGTCCTCCACCGCTGGGTTCCACCAGCGGTCCACGTGCACCACGTGGTTCGCGGCGGTCAGGGTGAGCCCGGTGCCGCCGGCCTTGAGGGAGAGGACGAACAGCGGCGGGCCGTCCGCCGACTGGAAACGCTCGACCATGGCGTCCCGTTCGGCCTTGCCGAGGCCGCCGTGCAGGAACAGCACCTCCCGGCCGAAGCGCGCCGACAGGTGGCCGCGCAGCATCGCGCCGAACTCGGCGTACTGGGTGAACAGCAGCGCCCGCTCCCCCGCCGCCAGGACCTCCTCCAGGATCTCGGTCAGCCGGGCCAGCTTGCCGGAGCGGCCCTCCAACGGTGAGCCGTCGCGCAGCAGCTGGGCGGGATGGTTGCAGACCTGCTTGAGGCGGGTCATGGTGGCCAGCACCAGCCCGCGTCGTTCGATGCCGTCGCTGGTCTCGATCCGGGCGAGCATGTCGTCGACCACCACCCGGTACAGGGCGGCCTGCTCGGCGGTGAGGTTGCAGAGCACCTCCATCTCCAGCTTTTCCGGCAGATCGGAGATGATCGACGAGTCGGTCTTGAGCCGGCGCAGCACGAATGGGCCGGTGATCCGGCGCAGCCGCTCGGCCGCCTCGGCGTCGCCGTGCCGCTCGATCGGCTCGGCGAACCGCTTGCGGAACGTCGCGGCCGGCCCGAGCAGGCCCGGGTTGGCGAACTGCATGATCGACCAGAGGTCGGCGAGCCGGTTCTCCACCGGTGTGCCGGTCACCGCCACCCGCTGCCGGGCGGGCAGCGCGCGGACCGCCTCGGCCTGCCGGGTGGACGCGTTCTTGATCGCCTGCGCCTCGTCCACCACCACCCGGTGCCAGTCGATGCCGGCCAGGTCGGCGGCGTCGCGGGCGGCCACCGAGTAGGTGGTGAGGACCAGGTCCGCGCCGTGTGCGGCCGCGGTGAACTCCGCCCCCCGCGCCCGCTCCGCACCATGGTGTACGTGCACACGCAGCTCCGGGGTGAATCGGCCCGCCTCCCGCTGCCAGTTGCCGACCAGTGACATCGGACAGACCAGCAGTGTCGGCCCGGCGTCCGGTGGATCCCCGGCCAGCAGCGCGAGCAGTTGCACGGTCTTGCCCAGTCCCATGTCGTCGGCGAGCACACCGCCCAGGCCGAGCGACCGCAGGAAGGCCAGCCACGCCAACCCCCGCTGCTGGTACGGCCGCAGCGTGCCCCGGAAGCCGGGCGGCGGGTCCAGTGGGGTGAGCCGCCGTTCGACGGCACCGGCGAGCAGATCGCCCAGCGCCCCGTCGGCGGTCACCTCCAGCACCGGCAGCGCCCCGGTGTCGTCGCCGTCGGTCAGCCCGAGGCGGAGCAGGTCGGCGACGGTCAGCTCCCCCGCCGAGCGGAGCAGGCGCAGGCCCGCGGCGAGCCGGCTCGGGTCCAGCTCCACCCACCGGCCGCGCAGCCGCACCAGCGGGGTCTTCAGCTCAGCCAGCGCCGCCAACTCGTCGGCGGTCAGCGGCTGGTCGCCGAGCGCCACCTCCCAGCGGTAGTCGACCAGGGCGTCCAGTCCGACGCCGGCGTCCACACTGGCCACCGTGCCGGGCGCGGTGCGGCTGCGGGCGCGCAGTCGGGCCCCGAGTCGTGCCGACCGGCGCTGCCACCAGGACGGCAGCAGCACCCCGAACCCGGCGGCGTGCAGCACCGGGGCACCCTCGCTGAGGAAGCGGTGGGCGCCCTCGACGTCCAGCTCCATCGCCTCGGGGGCGGCGGTGCGCAGCGCGGAGTCCAGGTCCGGCCAGAGCCGGCTGGCCCGGCCCAGCTCGGCGAGCAGCGTCTCCTGCGGGCTCGCCGTACGGCCGGCGAGGCCGGCGAGGGTCTGCGGTGCCCGCCAGACCTGCCCGGCGTCGACGTGCAGGCCCGGCTCGTCGGCCGGCTGCAACCCGAACTCCAGCCGCCACCGCCCGGCACCGGCGGCGTCCACCAGCGACGGCACGGTGTGGACCGCCGTCGGCACGGTGTCCGCCGCCGTCGGCACGGAGTCGGCCGCCGTCGGCACGGTGTCCACCGCCGTCGGCACGGTGTCCACCGCCGTCGGCACGGAGTCGGCCGCCGTCGGCACGGTGTCCACCGCCGTCGGCACGGCGTTCACCGCCGTCGGCACGGAGTCGGCCGCCGTCGGCACGGAGTCGGCCGCCGTCGGCACGGAGTCGGCCGCCGTCGGCACCGTGGCGGCCGGGCGGGTGGCCAGGATCGGTTCGGTCACCTCGTCGGGGGCCGGTTCCACCAGGCGGAAGCTGGCCCGCACCGGGCCGCCTGCGGCGTCGCGCTGCCAGGTGTCCAGCTCGCCGCGCAACGTGTCCAGCGCCGCCGGATCGACGGTGAACTCGCGGTGCGGGCCGGCGAGCGCGGCCAGCCAGGCCGGTGCCGGGCCGCCCGGGCGCACCCCGCGGGCCAGCGTGGTGGTCGCGAGGGCGGCCCGCGCGGCGGCGTCGGTCAACGCGTCCAACGCGTCCGCGACCAGCGCCTCGGCCGCCAGTTCGGTGCCGTCGGGGCCAGCCGTGGCCCGGGCGGCGGGCGGCAGGGCCAACGCCAGCGACCGCGCCCAGCCGGCGTCGGTGCCGGTCAGCAGTGGACGCCACACCGCCCGTGCGGTCACCACAGCGCCGTCCCCGGCCGACAGCGGTCCGGCCGCCCGCGCGGTCACCTCGGCCCCATCCCCGGCCAGCAGCGGTCCAGCCACCCGCGCGGTCGCCTCAGTGTCAGGACCCGTCGTGCTGACGCCCGGGAGGACGCGGCCCCGGGCCACCAGGTCGGTGGCGAAGTCGGCCAGCTCGGCGAGGTGGCGCAGGGTCGCGCCGGGCACCACCGGGACGTCGTCCAGGGCACGCAGCAGCGGCAGCGCGTCGTCCGGGGCGTACACCAGGATGGGCACCCGCCACCCGGCCAGGGTGAGCCGGCCGCGGGCCGGGGGTGCGACGGCGGTCCGGATCAGCTCGGGTGAGTCGGTCGGCGCGCCCGCCCGGGTGGGCAGGGTGACCAGCGCGGTGTCCGGACGGGCCGGCTCGGCGGCGTCGGCGAGGGCGGCGACCAGGTCGGCGTGCCCGGCGGCGAAGGGGTGCGGGCGTTCCCGGGGCGGCCGGCCGGAGCGGGTCGGAGCGGGAGCGGCGCCGCTGTCCTCGCCCCAGACGGCGAGGCCGCCGGCCGAGCCGTCGCCGGGCAACCACAGCCCGTGGATGACCAGCACCTGCTCCCCCTCGTCGCCGCCCGCGCCCAGGATAGGCGGCCTCGTGGACGAGCTTCCGCACCCCACCTACGCGATCTTGGACTTTGTGTCGACGTTGTGCGTGAAAGGCACCTTTCGCCGCGACAAAAAGTGCAAGATTGCGTGGGGTGGAGGTGGGGGTTACGACGGGTTAGCGTCGGGGGCATGGTTGACCTGGTCGTTGTTGGCGGACTTGGGGTCGACGTGCGGGTGCGGGTGCCGGCGCTGCCGTTACCGGCCGCTGATTCGCACACCGTCGAGCCGATCGAGCTGCGGATCGGCAACACCGGCGCCGGGGTGGCGCTCGCCGCCACGGCGGTTGGCCTGCGGGTACGGGTGGTGGACACCCTCGGCGCGGACCCCCGCCCCAGCCCACCGGGGCCGGCGGGCCAGACCGGGCCGAGCGTCGGATCGATCCTCTGATCCATCCACCGACCCTAGCGACGGAACAGCTCCAGCGCTGCCCCGCTAACCGCTGCGGGCGGCCGACACGACGGGCAGGATGGGCGCATGGCTTCATCCGTGCAGATCCTCCTCGTCGGCGGCACGGCGGACGGGCAGACCGTCACCGTCGAGTTGGACACCAATGGCCGCCCGCCGCTGACCCACCACCACCTCGGGTCCGGCGGCCTGGCCCAGGCGCAGATCTACGAGCTGGAAAACGCCCGTGAGGAGTCCCGCGAGTGGCGCTACCGGTGGACCGGCCCGGCGATGTGACCCGCCGGCTCAGACCCGGGTCAGGGTCTGGTTGCGCAGGCTGTCGAGCACGCCGCGGGTGACCTCGGAGGTGCCCCGGGCCTGCTCGCACACCTCCGCGACCCGTCGGGCGGTGGCGTCGGCGCGCTGCTCCCGCTCGTCCCACAGCCGGTCCACCTCGGCCAGTAGCGGGCCCTCGACCTCCCGTTCCACGCCGCGCAGCGCCGGCACACCGAGACGTTGGGCCAGGTCGAAGACCTTGCCGGCGTACGGCAGCGGCAGGAACGGTGTGCCGACCATCGCCGCGAAGATCAGGAAGTGCAGGCGCATCCCGACGGCCAGGTCGAAGTGGCGCATCAGCCCGAGGATCTGCTCCGGCGAGTACGTGCCGTGCAGGATCCGCCCCCGCTCGGCGGCGACCATGTGGGACAGCACCCCGTGCGAGTGTCGGATGTCGTCGCGTTCCATCGGCACGAACAGCACGTACGCGTCGATCCGGTGCACCAGGAAGTCACCGATCTGGGCCAGCAACCGGTGGTAGCCGTCCACGTCGAGGCGCTCGGCGGCCCGTCCCGGCTCCCGCACGCTGATGCCGACCAGGCATTTGCCGGCCGGCACACCCTCCTCGGCCAGCAGGTGGGCCGGGAAGTCGGCCGGTTCCAGGAGGAACGCCGGGTCGGCGGTGACCGTGATCGGGTTGAGCAGTCCGGCCTCCTCCAGCACCATCCGGGACTCCTGGTCCCGGACCGTCACCTGGGTGGCGCTGGCCAACGTCTCCCGGACCATGCCGGTGTCCACCGCGTCACTGAGCGGCCCGACCCCCACCGCGTACGTGATCAGGGGCAGGCCGCGCTCCTGGGCGACCCGGACGACCCGCAGGTAGCGGCGGGCCTCCCGGTCGTAGAGGATCCCGCCGCCGCCCAGGATGAGCAGGTCGAGCTGGGCCAGCACGAGAGCGGAGTCGGTGCGGCTGACGCCCTCCCAGGGCACCGCCTCGACGTCCGGATGGGCGGCCCGGGTGTGTTCCGGGTTGCGAGAGAAAACGATGATCCGGGCATTCGGTTCCTGCGTGCGCAGGTCGGTCAGCAGACCGGTGAGGATCGCCTCGTCGCCGAGGTTCCGGCCACCGTACGAGCCGAGCACACCGATGGTCAGTCCGGCGCCGTGCGTCATCCGTCGCTCCTCCCCAGGTGCGGTCTGCGCGGGTTTCCCGCTGGGCAGGTGAACAGTCCTGCCGGGGAGACCGCCCCGGGGCCGGCTCAGTCGACCGGTTCGATCCGTTTGGCCATCTGCTGGGCGGTGACCTCGAAGCCCAGGCTGCGGTACAGCCCGACCGCCACGGTGTTCGAGCCGAAGACGTTCAGTCCCAGCTCGGGTACGCCGAGTTGGGCCAGTTCGGCCTCCATGAGCTGGATCATCCGCCGTGCGTACCCGCGTCCCCGGTGCGCGGAATCCACCTCGATGTTGTGGATCCAGGCCCGGCGCTTGTCGGTCGCTCCGGCCGCTCCGGGCAGCGTCACCCAGATCCAGCCGACCTCGGTGTCGCCGACCCGGGCCACCCGCAGCAGCGCGCCCTCGGTGACCGCGCCCGCCGGCAGCAGCTGCCGAAGCTGGAGCGCGGAGTGCTCCAGGGCGGCCTGCGGGGTGAACCCGCGGTGCGCGGCCAGATCCTCGGCGTACGCCCGCTCCAGCGGCCCCAACAACCGGTCCAACTCCTGCCCGGTCATCGGTGTCAGGTGAAGTGTCACCGACCCCTCCCTTTCGTGATCACGAGGTTGACGGACGATCTGATCTCAACAATGCCCGCCAACCTCATGATCACCCCGAGGGAGGGGTTGGGGAATGGGGTTGTTGGGTCGGGCGGGACGCCCCGGCTGCTGGGCTGCGTCGACGACGGCGAGTGGGTGGCCCTGGTCTTCTCCGATGTGGAGGGTCGACACCCGGCCACGCCGTGGCGGGCCGACGAACTGAACCGCGTGCGCAACGCCCTGGAGGTGAGGGCCTGCGCGCTCACCGGCGTGCACGCCGGGCTGGCCGGGTTCTTCGCCGACAGCGCCCGGCGCCCGCCGCCGCAGGGCATCCCCACCGTCCGCGCGTTCCAGCAGGCCCAGGCCGACGCCCTGCTCCCCTGGCTGGCCCAGCGCCTGGCCTGACCCGCTGGGCCTGCCGCGGGCCGGCACCGGCCCGGTCGGTCAGCTGCGGCGGCGGTCGCGGCCCGGTGTCAGGAGGACGCCGGTGCCGACTCCAGCCGGTGCGCCAACTGCGTCAGGTCGTCGAGACGGACGTCGCCGTCGAGGCCCTTCAACGCGGCGGTCACCGCGCCGGACGCCCGCCCCGCCTCCAGCCCCACCTCGGCGTCCTCGACGACCAGGCAGCGCGCCGGCGACACGTCGAGCAGCGCGGCGGCCCGCAGGTAACCCTCCGGGTCCGGCTTGCCCGCGCGGACGTCCTCGACCGTGACCAGCACGGGAGGGTCGATGCCGGCGGCACCGAGCCGGGCCGTGGCCAGCCGGGCGTCGGCGCTGGTCACCACCGCCCAGGGCAACCCCAGCCGGGCCAGCGTCCGCAGCAGCTCGTGGGCACCGGGGGTGGGCGTCACGTCGGACAGGTCGTCGTACTGCAACGCCAACTGACGGGCCGAGGCGGCGGCGACCGCCGAATCGTCCAGCCCGGGCAGCAACCGGCGCACGGTGCGGTCGGCGGGACTGCCGTGCGCGATGGCCAGCGCCGCCACCGGGTCGGTGTCGTATTCGGCGGCCCATCGCTCCCAGGCCCGCTCGACGGCGGCGTCGGAGTCGACCAGGGTGCCGTCCATGTCGAAGAGCACCGCGTCGATGCCGGACAGATCCACGACCAGAGCATAGGGCGGTGCCCCGTTGAGCCGATCTCGGACCTCGGCGGTCGGTGGGTCAGGTGGGGGCGCCGACCGGGTGGGTGAGGAACGGCAGCACGACGGCCGGCAGGGTTGGCGCGCCGACGATGTCGGCGTGCGTATGGCCGGGCAGCACGGCCAGTCGGGCGGCGGGACGGTCGGTGCCGTCCCCTCCGGCGTCGCGGTGCCCGCCGCCGAGCAGCCCGTAGAACTCGGCCACGTGGCTGATCGGGATCGCGTCGGCGTCGGCGAAGACCAGCAACGTCGGCGTGCTCAGCCGGGCCACCTCGCCCGACCAGTCGTAGTCCCGACGCAGCAGGTCACCGCTCTTGGCCCACAGTCGCGGCCAGTCCTGCAGTCGCGGGGCGACGCGCTCGTAGAGCAGGTGCGGTGGCGTGCCGCGCATCTGTTCGCCGACCCGCTCGTCCTGGCCGGCCATGGCGGCCAGGGCCTGCGGATACCACCCGGCGCGCCGGCACGGCGTGGACACCAGCACCAGCCGCCGCACCAGCGCCGGATGCTGGATGGCGGTTCGCAACGCGACACCGCCGCCCAGTGAGTAGCCCAGCACGTCGGCCCTGGCCAGCCCGAGGAGGCCGAGGAGCGCGGCGACATCGTCGGCCATCGTCTCGTAGCGCAGCGGGCGGTCGACGTCCGCGGTGCGCCCGTGGCCCTGCAGGTCGACGGTGATCACCCGACGTCGACCGCGCAACGCCGGGACGATCGGGGCGAACATCTCCCCCGACCCGTAGCCGCCGTGCAGCAACACCAACGGCCGGCCGTCGCCGTCCGACTCGTGCCAGAGCCGCAGCCCGTTGACCTCGGCGTAGCTCACCCGGCCTCCCGCTCGTCGGCGTCACCCGTCCCGATCCAACACCGGACGAACGACGTCGACGAACACAATGCGGCGATTCGTCCGTACCTCGATCGCGGCGAGCCAACGGTCGCGATGCCGGTCCCGCAGCGGCGCTGCCGCGTCGCCCGGCTCGTCGCCGAGCCGGCGCTGGTCGGCGTACTCAGTCGTGAGACTGGCCAGCACCGACCGGGCCGCCGCCGCGACGTCCGCCGGACCCTCCAGCAACACCAGGTTGTACGCCTCGTCGACGGCGCGCATCGCCGTGTACGCCTCGTCGTAGCCGGACGTCGGCTCGCTCTTGGCAGCCTCCAGCCAGCGCCGGTCCAACTGCCGGTACGCCCGGTCGCAGGCGCTCAGGAACCCGACGTACGCCTCCCGCCGCAGCTCGTCGCGGCGGGTCGCCCGCCGCTCGGCGCTCTCCTGGCCGGCGACGGTGAGCTGATGGGCCAGTTGCCGGCGGGTGCTGAGGGCACCGACCAGCCCGGTCAGGGCCGCGGCGGCCAACGTGGACAGTGCGGTGATCAGCGCGACGGCGACGGTGTCCTGCACGCGCCCATCATCGCGTGGCCCGGGCAACGCCCCCGACGGGGAGTGCGCCTGCCGGTCGACCCCGTCCACCCTCACGTGACGCCTATTGCCGGTCGCTCTTACGGCCCACCCGGATGCCGTCAAGGCGCAGCTTCCGGTGGACCCGGTCCGCGCCGTAAGACCGATCAGTTACTGAACCCCGACGAGCCGAGCTGCGTTGTAGTTATCGCCCGTTCCTGTTCAGGAAACACCAGCCTAGTACGGCAGCCGCCATTAGCAGTCTGACCTGCTGGGATGTGGTGGGGGCGGCGTCCGACATGGACGCAGCCGCCCGTTGATCATGTGTTTG
>NZ_JBFAHZ010000049.1:0-41833 GCF_040654415.1 Micromonospora sp. NPDC050695
CGCCCGCCAGCCGGCACCTCAGGAATCTGCTTCTTCCCGCGCCCCATCGCAAACCTCCGTGATCAAGGTGTTGCGACGATCAGTTGAATTCGCCCTCGCTGCCGCGGTCGCTGTGGAAGATCACTGCGTCGACCTGGCCGCCGCGGGTCGCGGCGGCCCTTCCCGCAGGCACAAGAGGATCTGCGTCGCAGGGCGGTAGCGGCGGTCAAGGCCGGGCACACGCAGGCGGCGGTGGCCACAGTGCTCGGTGTGTCACCGCAGGCGGTTTCGCGGTGGGTCAACGCCTTTGACCGCAAGGGGAACAAGGCACTCAAGGCCGGCAAGCGGGGGCGGCGTCCGGGTGAGCAGAAGGCCCTCGACCCGAGGCAGGAAGCTCGGGTACGGCGAGCGGTGGTGAGTAGGTACCCCGACCAGGTCGCGTTGCCCGGCCTGGTGTGGACTCGCCCGCAGGTCCGCCAACTGGTACGCACCTGGTTCGGTATCGGCCGGTCCCTGGTCACGATCGGCAAGTATCTGCGCTCGTGGGGGCTGTCACCGCAGAAGCCGATCCGCAAAGCGTACGAGCGGAACCCCGAGGCGGTCGCACGGTGGCTGGAGGCGGAGTACCCCGCCATCGAGAGACAAGCGAAGAAGGAGAAAGCGGTCATCTTGTGCAACGTCCGCGACTGGCTGGCCGAACGTGTTGAGCAGATTGAGATGCACTTCCTGCCCGGCTACGCACCCGAACCGAACCCCGTAGAACTACTCAACGGCGACATCAAACGCCATGTGGCACAAGCGAACCCCGCCAACCCCACCGGACTCGCCGCAGCAGCCGCCTCGCACCTGCGCCGCCGCCAGAACCAGCCCGAGGCAGTGAAGTCCCTATTCGGCAAGCCAGAGGTCCGCTACGCCGCTGGCTGATCAGCACATGTTTGCCCTTCGGGTCAATAAGTCACGTTTGACCAGGTCACGAGGCCGGTCGGTCTCGGCCTCAGGCCGTGTCGTGCGTGCTGACCTGTCGCGCAGCAGCCCGCGCAGCGCGGCGGCGCGCATCAGCCGTTCGACCGTGCACCGGGCCACCTCGACGCCCTGGCGGTGCAGCTCGTGCCAGATCTTTCGGGTGCCGTAGACGCCGTAGTTCTCGGCGTGGATCCTCCTGATCATCGTGGTGAGTTCGCTGTCGCGCCGTGACCGGGCCGAGGCCGTACGGTCTTGACGGTGTAGTAGGTCGACGGTGCGATCTGTGCCGGAGTGTCTTCCAACGCCCGCAAGACCGACTGGACACCGTGCTGTTCCTTCTCAGAGTCGACGAACGCGACCCTCACCGCGACGGCCGGTCCAGCTCGGCCGCGACCCGCGTCGACGCCGGGTGGACGTTCCGATCCGCCCGTCCCACCGCGGGCGGCTACACGGCGCTCCCCATCTCAACAGTGCGCTTCACTCCGAAGCTGGACCGCAATCACACAGCGCCCGGCGGTCGCGCTTTCCACGTCCGGTGTCCGTCTCCACTCCCAGGGGAAGGCCCCATGATCCGCATCGTCTCGCACGGACCCGACCCGGCGGTCCGCCGGCTCACCCTGACCCTCTACGGGTACGCGTTCCTCAGCGACCTCGTCCTGCTCTACCCGCTGTACGTGGTGTTCTTCGCCGACACCGGCCTGTCGGTGGGGCAGATCTCGTCGCTCTTCGTCATCTGGTCGGCCGCCGGCATCCTCGTCGAGGTGCCCTCCGGCGCGTGGGCCGACGTGGTGTCCCGCCGGCTGCTGCTGGGTCTCGCCCCGCTGGTGACCGCGGGCGGGTACGCGCTCTGGGTGCTGGCGCCGTCCTATCCGGCGTTCGCGTTCGGGTTCCTGCTCTGGGGCGCCGGCGGGGCCTTGGTCTCCGGCGCGCTGGAGGCGCTGGTCTGGACCGAGCTGGATCGGCTCGGCGCGGCCGGCCGGTACGCCCGGGTGCTCGGCCGTGCGCGCACGGCGGGCGTCCTGGGTGTGGTGCTCTCCGGAGTGCTCGCCGGCCCGGTGCTCGCCGCCGGCGGGTACCCGGCGATCGGCGCGGCCAGCGTGCTCGCCTGTCTGCTCGCCACGGCCGTCGCCGCCCGGTTTCCCGAACACCGCCGCTGTACCGCAGCGTCGGTCGGACCACCGTCCGGTCCGGACGATGACGACGGCGACGCGGGCTGGTGGGAGACCCTGCGAGCCGGGGTCACGCAGGTCCGCACCCACCCGCCGGTGCGGGGCGCCGTGCTCCTGGTCGCCGTGGTGGCCGCCGACTGGGGCGCGCTCGACGAGTTCACCCCGCTGCTGGCCCTGGACACCGGCGTCGGGGCGCAGGTCGTACCCCTGCTGCTCCTGCTGCTCTGGGCCGGGGTGACCGTCGGCGGGTTGCTCACCCCGGTGGGGGAGCGGCTGGGCGGCCGGGGCTATGCCGGCCTGCTGACCGTCGTCGCCGTCGCGCTGGCCGGGGGCGCGCTGCTGCGGCATCCGGCCGGGTTCGTGCTGCTCGCGGTGGCGTTCGGGGCCGCGCAACTGGCCACCGTGCTGGCTGACGCGCGGTTGCAGGCGCGGATCACCGGCAGCAACCGCGCGACCGTCACCTCCCTGGCCGGGATGGCCACCGACGTACTGATCATCGTGACGTACGGCGCGTACGGGCTCGTCGCCACGGCGGCCGGCAACGCGGTGGCGTTCGCGGTGACCGCCGGGCCGTACCTCATCGTGGCGCTGGCGCTGCTGCGCCGCCGCCGGCGCCCCGCGGCGGTGACCACCGGGGTGGCCGCGCGGGGCCGGTGCTGACCCTGCCCGGCGGCGACCGGAAGGGCCGCCGCCGGGCGCTCGCTCAGCCGGTCATGTGCAGGAACGACCACTGGTGACCGTCGAGGTCCCGGAAGCCGCGCATGTACATCGGCCCGTTGGCCATCCCCGGCCCGAGCGGCTCCCCACCGGCGACCGCAGCCCGGTCGACCAGCTCGTCGACCTGCTCCCGGCTCTGCGCCGACAGCCCCACGATGACCTCCCGGCTGGTCGCCGTGTCGGTGGCGGCCACCCCGGTGTACGCCTCGAAGGCCGACTTGACGTGCAGCATCAGCCGGGTGGTGTCGGAGATGGTGAGCATCATGCTGTCCCCGTCCGGCCCGGTCTGGTCGGTGGTGAAGCCGAGCGTCCGGTAGAACTCGGCGGCGGTGGTCAGGTCGCGCACCGGCAGGTTGATGAAGGTCATGGTCATCGGTTGTCTCCGTTCGACTCGAGCAGCACCTTCAACGCGGTGAGCCGCTCCCGCCAGTACGCCTTGAGCTGCGTGGCCTGCTCGGCTCCGGTCAGCTTCTCGTGCAGGACGTTGACCCGGGTCTTCGACTCGCCGACCGCGTCGAAGCCGACGACGATCCGGGTGGGCCCGCCGGCCCAGTCGGCCCGGAAGCTGCGCGGCGCGGTGGCGGTACGGACCCGTACCTCGACGTCGGGCAGCCAGCGGGCGCGCGCCGTCTCGTCGGCGAACGCCTCGAACAGCCGTGCTGCCGGCGCCGCCACCGTCCGGCTGGCGCTGACCTCGAAGCCGCCGCCGCGCCGCTGACCGGGCGAGCGCAGGCCGCGTGCCTGCTCGTACCCGACGGTGATGCTCTGCGCCCACCAGCCCGGCACCTCGTGCTCGGCCACCAGGTGACGGGCGATCTCGGTGTGCGTCCGCTCGGCGGCGGACGCGGCGTCGAGCACGGCGAACCACTGCGCCCAGCCCTGCCCGGTCCGGTCGCGGAGCAGGTCGTCGGCGATCCGCTCGGTCTGTGCGGCGGCGGGTGCCGGAGGCGCCTCGGGGTCGGGCCCGGCGGACCGGTTGATCAGGTGCCGGCGGGCCGTGGTGTAGCTCTCGCCGGTCTTCGCCATCCGGGCCCGGACCCGGGTCTTGAACGATCTCTGGTTGGTCATCACATGCTCCCGGTCAACGGCACGGTCACCGGGACTCACGCTCCCGTCGACCCCGCCGGAGTGGGGCATGTGGCACCACGTCCCGAGGGCTCCAGGCCCCCTTTGCCTCCGCGTGGCCGGCGGCGTGAGCGCCGGGAGGGAGGTGCGGCGCAGGACTACGCCGGGGTCATCATACGTTCAGCCCGGCCGTCGGCGCAGCCGTCAGGGCTGATCGCCGTCGAGGTAGACCCATCGGCCGTCCTCGCGGGCGAACCGGCTGTGTTCGGTCAGCGTGCCCGCGCGGCCCGCGTCGCGGTAGTGGGCGTGGAACGTCACGGTGCCGGTGGCGTCGAGCACTCCGCCCCGGTCGGTGTCGACGATCTCCAGCCGGATCCACCGCTGCCCCGGCGCCAGCTCCAGCCGGGCCGGTCGGGTCGAGGAGTGCCAGCTCCGCAGCAGGTAGCCGGTGTCGCCGAGGGCGAAGGCGCTGAACCGGGAGCGCATCAACGCCTCGGCCGTCGGCGCCTGCGCCGCGCCGCCGTGCACCGGCGCGCAGCAGTCTGCGTACGTCCGGCCCGAGCCGCACGGGCACACCCGTTCCGCCGTCGCGTTCGCCCGTCTGCGCCTGCCATCCTTGCCCACGCCGTCATCCTGCCGCACCGCCGCGCGGCCCCGGACGTTGGCCGACGGGTTGACGGTCGTCCCTACGCTCGCGGGCATGACGCGATCGGCCGCCGTGCCGCTGGCCCCGGGTCATCCGCGCGGGGCGGGCTGACCTGCGCGGGGCGGGGTGATCCGCGCGGGGCGGGCGACCTGCGCGGGGCGGGGTGACCTGCGCGGGGTTAGAGCCAGCCGGAGCGGCGGAACAGGCGGTACAGGGCCAGGGCGGCCAGGGCCATCAGGGCCACCGCGCCGGCGTAGCCGTAGCGCCAGGCCAGCTCGGGCATGTGGTCGAAGTTCATGCCGTAGATGCCGGCGATGCCGGTCTGGGTGGCCGCGATGGCCGCCCACGCCGCGATCTTGCGCATGTCGTTGTTCTGCTCGACCGCGAGCTGCGCCAGGCGGGACTGGACGATCGAGGTGAGCAGGTCGTCGTACGCGGCCACGCGGTCCACCGCCCGACTCAGTCGGCCGTCCACGTCGACGAACCAGCGGTGCAGCGTACGCGGCGGGCCGTCGGAGCCGTCCGAGCCGTCGGTGTCGAGCAGTGTGCGCATCGGCGCCTGCAACGGCAGGACCGCCCTCTTGAACTCCACGACCTCCCGTTTGAGCTGGTAGATGTGCTGGATGTCGGCGGCACGGTCGCGGGCGAACACCGCCTCCTCGACCCGTTCCAGGTCCCGTTCCACGTGCCCGGCCACCTCCAGGTAGGTGTCGACCATCCGGGCGCAGACCGCGTAGGCGACCGCCCACGGGCCGGCGGCCAGCAGCGCGGGCCGGCGTTCGATGTCGGCGCGGACGCTGCGCAGCGCACCGGTGGCGCCGTGCCGCACGGTGATGGCGAACCGGTTGCCGAGCAGCACCATCACGTCGCCGGTGTCGATCACCTCGGAGGTGTCGGTCAGCTCGTCGTGCTCGACGTACCCGGCGGTGCGCAGCACCAGCACCGTCACCGGCCCGTGGCGCTGCACGGTGGGCCGGTGCCCGTCGGCGAGCGCCTGCTCGACGATCAGCTCGTCGAGGCCGAACGTCCGTCCCACCGCGGCGAGCACCGCCGGCCCCGGCTCGTGCAGGCCCAACCAGACGAACGCGTCGCGGCCGCGCCGGGCGTGGGCGTACGCGTCGGCGTAGTGCGGGCGGCCGGGCTCGCGTCGACCGTTGACGTAGACGGCGCAGTCGACCACCGCGTCCGGGTTGGACCGGCGTGGGGTGGGGGAGCCGCCCTCGACCCGTCCGAGCAGTCGACGGGCGAGCGCGCGTACGCCGCGGCCGGCCCGGTCCCGTACCGCTCGCTGATCCACCACGTGTCTCCCCGTCGCCGGCGTACCGCCCCGATCAGGGATGGTGCCACCGCATTCTGCCGAGCGGGGTCCGGCGCCCGACAGGCGGGCGGCCCCGGCTCAGGCGGTGCGGGTGGCGAAGACGACGACGTTGTCGACGTAGTTGCCGGTGGCGTCGTCGAACCGTCCGCCGCAGGTGATGAGGCGCAGCCCGGCGGCGTCCGCCGGGCCGTAGACGAGCGCGGTGGGGAAGCGGTCCTTGGGGTACGCGCGCACGTCGTCCACAGTGAACGTGGTGATCCGCGCGTCGGTGCGGGTGACCTGGATCTCCTGGCCGGCGCGCAGGCGACCGAGGTCGAAGAAGACGGCCGGCCCGCTGGGGGAGTCGACGTGTCCGACCAGGACGGCGTTGCCCGTCTCGCCGGGGCTGACCCCGTGTCGGTACCAGCCGGCGAGGGTGGGCCGGTCCAGGGGTGGCACTTCCAGCACCCCGGCGGCGTCCGCGCCGACGGGGACGATCTCGGCGCGTACCCCGATGGCGGGGATCTGCACCCGGACCGGCGCGGCGCGCGTCAGCGGCGCCAGGTCCGGTGCGGGATGGGTGCGTGCCGGTGTTCCGGCCGGTGGCCGTGGTGGCCGCGCCGGGTCGGCGGTGAGGCCGACCGTGATCAGCCCCAGCCCGCTGATGCCGAGCAGGGCGACCACGGCCGGGAGGGTCCGCCGCCACCACACGTGCGCACCTCCGTACGGGATCGTCGGGGTGCCCGCGCCACCGGCACGGGCACCCGTCCTCAGGGATGGAGCGGGTCGCCGGTCAGGCGACGGCGGACACCGGACGGCGCCGGCGGAACAGGATCACCGCGCCGGCCGCGGCGGTGCCGAGCAGCGTGCCTCCGGCGGCTAGGGCGCCGTTGTCGCGGCTGTCGCCGCCGGAGCCGGCGGGCGCGCCGCCGATCGGGGTGACGGTGAACGTGGAGCTGCCGGCTGAGCTGCCGTCGCCGCAGGTGGCGGCCACCGTGTAGGTGCCCAGGGTGAACCCGGCAGTGAAGAGTTCGGCGCTCAGCCCGCCGCCCGCGGCCGCCGTGGTGGATCGGACGTTCTGGTCGCGGTTGGGGCCGGTGACGCGGAACAGGGCGTCACCCGACTTCGGGTTGCAGGTCGTCGCGGTGAGCACGACGGTTCCACCGACCGGGGTGGTGGCCGGTGACACGGTGGTGTCGGCCAGTGCGGCGCCTGGCAGCAGGAGCGTGCCGAGGCCCACGCCGAGCGCCGCTGAACAGAGTGCTGTTGAGACCTTCATACGCGTCTTCCCTCACTTTTCGTCCGCTGACTGCGTGGGACGTCGTTCGGGTGGCCAACTCCGTGACTAGCACCGGTGTGCCCAACACTAGGTGGGTTGGGGCCTCGATCAGGTGAAAATGAGAAATCCTCGTTGCCGTCACGTGTCCACCCGAAGGTGGGGAGAGCTGCGGAAAGGCCCGGACGGCCCGACCGGCACGGGTGCTCCGGTCGATGTCTGCTCCGGTCGGGCTGTCGTCGCTGAGGCGATGGCGAGGTATCGCGTCGCCTGTCCCAAGACTGTCAGCCGGCGTGCTGCGCCGGCATCGGCTCGCCGGTCTCCACGAGGGTCTTGAGGTTGGCCAGCAACTCGGGCCAGCCGCACCATAGGCAACCACATGGTTGCCGATCAACCTGGCCGTCGGCACGCTTCTGCCGGCGGGATAAATCCCGGTGGACCCCGGGAGACGCTGGTAGGTTCGCTCGCCGTGACAGGGGACGCGGGGGTTGGTCTGGGACGTGCGTTCGCCCGGCTGTGGGCGGCCAGCACCCTGTCGGCCCTGGGCAGCGGGCTGGCGACCGTGGCCGCGCCACTCTTCGTCGCGTCGCGTCGCGTCGCGTCGCGTCGCGTGGCTGCGCTGGCTGGCGCACCAGCGGTTGCTGCGCACCATGGCCGTGCTGATCGGCCTGCTCAACGTGACCCTCACCGCCGCCCTCGCGGTGCTGGTGTTGCTCGCCGACGAGCGGCTGGGACTCGGGTCCGTCGGCTACGGGCTGCTGTTCACCTGCATGGCCGCAGGTGGGGTGCTCGGCGCGCTCCTCGGCGACCGGCTCGTCTCCTGGATCAGCGCCACCTGGACGGTCCGGGTCGGCCTGCTCGTCGAGGCGGGACTGCACCTGGCGTTGGCCGCGTCGCGTAGCACCCTCGTGGTCGGGTTCGCGCTCTTCGCCTTCGGTGTGCACGGCGCGCTGTGGAACATCGTGGCGAACTCGCTGCGCCAGCGACTCACCCCACCGACCCTGCAGGGTCGGGTGGCCAGCACGACCCTCTTCGTGGCGGCGGGTGGCAACTGCGTGGGCGCCCTGCTCGGTGGGCTGCTGGCCTCCTGGATCGGCATCACCGCGCCGTACTGGGTGGGGTTGGTGGTGGCGATCGGCGTCTCCGCCGCCACCTGGCGGGTCTTCGACCGCGCGACGGTGCAGCGTGCCTACGCCGACCCGCCCCCGGTCGAGCACTCACCCGCTCCGGTGGCCTGAGCGCTCGCCGGGCGGGCGACGGGTGGACGCACCGGGCGGTGTGGCAGCGTGGTGCGGGTGACCGACTCCGCGCCGCTCGACGTCGACCTCGCGCTGCTCGGCGGTGGTGGCGCCGCGTCGCTGCTGCTCGCCGCGCTGGACCGGCACGACGTCCGCGACTTGCGGATCGCCGTCGTCGACCCGGTGCGCCGACGCGGCCAGGACCGCACCTGGGCCTTCTGGGGCAGCCCGGACCCCGACCTGGACCCGCTGCTCAGCGCGAGCTGGCCACAGGTCGAGGTGGCCACGCCGGCGCGGCGCCGCGTCCTGGACCTGACCCCGCTGCGGTACGCCATGCTGCGCTCCGGCCCGGTCTACGACCGGGCTGCCGTCGCCGAGCGCCGCCTGCACGCCACCCGCGTCGTCGCGCCCGCCGAGGCGGTGACCGACGACGGCACCCGCGTGCTGGTACGTACCGCCGGCGGCCCGGTCGTACGAGCCGGCTGGGTGCTCGACTCCCGCCCCCGCCCACCGGCGCGGGCCGGGCGGACAACCTGGTTGCAACACTTTCGTGGCTGGTGGCTGGAGGCCGACCGGCCGGTGTTCGACCCCGGGCGGGCCGTGCTGATGGACTTCCGCACCCCGCAGCCGCCCCGCGGTGTGTCCTTCGGCTACGTGCTGCCGGTCAGTGACCGCTACGCCCTGGTCGAGTACACGGAGTTCTCCCCGGGCCTGCTCACCGACGCCGGGTACGACGCGGCGCTGGCCGCGTACCGCGATCTGCTCGGGTTGGACCCGGCCGGGCTGCGGGTGCGCGAGGTGGAGAACGGGGTGATCCCGATGACCGACGCGCCGTTCCCGGCCCGGCCGTCGCCGCGGGTGGTCCGGCTCGGCACGGCCGGGGGCGCGACCCGCCCCTCCACCGGCTTCACCTTCTCCGCCATGTACCGCCAGGCCGACCAGGTGGCGCGCGTGCTCGCCGCCGGCCGGCCGCCGGTGCCGGAGCCCGCGTACCCGCGCCGGCACCGCTGGATGGACGCGGTGGCGCTGCGCGCCCTGGACCGGGGTGGGGTCAGCGGTCCCGAGTTCTTCGAACGGCTCTTCGACCGCAATCCGGCCGAGCGGGTGCTGCGGTTCCTCGACGGCGTCACCACCCCGGCCGAGGAGGTCGCGGTCATGAACTCCACCCGGCTGCTGCCGATGATCGCCGCCACGGCCGGCGACGCGGCGCACCGCCTGCGCGACCGGGTCGGACCGCCCCGGCCCGTGCCAGCCATCCCGGCGGCCGTGGTGGGTGGCGCCTCCCCGACCTGATCGGCCCCGGTGTCGGGCCGGATGCGCCGCCCGGCTGACCCCCGAGGGGTCGGCGCCGGTCGGTCCCGTGTCGCGGCCCCCGATCGGCAGGTGCGGCCCGGCCGCCCGGTAGGTTGCCGGGCATGGTGGACGCGGCGGCCGGCAGGGGCGTGCAGATCTGGACCGACGGGGCGTGCAGTGGCAACCCGGGGCCGGGCGGCTGGGGCGCGTTGCTGCGCTACGGCGACCACGAGCGGGAGCTGTGCGGCGGCGAGGCGACGCCGACCACCAACAACCGGATGGAGCTGATGGCGGCCATCCAGGCGTTGGAGAGCCTGAACCGCCCGGTCACCGTGGAGTTGCACACCGACAGCACGTACGTGCGCAACGGCATCACCAGCTGGCTGGCGTCGTGGAAGCGCAACGGCTGGCTGACCGCCGCAAAGCAGCCGGTGAAGAACGCCGACCTGTGGCAGCGCCTGGAGGCGGCCTGCGAGCGGCACCAGGTCACCTGGCTGTGGGTCAAGGGGCACAACGGGCACCCGGAGAACGAGCGCGCCGACCGACTGGCCAACAAGGGCATGACCGAGGCACGGGCCGCGCTGGCCAGCCGCTGACCAGAGCGTCAGCGGGTCGCGTCCGGGTGGCCGGGCATGCTCGACCCGCCGCCGCTGCTGCCCGACGACCCACCCGCGACACCCGAGCTGTTGTCCTCGGTCACGATGTCCGGTGGCACGTCGGTGTCGTCCGGGGGTGGGACCTCGGTGTCGACCTCGACCTGCACCAACGGGACCTGGCCGGCCTCGTCCTCGCTGTGCTGCGGGTCGCCCGGCAGCTCACCGTCGCGCTTTCGGTAGCCCACGCCGTGCCCCCCGTCGATGCCGGTCCGCGTCGGCGCTGGCTACCCGGCGTCGTCACGGCCGAAACCTCGCGCTCGGCGGCGTCGTCACGGCCGAAACCTCGCGCTCAGCGGCGTCGGCCGCGCCGGGTGGACGTCGCCGACCGGGAGGGTTGGCGGACCGGGGTGAGCGCCAGCGCGGTCCAGTGCGCCGGCCGGGTGAGCGCCGCCGGCAACCCGGTGCGGGTGTCACCCCGCGCCGCGTCCAGCTGCGCCTGGTGCAGGAAGAGGGTGCTCCGCAGGTCCGCTCCGCGCAGATCGGCGCCGCGCAGGTCCGCGCCCGTCACGTCGGCGAGGCTCAGGTCGGCGCCGCGCAGGTCCGCGCCGACCAGCAGCGCCCCACGCAGGTTGGCCCGCCGCAGGTCGACCCGCCGCAGGTCAGCCCCGAGCAGCTGGGCACCCCGACGATCGGCGCCTCCCGGGGAACGCGCCGCGTCGCTGGCCCGCGCCAGCAGCGGGTTGACGAGGTCGCGGTGCGCGGCGGTGTCCACCGCGCGTAGTCGCGTCGGGTCAGCGCCGCAGAGCGCCCAGGTTTCGGCGTGCGCGCGCTCCAGCTCGACGCGCAGGTCGGCGGGCGGGCGCAGCGTCAGCGCCTCGGTGAGATACCAGAGCAGCTCGTGCAGTGGTCGCAGCACCGCGAACGCCTCCGCCATCGCGGGCAGCGTCCCCGGTGCGTCCCGCCAGTCCCGACCATTGAAGGTGACCTGGGCGACCTGCTGCCCCGCGCCGAAGCAGTCGAACACCGTGCAACCGGGGAACCCGCGCTGCCGCAGCTCGGTGTGGATGCCGCAGCGGTGGTCGGTGCGCAGGTTGGGGCAGGGCTGCCCGGCCGGTTTGTCGATGGCGAAGTCCGCCGACCGGGCGAACGCCGGCACCACGCAGCACAGCCCGAAGCAGCGCCCGCAGTCGGCGCGCAACTGCGCGGACCCGGGCGGCGGTGCGGGGCTGGGCGGCATGCGGACGGACCTCCTGACGATCGGTGCGGTGCGCCCACCATTGTCCCGCTCGCCAGGGCCCCGAGCGGGACGGGGGTCACCGTCCGTGCGTGTCGTCGGCCGTCCCGGCCCGGGCAGCCGGGGTACGGGGAGCGCCCGGCGCCGGCACCAGCCGCCGGATCGCCCGCTCCCCGTCGCCGTGCCCGTACTTCTGGTCGAAGTGCCGGCTCACGATGGTGGCCGGCGTGCGGTCCCCGTCGGCCGGCTCGGCCAGCGCGAACACGGCCGGGGTCGCGCCGGGCGCGCGGGGCGGCAGCACGGCCCGCACGGTCAGCGGCCCGGTCACCCGGAACCCTTGGCAGTCGACGTAGTGCTGCCCGTCCACCGTCACGTACGGCACGCGCACCTCGACCACGTCCAGGTCGTCGTGACGCAGCGTGACCGTGGCCGACCAGTACCGCTCCAGGTTGAGGGTGGCCTGCTCGTGTTCCCACAGTTCCTCGAACCGGGCGTGCACGAACCCGCCCCACGGGCTGTCCATGTCCACCTCGAGCTGCGGCACGTTGAACGAGAGCTTGCCGATCGGGAAGAACGAGATCAGCGCCCGCCCGTCCCACTGGTAGAGCTGGATCGACGGGGACGCGTCGTAGAGCCGGACCTGCAACCGCTGCCGCAGCCGGGCGTCGAGGGCGTCGGAGAACGCGGCCAGGTGGCGCAGGTTGGCGCGGATCTGTCGCGGCACGTCCACCCGCTGCCGCTCCAACTCCTCGGAGCGCTGCTGAGCGGCGGTGCAGTCCGGGTCGAGCAGCAGCAACTGCACCTGGGCGCCGTTGGTGAGCGCCGTGCGTACCGCGGACAGGGTCTCCTCGCGGTGCCGCTGTTCCAGAAGGATCGTCCAGGTGTCGAGGATGCGCACCCGGCGGGCGGAGCGGTCCAGCCGCGTCACGAACGCCTGCTGGTCGAAGCTCAGGTGCTCCTGCACCCGGGCCTTGCGGGCCTCTTCGAACAGCGGGTCGAAGATGACGTACGAGATGGCCGCGAGCACCACGCTGGCACCGAGGTTGAGCAGGAGGTCGCTGAGGAAGCCGGTGCTGCGCCAGGCGGCCAGCAGCATCACGACGGCGACGGCGAGCAGCGGCCCACCGACGGCGAGGGCGCGTCGCTGCCGACCGCCCCGACCAGACCACCCCGGCATCCGGTCCCCTTCCGCCCGTCGGCCGACCCCGCCGCCCACTGATCACCGGCATGCGGAGGATACGTGCCCGCTTTGCCGCTCGCTGTCCCCTTCGAGAGCGATCGTTTCACCGGCCGGACCCTCCGGGCCGCCCATAGGGTGACGGTAACGAGGCCGGGCGACTGCGGAGAGTGGTGGCATGGACGATGCCGAACGCGAAAAGGCGCTGCTGAGCGTCCTCACCACCGAGCACTACGCCCTGCAGACGTCCCGCGCCGGCACGATCACCGAGGCCACCGGCCGTGCCACCATCTTCCTGTCGGTGTTGTCGGCGGCCCTGATCGGCCTCGGCTTCGTCTCCGGCAACGACCGGGTGATCCGGCCGTACCTGGGCGCCGTGCTGCCGATCCTGGTGGTCATCGGCGTGCTGACCTTCCTGCGGCTGGTGGAGACCACGGTGGAGAACGCGCTGGACCTGAAACGGATCCAGCGTATCCGCGCCTACTACCAGGACCGCCTCGCCGGTGAACACGACTTCTTCGCCGACGCGGTGGCGTCCGAGGACAGCGCGGAGACCGCCTGGATCCTGGTCGGCACCCGGCCGGGGCGCTGGGAGTTCCTGCTCACCACGGCCGCGTTGGTGGGCGCGGTCAACGCGGCGCTGGTCGGGTTGGGCGTCGCCCTGGTGGTCAGCGCGGTCGGGGCCGCGCACTGGCTGACGGTCCTCGCCGGGGTGGTGGTCGCGCTGGTGGCGTTCGCGGCGCAGTTCGCGTACATCGTCCGCATGTCGGCGGGTCGCCGGGTCTGACGACGCTCGATTTCTCGCCAGCCGGTCGTGGTCCGCTCGGCGTACCGTCGCCGGATGCGGATCATCCGATTCACGCACGCCTGTGTCCGCGTCGAGCACGACGGTCGGGTGCTGGTGATCGACCCGGGCACCTGGAGCGAACCGCGTGCCCTGGCCGGGGCGGACGCCGTCCTGGTCACCCACGAGCACACCGACCACGTGGACGTGCTGCGCCTCGCCGGCCTCGGCGTCCCCGTGTACGCCCCCGAGGGCGCCCGCCTGTCCGATCTCGCCCCGCTGCCGGTGACCCGGGTCCGCGCGGGGCAGCGCTTCACGGCGGCCGGCATCGACGTCAGCGCCCACGGCGGCCGGCACGCCCCCATCCACGAGGGGCAGCCCGACTGCCCCAACCTGGGCTACCTGGTCGGCGACGGGCTCTACCACCCCGGCGACTCGCTGCACGTGCCGGACGAACCGGTGCGCACGCTGCTCGTGCCCGCGCAGGGATCCTGGCTGCGCCTCGACGAGGCTATCCGGTTCGCCGCCGCGGTGGGCGCCGAGCGGGCGTACCCGATCCACGACGCGCAGCTCAACGAGCGTGGCCTGGCCAGCGTCGCCGGCTGGTTCGGCGAGACCATCCCCGGCTATCGCCATCTCGTCCCCGGCGACACCGCCTGACCGGACGCGTGGGCGACCGCGCCCGGGGCCACCGCGCCGGTCAGCTCGGCGGCGGCTGGGCGGTGGAGCGCGGCGAGTCGCGGACGAACACGTCGAGCCGCTGGTTGGTGTCGTCTGCCACCATGTTGGTGGCCGACGAGGTGAAGGGGACGTGCCGGCCGCGGTGGTCGATGGAGGGATCGTTGCTGGAGGCGTTGGCCTCAGTCCCCTCGGGCGAGACGCTCAACCGGGTGGTGGTGTTGGTGGACCACTCGTGCAGGAAGACGTCGTCGGCGTAGTTGGTGTCCTCCGGCACCAGATCAAACGAATTGGACACGAACGCGACCCGCTGGCCGTCCCCGCTGAGCGCAGGTTGGTTGCTGACGCCGATGCGCTGACCGCCGCCGGTGGCGACGCTCGCCCGTCGGGTCACCCCGGTCCGCGGGTCCCGGATGAAGACGTCCTCGGCGTGGTTGGTGTCGTCCGGTACGAGGTTGGCGGCCCAGGAACTGAAGGCGGCGAAGCGGCCGTCGGCGCTGATCGCCGGTCCACTGCTGTCGCCGTAGGCCTGCGTTCCCCCGGAGGTCAGGCTGACCCGGGAGGTGGTGCGGAGCACCAGGTCTCGGACGAAGATGTCCGCAGCGCCGTTGGTGTCTCCGGGCACCAGGTTGGACGCTTCCGAATAGAAGATCACGTGGTGCCCGCCACCACTGATCATCGATGAGGTGAAACCGCTTTGTCCGTTGCCCTGGATGCCCGTGCTGGAGATGCTGACCCGGGTGGTGGTGCCGAACAGTCGGTCCCGGACGAAGAGGTCCGGCACGCCGTTGGTGTCCCCGGGTACCAGATTGGTCGCGTACGAGGTGAAGGTGACGAAGCGGCCGTTGTAGCTGATGCTGGGCACGGTGCTGCCCGCGTTGCCCTGTCCGCCGGTGGTCGGCAGGCTCACCCGCGTGGTCGTCCACAGGAGTCGGTCCCGGACGAAGATGTCGGTGGCGCCGTTGGTGTCGCCGGGCACCAGGTTCGAGGCGGCCGAGATGAAGGCGACGTAGCGACCGGTGCCGCTGATCGCCGAGCCGAAGCTGCCGGCATTGCCCTGGGCGCCGGTGCCGGAGACGCTGATCCGGGAGGTGGTGCGCAGGTTACGGTCCCGGACGAACACGTCCACGACGCCGTTGGTGTCTCCCGGCACCAGGTTCGTGGAGAGCGACTCGAAGGAGACGTGCCGGCCGCTGCGTGAGCTGCTGCTGGCGGCACTGCGGTCGTTTCCCTGGACCTGGCCGTTGGCCACGCTGACCCGGGTGGTCAGGGGGTCGGGCTGTGGCACCGGAGCAGCCGACGCGGCCGGGGTCATGGCCGCTGGCAGGGTGAGAGCCACCGTGGCGGCCAGCGCGATCAGCAAACGTCTCATCTCTCCGCCAATCCTCCGAAGCAGAAACAATCCGTCATCGCCGGTCGCTGGCCGAGGCATCCACGTCAAGGCTGTGAGCTGGGCAAACGCCCGTCTGGCCGAATGGTGGCACCACCGTCGGACGTAGCGGGAGACCACATCGGCGTCGCCGGACGTGTCGATCGCACTCATGTCTGGTGTGGTCTATGTCACGGTAGCGTTCGCGCACGCCGACGCCCCGTTGGCGCTCCGAAGGAGAGCGTCCATGTCCACACCGCGCAGAGCCACCACCGTCCTCGCCGCCGTCCTTCTGCTGGTCCTGACCGTCGCGGCCCCCGCCCAGGCCGCCACCCCGTCCACGAACCCGCCGGTCGCGGGCTCGCTGGGCACGTACAACGTCTCCGGGGTGTACGTCGCCGGGGTCTCCTCCGGTGGCTACATGGCCACCCAACTGCACGTCGCCTACTCGTCGCGGATCCGCGGCGCGGCCGTCTTCGCCGCCGGGCCGTACTACTGCTCGCAGAACACCGTCGCGCAGGCGTTGTACGGCTGCGGCGACAACCTGTACCCGACCAACGTCTCCGCCCTACAGACGTACACCCGGACCTGGGCGTCCTACGGCTGGGTCGACCCGGTGGGCAACCTGTCCGGCGACCCGGTGTACGTGTTCCACGGCGCCAACGACACCACGGTGAAGAAGTCCGTCACCGACGACCTGGTCCGCTACTACCAGCACTTCGGGGCCAGCGTGCAGTACGACAGCGGCTCGGCGGCCGGCCACTCCTGGGTCACCCCGTACGGGACGCAGGGGTGTACGGCGACCGCGTCGCCGTACCTCAACGACTGCGGCACCGACCCGCAGAACGCTCTGCTGCGCAAGCTGCTCGGCGGGGTGAACGCGCCGAACACCGGGGCGCTGGGCGGCACGCTCATCCGGTTCAGCCAGAACACGTTCGCCGTCAACGGCTGGGCCAACGGGTTGAGCATGGACGCGAACGGCTTCGCGTACGTCCCGTCGGCCTGCGCCGCCGGCCAGTCGTGCCGGCTGCTGGTGGCCCTGCACGGCTGCGCGCAGGGCTACGGCGCGGTGGGCACGGCGTTCGTCGACCGGGCCAACCTCAACCAGTACGCCGACACCAACAACCTGATCGTCCTCTACCCGCAGGCGGGCACCGCCCTCAGCAACCCGAACGGCTGCTGGGACTGGTGGGGCTACCTCGGGGCGACCAACTTCCCGATCAAGGGCGGCGCGCAGGTGGAGACCATCATGAACATGGTCCGGCGGCTGGACGGCTGAGGCTGAGGGGCCGGTCAGCCCAGGAACAGCTGGACCAGGACGAGCACGGCGAGCAGCGCCGGCCCGCGTGAGCCCTGGCGCAGCAGGTCGACCGGGATCATCCCGAACGGCGTGTTGACCGTCGCGCCGCCGTAGTCGATGGGTGGGCGGGTGCCGGCCCGGAAGGCGGCGGCCACCACGCCGAGCGCCAGCGTCGGCGCCAGCCACTGCGGCCCCGGGTCGACGGTCGGCAGGGTCAGCAGCCACCACAGGCCCGCGCCGAGGGCCGGCACCACCACGTGGATACCGCGCAGCAGGGCGTCGCTGCCGCCGAGCGCCCGGCGCAGGCCGGGGGACCGGCTGATCGAGCGCAGCCCGCCGGTCAGCCGGTCGGCGGCGACGTAGGCGAGCACCACCTGCGCGGTGCCGGCCAGCCCGGGCAGGGCGAGCGCGGCAGCGTACTGGACTCCGATCAGCGCCGCCCAGATCAGCAGGGCGCTGGGGTGGCGGCGCAGCCGGCGCACGTCGGCCTGCAGCAGCGCCCACCAGCCGGGGCCGGGCAGGAACCGGCTGCTGCGCACCCGGCCGATCCGACGCCAGCGGCGGCTCTCCACCAGGCCGGTGAGCAGGCTCGGGTCGAGCAGGATCGTGGCCGTGGCGGCGGCGTTGGCGAACTGCGCGCCGGTGGTCAGTGTGGCCCGGTCGACGCGGGGCAGCGCGCGTACCGCGAGGATCGTGCCGGCCACCGCGAGCGGCACGCCGACGGCGGCCAGCGCGACGGTCGGCGTGGACGCCGGTCGGGGCAGCCCGTCGCCGAGGCGGCCGGTGAGCACCACGAGGCCGGTGATGACGGCGGCGGCCACCATCGGGGCCGCGCCGGCCAGGGTCGGCCACCGCCGTCCGGTCCGGCTGCCCTGTGCGACGACGCTCAACGCCAGTGCCGCGGCACCCCATCCCGCGCCGGCGGCCGCCGCCCAGCCCAGGGCGGCCGGGTCGTTGACGCCGCCGAGCGCCGCCACGGCCACGCCGAGCGCGGCGGTGCCGGCCGCGGCGCCGGCCAGTAGGACCGCGAGGCGCGGCGCCAGCCAGGCCCGCCGGTCGACCGGCGCGCTGGTCACCCAGCTCTGGGTGGCCGGGGTGACCAGCAGCGGGCCGAGCGCGCGCAGGCCGCGCCAGGCGAGCCCGGCGCCGGCGAGCAGCGTGGCGACCGCCAGCCACCACCGCACCCCCGGCTCGGCCTGCCCGACGGTCGGGGAGTCCAGCATGTCGCGGCTGGCGCTGATCGCGAACCAGCCGTACATGCCGACGAAGAGGACCATGACGTACGCGTCGCCCAGCACGTCGCCGAGGGAGTGCTCGTGGTGCCGGCGGCGGGCCTGGCGCAGGTGCGTACGGACCTGCCGGGCCGTCGGCAGCCCGGCGGGTGTCGCCGCGATCGTGGCCGGCGGGGCGGTCACCGGCCGATCTCGATCCGCTCGTCGACGACCGCGTCGATCAGTTCCGGATCGTGCGAGGCCAGCAGCACGGCGGTGCCGGCGTCGCGTTCCCGGCGCAGCCGATCGGCAAGCCACTGCCGGCCGGCGACGTCGAGGCGCTGCTCCGGCTCGTCGAGGATCAGCACCCGACGCGGCCGGACGAAACACGACGCCAGCGCGAGCCGGCGGCGCTGGCCGCTGGACAGGGTGACCGGCAGTTGGTCGCGGGCCGGGCCCAGGCCCAGTTCGGTGAGGACCTCCTCGACCGGCTCGGCGCTGCCCCCGTGGGCGTACGCGACGAGCTCCAGGTGCTCGACGACGGACAGGTCGGGGAAGAAGTCGATGTCGTCCAGGGCGGCGGCCACCAGCCCCCGCACCTGCGGGTCGGTCTCGTCGGCCCGGTAGCCGAGCACCCGCACCTCGCCCGCGTCGGGCCGGTCCGCGCCGACGACGCAGCGCAGCAGGGTGGTCTTGCCGCTGCCGTTGGGGCCGAGCACCACCGCGATCCGGCCCTCCGGGAGCGTGAAGCTCACGTCGTCGAGCACGACCAGGTTGCCGAAGTTGCGGCCGAGTCCCCGCACCGAGAGCGCATCCACGATCACACACTCTCCCAGACCGGTGCCACCGACCAGCACGAGCGACCCACGTCACGCCCGGTGACAGGACGTATCGGCGGGGGCGTCCGGTTGGGGGGTCGGGGCGTAGAGGGCGGCCAGCCCGGCCGCCGTGGCGGCCAGCCGTTCCCGCAGCGCCACCGGGCTCAGGACCTCCACGTCGGCGCCGAGGCGCAGCAGGTCACCGTGGGCGTGGGTGAGCGACTCGATCGGGAGCACCGCGGTCACCCAGCCTCGCGCGTCCGCAGGGCCGGCGCTGGCGTCGACCGCCGCCACCACGGGATCGCTGCCGATCTCCCGCAGCCGCTCCCGGCCGCCGGGGGAGAGCCGCACGGTGGCCTCGTCGCGGTGCAGGTGCGCCCGGAACCGCGCCACGTGCGCCCGCCACCAGACCGGCAGGTCGAAGTCGGCGGGCCGCTCGAACTCCTCGGCCAGCGGGGTCAGCTCCAGGATCTGGTTGACCCGGTAGGTGGCGGGTCTGCCCCGGCCGGGCCGGTCGGCCACCACGTACCACCGGCCGCCCTTGAGCACGAGCCCGTACGGCTCCAGCACCCGGGTCGCCTCGCCGTTCCAGCTGCGGTAGCGCACTTCGACACGGTGCTGCCGCCACACCGCCTCCGCCGTGCGGGCCAGCTCAGGGGAGGTGTCGCCGTCGGCGTACCAGCCGGGCGTGTCCAGGTGGAAGCGTTGCTGGAGCTGGACGGCCCGGTCGCGCAGCGGTGCCGGCAGCGCGGCGTGCAGCTTGAGCCGCAGGGCCGCCACCACGTCGCCGTAGCCCAGCTCGTCGGCGGGGCCGGGCAGTCCGGCCAGGAAGAGACGGTCGGCCTCCTCGGCGGTCAACCCGGTCAGCCTCGTCCGCCAGCCGTCGACGAGCTGGTAGCCGCCGGCGTGCCCGGCCTCCCCGTACAGCGGGATGCCAGCGGCGTGCAGCGACTCCACGTCCCGGTAAATGGTGCGCGGCGAGACGGACAGTCGCTCGGCGAGCTGCGCGGCGGTCAGCCGTCCGTGCGCCTGGAGCAGCAGCAGGACGGAGAGAAGTCGACTCGCTCGCACTTCACTGACACTAGCTGTCAGGGGAGTGGTCCTACCGTCCCGGCATGGCATTCAGCGACAAGGATCTCCGAACGCCGGGACCGGTCACGGTGGACGGTTGGCAGCTCAAGCGTTACCACATCGACCAGCCGGAGCGGCCGATCGAACCGGCGGTGGAGAAGGCCGCGTACGACGTGCTGCCAGCGCTGCTGGCCCGCGCGGTGAGCGACGGCACCCCGGCCGCCGGATGGGTGGTGCTGCACCGGGGCGCGGACGCCGGCGCCTACCTGCTGGCGTACACCTGGGTGTGGGACAACGCGTTGCAGGTGCACATCGCGGTGGCCGGGCAGCCGGTGCTGGACTGCCCGGACGACGACCCGACCCACTTCGTCGAGCTGGGCCGGCGCGAGGTTGGCTGCGTGTGGGAGTTGGCGGTGCTGGAGCACGAGCGGGCCGCCTGGGTGCGGCACATGCTGCTGCCGGCGGGCCCTGATCTGACCGGCTATCTACGTGACACGCGAGTGGAAGGGCCGGTGGGCCACTGATGGGCGACTTCGACTTCTACGTGGGCACCTGGCACGTGGTCAACCGACGGCTGCGCGAGCGGTTGACCGACTGCGACGAGTGGGACGAGTTTCCGGGAGTGTCGGTCGCGCACAGCTTCTTCGGCGGGGGCGGCAACTTCGACGAGATCACCTTCCCGACCAAGGGCTTCGCCGGCGCGACGCTGCGGATCTTCGATCCGGCCACCGAGCAGTGGTCGATCTACTGGATGAACAGCGGACGCGGCGAGTTGGAACAACCGCCGATGGTGGGCCGCTTCGTCGACGGGGTGGGCCACTTCTACGCCGACGACCAGCACGAGGGGCGGCCGGTCCGGTGCCGGTTCATCTGGTCGGAGATCACCGCGACCACGGCCCGTTGGGAACAGGCGTTCTCGGTCGACGGCGAACGTACCTGGGAAACCAACTGGATCATGACGTCCACCCGGGCGGCCGACTGACTCGGCCTTCGGCGGGGCGGTGGGCGCGGTGTTAGTGTCCGTCCACTGCCCCGGATGGAGGAACGCCGATGGCCTCCGACCACGTCGACGTGCTGATCATCGGCGCCGGCCTGTCCGGCGTCGGCGCCGCCTGCCACCTGCGCCGCGACTGCCCCGACAAGACGTACGCGGTGCTGGAGGCGCGCGACGCCGTCGGCGGCACCTGGGACCTGTTCCGCTACCCCGGTATCCGGTCCGACTCGGACATGTTCACCCTCGGCTACTCGTTCAAGCCGTGGACCGCCCCGAAGGCCATCGCCGACGGCGCGACGATCCGGGAGTACGTGCGTGACACCGCCCGCGAGTACGACGTGCAGCGGCACATCCGCGTCAACCATCGGGTGCTGCGCGCCGAGTGGGACAGCGCCACCGCCCGCTGGACGGTGCACGCCGAGCGTACCGACACCGCCGAGCCGGTCGTCCTGACCTGCGCGTTCCTGTTCGCCTGCACCGGCTACTACCGCTACGACGAGGGTTACACCCCGCCCCTGCCGGGCGTCGAGGCGTACGCCGGGCGGTTGGTGCACCCGCAGCACTGGCCCGACGACCTCGACCACACCGGCAGACGGGTGGTGGTGATCGGCAGCGGCGCCACGGCGGTGACCCTGGTGCCGGCCATGGCGCACCGCGCCGCCCACGTGACGATGCTCCAACGCTCACCCACGTACGTCCTGGCGCTGCCCTCCCGCGACCGGCTGGCCGACGCGCTGCGGCGCCGGCTGCCGGCGAAGGCCGCGTATCCGGTGGTGCGCTGGAAGAACGTCCTGCTGTCCACCCTCAACTTCCAGCTCAGCCGGCGCGCCCCGGGCCTGGTGAAGCGGCTGCTGCGCCGCGCCGCGAAGGGCCGGCTCCCGGTGGGGTACGACGTCGACCGGCACTTCTCGCCCCGCTACGACCCGTGGGACCAGCGGCTCTGCGTGGCGCCCGACGGTGACCTGTTCACCGCCGTGCAGGAGGGCCGGGCGTCGGTGGTCACCGACACCATCGACACGTTCACCGCGCACGGCGTCCGGCTGGCCTCCGGCGTTGAGCTGCCGGCCGACATCGTGGTCACCGCGACCGGGCTCAACCTGCTCGCCCTCGGTGGCCTGACGCTCAGCGTCGACGGCGCCGAGGTCGACCTGGCCGGCACCGTCGCCTACAAGGGCATGATGCCGTCCGGGGTGCCGAACTTCGCGTTGACTCTCGGCTACACCAACGCGTCGTGGACGCTCAAGGCCGACCTGGTCGCCGGTTACGTCTGCCGTCTGCTCCGCCATCTGGACCGCACCGGACAGCAGGTCGTGACCCCGCTCCCGCCGCCCGACGACGAGCGGGTGCCGCTGATCGACCTGCGCTCCGGATATGTGCTGCGCAGCGTCGACGCGCTGCCCAAGCAGGGTGCGACCGCGCCGTGGCGGCTGCACCAGAACTACGCCCGCGACGTGCTGCTGATGCGCCACGGCCGGCTCGCCGACGAGGGCGTGCGGTTCTCCCGCGCCGAGGGTGTGTCCGTGCCCGCCGGCGCCACGCGTTCCGATCCGGCTGATCGCCGGTAACCGCCAGGAGAGGAGCCCGACCGTGCAGAGGTTCACCTTCACCGGAGGCACCGCCGTCGTCACCGGCGCGGCCAGTGGCATCGGCGCGGCGTTGGCGCACGCGCTGGCCCGCCGGGGCAGCGACCTGGTCCTGCTGGACCGCGACGCCGAACGGCTGGACGCGGTCACCGCCGCGATCCGCGCCGCGCATCCCGACCGTCAGGTGCACACCCACGTCGTGGACCTCGCCGACGCGGCGGCCACCGCCCGGGCGGCCGAGGAGATCAGCCAGCGGCATCCGCGCGTGCGGCTGCTGGTGAACAACGCCGGCGTCGGCCTCGGCGGCCGGTTCGACCAGGTGACGTTCGACGAGTTCAGCTGGGTGATCGACGTCAACTTCCGGGCCGTGGCGCAGCTGACCCACGCGCTGCTGCCCACCCTCAAGGCGGAGCCCGGCGCGCACCTGGTCAACATCTCCAGCCTGTTCGGGCTGATCGCGCCGGCCGGGCAGACCGCGTACTCGGCGAGCAAGTTCGCGGTGCGCGGCCTCACCGAGGCGCTGCGCCACGAACTCGTCGACGACGGCATCGGTGTGACCTCGGTGCACCCCGGCGGCATCCGCACCCGCATCACCGAGAACGCGCGGATCGGCAGCGGCGTCGCCCACGAGGAGTACGCCGCCGGGCGCGCCCAGTTCGAGAAGCTGCTCACCATCGCGCCGGACCGGGCCGCCGAGGTGATCCTGCGGGGTGTCGAGCGGCGTCGGGGTCGGGTGCTGATCGGCTGGTCGGCGAAGCTGCCCGACCTGCTGGCCCGGGTGATGCCGGCCTCCTACAACCGGTTGCTGGTCACCGGCCTGAACCGGGGCGTCGCCCGCCCCGCGCCGCCGGTGCCCGCGCAGCGGCCCGCCGACCCCGCCCAGGAGGCGGTCTGATCACGGCGGTGTGCTGCCCCGCTTCTCCTCCTGCGCCAGCACCGCCTCGCGGTGCTCCGGATCGTCGCGGCTGTCCAGCTCGGCGGCGAGCCGCGGATCGGCCACCAACCGCCCCCGGCTGCGGTGCAGGAAACTCTCGAACCCCCCGGTGTACGGGCAGGCCAGATCGCCGAGCGCCCGCTCGGGCGCGTAGCGGCACCCGGAGCAGTAGTCGCTGATCTCGTCGATGTCGGTGCCACCCACCGCGTACGGGCGCGTGTCCAGCCGGGCCAGGTCGGCGTACTGGCTCATGCCGACGACGGTCGCGTTCATCACCCAGTCGGTGCCGTCGACGAAGCACTGCCGGAACCAGTCCGCCAGGTCGGTCGGGCGCCAGCCGCGCTGCAACGCGTAGTTGCCCAGCACCAGCAGGCGGGGGGTGTGGTGGGTCCACGCCTGGTCCCGTACGGCGGCGAGCACGTCGGCCAGGCAGCGGGCCTCCACCGCGTCCGCGTCCAACTCGGCGAACCACTGCGGCAGCGGCTCGGTCGCGGCCAGCCAGTTCGCCCCGCGGTATTGGGGCTCGAAGTACCAGTAGAGCTGCCAGAGGAACTCCCGCCAACCGAGCAGACCCCGGATGAACGGCTCCACCGCCGTACGGGGGGCCGCCCCGGTTCGCCACGCCCGTTCGGCGGCGCGGACCGCCGAATCCGGGTCGAGCAGCCCGAGGTTGAACGACGACGAGAGCGCGGAGTGCGCCAACAGCGGGTCGTCGACGCTCATCACGTCGGCGTAGCGGCCGTACTCGGGCAGCCGATGGGTCAGGAAGTGCTCCAGGCGGGCCTGCGCCTCGGCGTGCGTGGCCGGGTGCCGGCGGGGGCCGTCGCGGCCGACGAACCGTGCGCCGTCGGCGGCCCACCGGTCCAGGTCGCGGCGTACCTGCGCGTCGATGTCGTCCTCGACGATCGGCGGCGGTGGCGGCGGTGCCGTCGGCGTGCCGTGGCCCTCGGCGCGGGAGCGTCGCGTCGCAGCGGCCCCGCCGGCCGGGGCGGTCAGCACGTCGTGCCGGCGTCGGGCGTGCCGGTAGAAGTCGGCCATCCGCAGCTGACCGCGCCGGGTGCGGTCGGCCCAGCCGGCGAAGTCGGCCTGGCTGGTGACGAAGCCGCGCGGGGGCAGCACGGTCAGCTCCGGCACCGACCGGGCGAAGCCCAGCGCCGCCCGGGAGTGCGGATGGCACACCTCGAGGGGCTCACCGACCTGTGCCAGCCCCTCCCGGAACGTGTCGGCCCGCACCAGCAGCGCCCGGTCACCCAGCTCGGCCGCGCGGTGGCGCAACGCGGACAGGATCAGGTGCGCCTTCTGCCGGTGCATGGGTCGACGGCGGAACAGGTCCCGGATCTCCACCAGCAGCACCGGCTGATCGGGGTCGTCGAGGAAGTGCGGCCCGAGTTGATCGGCCAGCAACCATCGGCGGCGAAGCATGCCCGCAATTCTGCCCACCTCCGGGCCGACACGCCCGGTGGCTGGCCGGACGTTCGCAGGTGACCTACCCCGCCGCCCGCACGCCATCACTCAAGGGTCAACTCCACCACCGCAGTGACCTGCGCAAACGACGCGGCGTGTTCACCTTCGGCTGTGTGCCTGTTCGGTAGTACGACACCTCTACCGACCAAGATCGCGCCGTTAACCATCGCGTGACCGTGGCGGCCAGCGAGGCCTACTACTCGCGCGGCACCGTGGTTTGGACGGAGATCGCCGCCGCGTTTCCACGCGGGACATCGCACTCGGCGGGCTCGCCGACCATAGGGGAGTTGTTCAGTGACATTGAGTTCATCGCGCCAGAGCAGGGGCTCGGTCGCGCTGGGGTGGAAGCGTTCGGCCGACCGCAGGCGCAACCGGTGGCGGACCGCCGCGTTGACCATTGTCGCCGCGGTGGTCGCCGCGGCGTCCACCGGAGTTGTCGTAGCGCCCGCTGCCGCCAAGCCGACCGAGGACAAGACCAAACCGGTTGACTACACGTCGTTCGTGAACCCGTTCGTCTCGACGGCGGGTGACGACGGCAACGACCTGCCTGGCGCTCAGGCACCGAACGGCATCGTGAAGGTCAATCCCCTAACCATGCCGGGTCGTAACCACACGGGCTACGACTACAACCAGACCCACATCGCCGGATTCACGCAGACGAACCTTGACGGCGTCGGCGGTTCTGGCGGCGGCGGCGACATCCTCGTCGTGCCGACGGAGGTCGAGTACGCTGCCCGGCCGTCGACCGGTTCGTACTCCCACCCGTTCACGCACGACCACGAGACCGCCACCCCCGGGTACTACCAGGTGCGTCTGGGTGAGATCTCGGGCCATGACAACGCCGTGCGGAACGGATCGGGCGCGATCAACGCCGAGGTGACCGCGACAACCCGCACCGCGCTGCACCGCTACGCCTTCCCCGACGGCGCCAAGCCGGAACTCGTCGTCGATCTGAACAACAATTTCACGAGCCGTACCGGCTCATCGGTCGACGTCCAGCGGCTCGGCGACGGCCGGGTCGCGCTGTCGGGCGATGTCAACGGGAACTTCAACGGAGCGTCCTACGCGCTCCACTACTACGCCGAGACCGAGCAGCCGGTCGTGTCGTTCAGGACGTGGGGGTCGGGCGAGTTCGGTGACGCGGTGTCCCGACGCGGCACCGACACCGGCGCCATTCTCACTTTCGCGCCCGAGGACGCGGCTGAGATCGGCCTCCGGATCACGGTCTCGCCGATCAGCGCGGACCAGGCACGCATCGACCAGGACGCCGAGGTCGGGGACCTCTCGTTCGACGACGTGCGGGCGGGGACGAAGGCCGTCTGGAACAAGCGGCTCGGCCGGGTCGATGTCTCGGCCTCGGTGAAGGCCGATTCCGACGGTACGCTGCGCCGCCTGTTCTACACCCATCTGTACCGCATGTTCGCGCTTCCGATGAACGCGACGAGTACGTCCGGCACCTACCGCGGTGTCGACGGCGTGGTGCACAAGGTCGACGACTTCACCTACTACGACGCGTGGTCGTCGTGGGACGACTTCCGCAAGTACTCGGTGTTCGCGTACGTCGACCCCGAGATGTACCGCGACATGATCCAGTCGCTCGTCTATCTCTTCGCCGACGTGCAGAGCACCGGCAAGGGCATCGGCGGGCTCACCCACTCCGTGCCCACCGTACGCTGGGAGCGCTCGGCGGTCATCGTCGCCGACGCGCTCTCCAAGGGCTTCACCGGCTTCGACCGCCTCGACCAGGCGTACCCGGCGTTGAAGAGCTACGTCGGCTTCTACAACGGCAACCAGCTTCGCCAGGGGTACATCGAGAATCGCCCCGGTGACTCGGCGCAGCGCGGATACGACCAGTGGGCGCTGGCGATCATCGCCGACGCGCTGGGCCGGGCCGACGACGCGAAGCAGTTGCGCGCGCAGGCCGCGCTGCCGATCGCGAACCTGTACAAGCCGGGCGCGTGGACGGCGACCGACGGCACCAAGGTCGGACTCCTCACCCCGCGCGACGCGGCCGGCAACTGGGGCGACGTCGACTACGCGCGCTTCGAGGCGGCGAACCTCTACCAGGGCACGCTCTGGCAGTACAACTGGTATCCGGCCTACGACATGGACGGCGTCGTCGCGGCGATGGGTGGCCCAGCGGCGGCGCGCCGCGCGGTCGTGCACTTCATGGGCGAAGACGATCCCGGCAACGGCCTCGGCATGTTGCACTCCAACGCGAACGAGATCGACCTGCAGGCACCCTACCTGTTCAACTACGTGGGGCTTCCGAGCCTGACCCAGAAATGGGTGCGCACGATCTACACGAAGGAGAGCTGGAACCGCTACATCGCCACCGGCAGCACCGACGAGCACCCGAGTGGCAGCGGTGAACTCCGCCCGCCGCTCAAGACCAAGGTCTACCAGCTCGACCCGCGCGGCTTCCTGCCGACCATGGACAACGATGCCGGCACGATGTCGACGATGTTCGTCGCCGCGGCCATCGGCCTCTTCCCCGTGACCGCCGGCTCGGCGCAGTACCAGATCGGCTCGCCGTTCTTCGACCGCACGACGATCTCGTACGCCGACGGGCGCACGTTCACCGTCTCGGCTGACGGCGTCTCCGGCGACTCGTACTACATCCAGTCGGCCTCGCTCGACGGTGCCGCGTTCGGCAACACCTGGCTCGACTACCGCACACTCGTCAACGGCGGCTCGCTGGACGTGCGGATGGGCGCGAAGCCGTCGAACTGGGGCACCCACGGCAAGCCGGCGTACTCGATGAGCACCGCGGGCGATGACAACGAGGGCGGCACTCCGGGCGGCTCCACCGTGCACGCGTCGCCCATGACGATCGCCGCTCGTGCCGATGGTCGTGTCGACGGCGCGATCGAACTCTCGCTGCATGGTTCCGCGAAGTTCCGCGGCGCTCGCGGCAAGAGCTACGTCGCGAGCGGCGCTGCCGCGATCCACGGCCTGCCGGCCGGTGTGTCGGGTGATGTCGTGGGCGTCAACGCGACGACAGTCCGCGTGGTGCTGTCAGGTTCGACCGCGACGGACGCCCGCTTCTACGTCACCTTCGCCGACTCGGCGTTCGCCGGTCGCGTCGTCGCCGCGCAGGTGACCGGCGCGGGCCTGTCGTCGCGCGACGCGCTGTCGATCTCGGTCGCCGCGGCGGAGCGGGCGAAGCTGCAGAGACTCGTGGCCGAGGGCGTACTGGTACGCCAGGGAAACAACTCCTTCGCCTCGTACCACGCTTTCCGCGGTGCGCTTGAGCGCGCCCAGACGGTGCTCGCCACCAACTCGGCGACCACCTCGACGCTGCGCAATGCGACGGAGTCGCTGAACGCCGCGATCGCCGCGATCGCCCTCGACCAGGGCGGCTACCGCGCGCTGGAGGCCGAGCAATCCGACGAGTGGTCGGGCGGCGACCTGAAGAACGAGGCGAACTCCTCCAGCGGCAACCTCGGCGGGGTGCGGGACGGGTCGTGGATCCGGTACAGGAACCTCGACTTCGCCGGTGTCGCGCCGAAGACGCTGACGATCCGTCACTCGAGCACGTACCCACCCAGCGGCACGCCCAGCTCCATCGAGGTGCACGCCGGGGCGCAGGACGGTCCGATCGTCGGTAAGGCGATGCTGCCGGGTACCGGTAGCTGGGGCAGCTACGTCACCACCCAGGCGGAGATCACCGATCCCGACGCGCTCATCCGGGCCCGCGACGTGACGCTCGTCTTCCACGCGCCGGCCGGGCAGGAGTGGGTGTCGAACTTCGACTGGTTCCGGTTCCTCTCCACCGCGCCGGGCGAGGAGCCCGAGAATCCGGGTGCGACGCTCAAGCCGCTGACCGCGACGAACACCTCGCAGACCGGCAACGGCCGGCTGCCGCTCAACCTGTCGCACGGGCTGTTCGAGAACGTGACCGACGGTGCGTGGGCGCGGTGGAACGGCGTCGACCTCAGCGGGAACGGCGTGGAGAGCATCACCGTGTCGTACGACAAGCCGCGCTCGCGCGCGGCGTCGGACTCGCACATCGAGCTGCACCTCGGCGCGGCCGATGACAAGCGGATGGTCGACATCCAGTTGCCCTACACCGCTGACGGCTGGGGCACCGAGGGCAAGGCCACGGTGGGGGTCCCCGCGTCGGTGTTCGCGGGCGTGCAGGACGTCGTCGCGGTGTTCCGCTCCACCAACCACAGCGACGCGCAGCCGTACGTCGCGAACGTGACGTCGTTGACGTTCACGACCGCGGCACCCACGCCGAGCAGCGTGGTGGTCGAGGCCGAGAACTGGGCCGGCAACAGCGGAAACGGTCTCAAGAGCGAGCAGAATTCCTGGGACGACGGAACGCAGGTTACGAACCTGGCGGCCACCTACAACGGTGCCTGGCTCGACTACGGCACGATCGACTTCGGGCCGAAGGCGCTTGAGCAGGTTTCGGTGCACTACGTGAACAACTCCTCGCGGTGCGGCCAGAATTCGGCGATCGATGTCTACCTCGACCACTTCGACCCGGCCTCGCCCGGTGACCCGTACGTCACCGTCCCGCTTCCGGTGACGGGCTCGGCGTGGCAGAACGCCGCGACCACGACGGTTTCGCTGCCTGCCGGCTTGACCGGATCGCATCGGGTTTTCCTGCGGCTGCGGACCACCCCCGACGGCAACCACCCGTACGTGGCGAACATCGACAATCTGACGATCGCGACGGCTCCCGCGGGTGAAGACCCGCCGGACGGGGAGGACGGTCCCGCGGACAAGTCGGCCCTCAACAGCGCGATCTCCGAGGCGGCGGCGTACCTCGGCGACAAGGCGCGGTACGGAAGCATCGTCTTCGGGGTGTTCGAGCGTGAGCTCGAAAAGGCTCACGCGGTCGCCGCGTCCGAGACCGTGACCCAGTCCGAGGTCGACGCCCAGGCGCGGGCACTGCGACTGGCGTTCGGCCAGTTGATCCCGCGGGCACGGCTGTCGCTCGAGAACACCGTCGAGCGGGCTGAGGCGGTCGAGCCGGGTCGGTACACCGACGCATCGTGGCAGGCGTTGACCAGCGCGCTTACCACGGCCAAGGCCAAGCTCGCGGATGCCGGGGCGAGCGATGCGGCGTTGAGCAGCGCGGACGCGGCGCTTACGGAGGCGATCTCCGGGCTGAAGGTCAAGCCGAACGAGGTCCCGGCGGCCCCAGCGGCCGTTTCGATCGAGAGCGACGCGAGCAGTGTCACGGTGCGCTGGTCGGCCCCGAAGGACGACGGCGGCTCGCCGGTGAAGGGCTTCGTGGTCGCGCTCAGGGACGGGCACGAGGTCGTCGTCAACGATGCCGGGCAGACGTCCGCCGTCTTCACCTGGCTCAAGCGCGGCACGGCGGCATCTGCCCGGGTACGCGCCGTGAACGCGGTCGGGGCATCCGCATGGTCGTCGTTCACCGAGCCCGTCACCGTGGGCGCGAGCGCACCGCGCGCGCCGAAGGTGGCCGCGGCCAGGGTCGTAGGCAAGGACGTCCGCGTCTCGTGGACCCCGGAAAGTGATGGTGGCGCCCGGATCCTGGCCTACCGCGTGACCCTCGACCAGAAGCGCACCCAGATCGTCGCGGGCAGCGCCCGCGAGGTCGCGTTCCTCGGCGCTGGCGGCGGCTCCCACACGGCGCGGGTGGTTGCGATCAACGCCGTGGGTACCTCGGCCATGTCCGCTTCCGTGGCAACCGCGGCGGAGAGGTCGGGCGGCGCGTCGGCGGCGTCAGCACCCGGACCGTTCCCGTCGGGGGTTTTGTCGGCGGGCTACGACTCGGACTCCTGGCCGGCCACCCCGGACGGCAGCCCGTACTTCGTCCACCTGCTGCGTGGCTTCACGCGGCTCGGCACCGAGGTGCGTGGCGCGAACGAGAAGGTCGCGGACCTCGACAAGGTGTCGGCGTACAACGACACCAAGGCGCTGGAGATCAACCGCTCGGCATCCAGCGATCAGGTCAAGCGTGCCGAGAACGATGCGGATCACGGGTCGGACACGACAATGGCGGACGGGCTCGGCTCGCGTCTGGGCGACCTGTACCTGCAGGCTCGCGGCGACGGCAAGCTGCCGAAGACCGACGCGTTGTTCGGCCGGATCACGTCGGGGCTCGACGGTACCGGAGCAGCGAAGAACACCTACGCCTACAAACGCCCGTACGTGCGCATGGGACTCGTCGGCGAGGGCGGTCTGGTCCGCGACTCGAGCAACGGCTCCTACGGTGGGCTCGCGGGCGACGGGTCGTTCCCAAGCGGCCACACCTACGGCGGCTACACGGCAGGCACCTTCCTCGCCACCCTGCTGCCGGAACTCGCGCCGCAGATCCTCGCCCGGACCTCGGAGTACGGTGACAACCGGATCGTGCTCGGGTTCCACTACCCGCTCGATGTGATGGGCTCCCGCATGACCGGGCAGGCTACGGTCGCGCACCGCTGGGCGGATCCCGCGTTCGAGGGCCTGCTGACGCAGGCGCACGACGAAATCGAGTCCGTGTTGCTCAACGAGTGCCGCGAGGAGGGCTTCGACTCCCTGCTCGCCTGCACCGGGGAGCCGTACCGGGGGCTCGACGCCGACCAGGCCGAGTCGCTGTACACGGAGCGGCTGTCGTACGGGTTCCCGCGCGTGGGGCAGCCGAGCGTTGCGGCGAACATCCCTGACGAGGCCGGCGCGCTGCTGACGACCGCGTTCCCCCACTTGACGAACGCGCAGCGGGTGCAGGTCCTGGAGCAGACGGCGCTCGACTCCGGCTATCCGCTCGACCTGACCGCTGCGGGCGACCCTAGCTGGCAGCGCATCAACCTCGCGAGGGCGATGACCGCGCAGGTCAAGGTGAACAATGACGGCACGGTCACCGTCACGAACCACCCCGACGACACGAAGGCGAGCGCGGCTAGCGCTTCGTCGCTGACGGTCGACGGGGTCGCTGTTGACGGGTTCGACGCGGGCACCCAGACGTACATGGTCGACTGGCCCAAGAACCGGCGCCTGCCCACCGTCGACGCGCAGCCGACCGAGCACGCCGCGAAGGTGTCGGCCTCGACCGCCAAGGACGGCACGCGTGTCCTGACGGTGACCTCGCCGAACGGCCAGATCAGCCGCAGGTACACGGTGGCCTTCTTCCGTACTGCGGACGACCACAGGCCAGGCGCGGCCCAGCCGGGCCACCCGAGCCATCCGGGTAAGCCGGGTAAGCCGGGACCTTGGGGCCTGACTTCGTACCCCGGCGTCGGCGGCGCGCCGCTCGGGTGGCAGGTCGCACTGCTCTCGACCGCGTTCGGAATTGCCGCCGGCACGAGAGGGTGGCTGCGACGGCGCACCGCATCCAGGCCCTGATTCTGAAGGAGCGACTGTTGCTGAACGGTGGCTGCCACCCCTGGGTGGCAGCCACCGTTGCCTGCGTTTCTGGCAGTTGGACACACTGACGTGATCTCAACAAGAATCCGGTTGGTATCGGTATTCGAGGTGGGTGAGGTGGTGCCGGCGTTCGGGTCGGGTCGGGTCGGTAGAGGGTGATCTTCCCGAGGTCGCGGATGCGCGGCGAGAGCTGCTTGCCGACCAGGTCGAGCAGCGCGACGTTGGCCAGGGTGGCGCCGTGGGTGTCGGTGGCGTGCTCGAACACGGGCAGGTCGGTGGCGTTGCCCAGCAGCCCGTCGAGCACGTAGTGCGACTCCGGCGCGGTCGCCACGATGACCTTCATGTCGAAGGTCGAGTGCTGGTCGGAGACGTGGGTGTAGGTGCAGACGCCCTGCCCCCGGGCGACGTACCGCGACAGGTGTGTGCGGTGAGAGACTTGGCCCTTGCCCGGGTTCACGGCGATCCCGTCGTCGCCGCCGGAAACCAGGGTCACCTGGTCGCCGGTCAGCAGCGTCACTGTCGTCGAGTCGGACCGGTCCGAGCCTGGCGCGCTTACCGTTCGCTGAGCGCTGGAAGCCGCAGAGGCGTTGCTCGGAGCAGCCCAACCAGCCTGCGCCGAACCGAGTACAAGCACTGCGGCCACCGTGGCCGCCATGACTTGTCGTGGCAACTCATTCTCCTTCGTCGGAGTTCTAAGGACCAGTCAGCAACTCAGAACTCCCCTGACGAAGGGTGTCATATTATTCCTTAATGGACAATATGAACCGACATGACGAATGTCGATGGCGTCGACCGGCCGAGCCAGATCTACGAGGGCGCCGATCAGGTGCAGCGGGTCGTCATGGCGCGGCAGCTTCTGAAGGACCGATCGCGGCCTGGTCCCGCAGCTCCGAGCTGAGTGGGGCTGGCCGATCTCCGTAAACGGGGCTGCGGTCGAGAAGTTTGCCGAAGGTTTTTGCGAACAGGTAGGCGTCGCCGGGCCACCGTGCGGATACGTAGTTGCCGTCCCGCACGACGAAGGCGGAGGTGTCATCGGTGGCCGTACCGCGCCGGTTGAAGACCCGTGGTCCTTGTTCGAGCTGCCCCGGCGAGTCGAGGGCGGCCCGTACCTCGTCTTCGACATACGCCGGATAGGTGCGGTAGTAGCGTCCGAGTTTCCACGCGGTCAGGAGATATGCGGCGCGCTCCTGATATTTCAGCAGGCAGGTCGTCCGTCGGTCGGCCAGGACGCTGCGTCCGGTTGCCGGGTCGGTGGTTCTGGACAGGACCAGCACGCCGTGGCAGATCGCCCCGACCGGACGACCGAGCGCCCAGAACTGGGCGACTTTTGCCGCCAGGATCTCGGAGCCCAGATATTGCCGCATGCCGGGGGCGTGGCCGCCGGGCAGGATAAGCCCGTCGTAGTCGGCCGGGTTCAGGTCGGCCCAGGCCACCGTGTTCCGAAACTCCGGGCTCTGGATGAGCTGATGGTAGAAGTGTTTCGGTTCGTCGGCCGCGCCGAGTTGGCCCAGAATCACGCCGGTGAGCAGTCGCGGGTCGGCGGCCGGGACTGTTCCTGCGGCTTCGGTGGTGAACTGGAATTGATGCCCGGCCGCGTTCAGGGCCTGCCACGGCACGGCGACCTCCGTTACGTCGAAGTCGTGGTCGGGCAGTGGCATGAGAATGCGCATGAAGGCGGGCCCCTCACCAGGATTAGGGAACATCGAGTGCAGGGTATCGGCAAACGTCACCGTCCATTCCCGAAGGGTGACTGCCCGGAACGGCGACGGGGTACCCGTGGAGCAGTTCACGGGTACCCCGTCGGTGCTCAGACCTGCGGTGCGGGTTCGACGGCCACCTCGTGGCTGTCCTGGCGCGGTGCCGGGGGCGAGCTTCTCGTCGCCCTCGTCGGCGAAGTAGTCGCTGCGGCTGGCCACCCAGCCGGCGATGAGCGCGCCGCGGTGGAACCAGCGGGTGTAGAGGCCCAGCGCCACGGCCGGCAGCGTCTGCAGGATGATGACGCCGCCGATGAGCTGGAGGTTTCTGCGCGACACCCCGCACCGAACGGGAATGGGTCACCGCGGTCCCCCGGATTTGGCCGGGTCAGCGCCGGCGACGGCCGTGGGTCAGCCCCTCCAGCACCAGGGTCATGCCGGCGCCGACCAGCCAGACGTCCTTGGCGAGCCCCGCGCCCTGCTGGGTCGGGCGGATGCTGCCGGGCTCCCGCATCCCCGGCGTCTTCAGGTACAGCTGCACCAGCCCCGCGCCGAACGCGGTCAGGCCGAGCCCGACCAGGGGCGCCGGGACGAACGGCGCGAGCAACGCGGCGCCCAGGGCGATCTCGGAGTACGACAGCAGCTTGGCGAAGCGGGCAGGCTCCAGTTGGCCGAGCTGCGGCACGGCGGCGACCGCCATCCCGTGCAGGCCCTCCGCGGCGGTGCCCTCCAGAGTGCGCTTGCCCAGACCCGAGTTGAGAAAGTACGCGCCGATGCTGACCCGCAGCGGCAGGTGCGCGAGCTTCATGATCACTCCCGGTGGCCGTGGTCCGAATGCGGCCCGCGTACCCCGCGGAGCCCGCGATAACCCGCCGGGCCGGCTGGGACGGCCGTGGTGATCGCGGTAGGTTCGCCCGAGGGCCCACCGCCGAGCCCGGCACTCCCGCCCCGCCCCGGCACCCGGCCCCGCCGCACACCACCAGCAGGAGGCGAAGTGAGCCAGGAAGTCCGGGGAGTCATCTCCCGCAGCAAGGGCGCGCCGGTCGAGGTCACCACCATCGTTGTGCCCGACCCCGGCCCCGGTGAGGCCATCGTCCGGATCCAGTCCTGCGGCGTGTGCCACACCGACCTGCACTACCGCGAGGGCGGCATCAACGACGACTACCCGTTCCTGCTCGGCCACGAGGCCGCGGGCATCGTCGAGCAGGTGGGCGAGGGCGTCACCGACGTCGCACCGGGTGACTTCGTGGTGCTCAACTGGCGTGCCGTCTGCGGGGTGTGCCGTGCCTGCCGACGCGGTCGCCCCTGGTACTGCTTCAACACCCACAACGCCACCCAACGGATGACCCTCACCGACGGCACGGAACTCGCCCCCGCGCTGGGCATCGGCGCGTTCGCCGAGAAGACCCTGGTGCACGCCGGGCAGTGCACGAAGGTGGACCCGGCCGCGCGGCCCGCCGCGGTGGGTCTGCTCGGCTGCGGGATCATGGCCGGGCTGGGCGCCGCCATGAACACCGGCAACGTCACCCGCGGCGACTCGGTCGCGGTGATCGGCTGCGGCGGCGTCGGTGACGCGGCGGTCGCCGGCGCGGCCCTCGCGGGCGCCACGACGATCGTCGCGGTGGACACCGACAGTCGCAAGCTGGACTGGGCCCGCACCTTCGGCGCCACGCACACCGTCAACGCCTCCGAGACCGACCCGGTCGAGGCGATCCGCGCCGCCACCGGCGGTTTCGGCGCCGACGTGGTGATCGACGCCGTGGGTCGACCGGAGACGTGGAAGCAGGCGTTCTACGCCCGGGACCTGGCCGGCACGGTGGTGCTGGTCGGCGTACCGACCCCGCAGATGCAGATCGAGGTGCCGCTGCTGGACGTGTTCGGGCGCGGTGGTGCCCTCAAGTCCAGCTGGTACGGCGACTGCCTGCCCAGCCGGGACTTCCCGATGCTCACCGAGCTGTACCTGCAGGGTCGCCTCGACCTGGACGCGTTCGTCACCGAGGAGATCACGCTCGACCAGGTCGAGAACGCGTTCGACCGGATGCACGGCGGCGACGTGCTGCGCTCGGTGGTGGTGTTCTGATGACCGCCCGGGTCGACCACGCGGTCACCGCCGGCATGTTCTCCCTCGACGGTGAGACCTTCGAGGTGGACAACAACGTGTGGGTGATCGGCGACGACAGCGAATGCGTCGTGCTGGACGCGCCGCACGACGTGGCGGCGATCCTCGCCCTGGTGGGCGAGCGCCGGGTCCGGGCGATCCTGGCCACCCACGCGCACGACGACCACGTCCGGGTGGCGCCCGAGCTGGCCGAGGCCACCGGCGCGCCGGTGCTGCTGCACGCGGCCGACCGGGTGATGTGGGACATGGTCCATCCGTACCTGCCGCCGCACGGCGAGCTGCACGACGGGCAGGAGATCGAGGTGGCCGGCACGACGCTGCGCGTGCTGCACACCCCCGGGCACAGCCCCGGCGCGTGCAGTTTCCACGCCCCGGACCTGGGCGTGGTGTTCACCGGCGACACCCTGTTCAACGGTGGACCCGGCGCGACCGGGCGCTCGCACAGCGACTTCGACACCATCGTCCGGTCGATCCGCACCCGCCTGCTGACCCTGCCGGCGGAGACGGTCGTGCACACCGGTCACGGTGCCGACACCACGATCGGTGCGGAGGCACCGCACCTGCAGGAGTGGCTGGCCCGCGGCCACTGAGCTGCGCTGGCTGGCTGTCCGTGCTGGCCTGCTGTGCGAGCTGGCTGGTGTCCGTGCTGGCCGGCTGGGCCGGCTTCCGTGCCGGCGGCGGGGGTGGTGCGCGGTCGGCGGGCTCAGCGCTCGTCGGCCGCGCCCAGCACCGGCTTGACGTCCAGGATCGGGGTGCCGTCCAGCGCCTCCAGGTCGGCCACCCGGACGCGCGTCCCGTCCAGCGCCCGCACCCGCACCCGGTGCAGCCCGATCGGGTTGGGCCGGTGCGGGGAGCGGGTGCTGAACACGCCGGTCTCCGGGCGGCTCTCGTCGCCGCGTGGACGCACCGCCAGCACATCGCGTCGCGCCCGGTCCAGCCAGGTCAGCACCAGCAGGTCGGCGCCGACTTGGACGTCGCGCAGGGCGCGCTCGGCCTGCGGATCGAAGACCAGCCACGCCTCCGGCGCGCCCTCGTCGCCCTGCCGCGGCGCGCTCGCCGCCTCGGTCAGCGGCGAGGAGACCCACCCGACCGGTCGCAGGAGGTATTCGTCGACCATCCTCGCTCCCTTCCGGAGGGTGCCAGCCTACGGCGATTATGATCGCGCGCATGCCCGCCGAGCACCCCGTACCCGTTGTTCGCCAGTTGCGCCTCGTGGTGGAGGCGGCCGACTACGACGCCGCCGTCGCGTTCTTCCGGGACCGCTCGGCCTGCCGCAGGAGGCGGCGTACACCGGCGAGGGAGACGCCCGGGTGATGATTCTGGACGCCGGTCGGGCCACCCTGGAGATCGCCAACCCGGCGCAGAAGCGCATGATCGACGAGGTCGAGGTGGGTCGACAGGTCGCGCCGCGCCTGCGGGTGGCGTTCGAGGTGGACGACGCCGAGGCGACCACCGCCCGGCTGGTCGCCGCCGGGGCCAGCGAGATCGCACCGCCGACGCGTACGCCCTGGAACTCGCTCAACTCCCGCCTCGACGCTCCGGCCGACCTGCAGATCACCGTCTTTGAGGAACTGGGCGTGCCGGACGAGCGCGCCGACACCGATGCCGTGGACGTCGACCATGACGGCGACGTCTGAGCGGGGCGGGCTCGACGCCGCGGCGCTCACCTCGGCGCAGACGGCTGCCCTCGCGCACGTACGGTCATTGGCCGTGATCGAGCGTCCCGCCGCGCTCGCCGGCGTCGCCCGGGAACTCGCCACCGTCGACGTCGGCCACCGGCCGGAGCAGCTGGTCGCCGCCGCCGTCCAGCGTGGACGACTGACCGTCAACTTCCACCCCGACCGGTTGTGCGCCGACGGGCGTAGCGTCGCGTCGGCTCTGGCCGAGGACGGGGTGTACCGCAGCCAGTTCGTCACCGGCATCTCCAACGGCAAGCTCATGGCGTACCCCGGTGGTGACCGGGACCGCTGGGAGCAGCTGATGTTCGGCGGCGCGTACCAGCGGCCCGGGGTGACGCCGGCGGAACGGCCCACGTACGGCGGTCTGAACCTGCTCGACCACCTGGACGGCGCCTGCCCGCGCTTCGGCTCCTGCCACCTGCGGCTGCGTCCGCAGGTGCTGACCCGCGCGACGTTCTGCCTCGGTGACAGCCACCTCGGCCCGAGCGTGGTGGGCACCGCCGACGCCTTCGAGGCGGTGCTCGCCGGGCTGCTGGCCGGCGTCGCCGCCACCGGTGACTGTCTGGGACGTACCGGGACGGACGTCGCCTTCCTGGCGCGAACGGTGCTGAACGCGCCGACCACGCCGCCCGCCGTCGGTCGGGCGCTGGACGACTACGTGGAGGCCCAGATCCACGGCACCCTCGACCTCGCCCAGGACGTCGAGGAACTGGTGGTCGACCCGTCCTTCGCCGGCACCCCGACGGGCGCGACGCTGGAGCTGATCGCCAGGCGCTACGGCTTCCCCCTGCGGTGGCACCCCGGCTTCACGCTGGCGGTCGACCAGGTCGACGCGGAGTTCCGAGGCCCCGAGATCCCGGTGCTGGCGGCGCGCCTGCACCGGGAGTTCGCCCGACCGGGCGACCCGGTGGACGCGGCGCTGATCGGCCGGGGCGCGGTGTCGGTGGTCACCGAGCCGCAGCGCTGGGTGGATCGCGGCCCGGTCGCGGACACCCTTCAGCACCTCAAGCAACTCTGGCACGTCCTCGTCCGGTTCGGCGGCCCACGCACCCGCTGACCCGCGCTGCGGCGATCGTCCGGTTCCGTGGCGCGGCCGGGACCGCGACGTGCCACCGCAGGCACATTTCCGGAATGCCCGACACGTGAACCTGGTTGTGTCCCCCGTACCGCCGGAGCCCAAACCCTTTTCCGCGGTCATCTCCCGAGGAGTGTTCACCCCGGAGCGCTCCGCACGATCGAAAGGGCAACCATCGTGAAGGTCGACTTCACTCGATGGCTCCCCGCCATCGCTAAGGACTCGTACCGCAAGACCGCGCTGAGCATGGTGGGTGTGGCTGCCCTCGGCGGCCTGGCGCTCGCGCCCACCGCGGCCGCCGCTCCGGTCACCTCCGGACCGCACGAGGGCGCCGTCGCCGCCATCGACCTCGCCACCGGCAACGCCACCGCCACCACCGGCGAGGCCACCACCACGGCGCGTCAGGACGACCAGCCCGTCGAGTCCGGCCTGACCACCGGCTCCGCCACCGGCAAGCCGCCGGCCGGCAAGCCGAGCCGTGACCAGCTGATCCCGCACGGCATCGAGGGCGCGCAGTCGCGCATCCCGCTCGACGACGCGCAGCTGGACAACGCTCGGGCGATCGTCGACGCCGCCAAGAAGACCGGCGTCGGTGATCGGGGCGCGGTGATCGGCGTCGCCACCTCGTTGCAGGAGTCGAAGCTGTACAACCTCGGCCACCTCGGCGCGTACAACGACCACGACTCGCAGGGCCTGTTCCAGCAGCGCCCGTCGTCCGGTTGGGGCACGCCCGAGCAGATCACCGACCCGGAGTACTCCGCCACGGCGTTCTTCTCCGCGCTGAAGAACGTGGGCGGCTGGCAGGACCTGCCGCTGACCGCCGCCGCGCAGACCGTGCAGGTCTCCGCCTTCCCCTACGCGTACGCGCAGTGGGAGGAGCAGGCGGCAGACATCGTCCAGCAGCTCTGGTGACACCCGCACACGAGGCCGGCCGGCTCCCTTCGACGGGAGCCGGCCGGTTCCTGTTTCTCGCCTACCTCAGCAGGCCGGGTAGAGGCGGCGGGTGCCGACCCCGGCCGCGTACGCGGCCCGGTCGCTGAACCGGCAGCCGTAGTCGGGCCGGGCCACCACCGCCGGATCGGTCACGGTGTCACCGGCCGGGCGCTGTCCCGTGCGTACCCAGGACACCAGGTCGTCCCACGCGGCGCCCGCCTCGGTCGGGGTGAATTCGCAGTGCTGCGTGGCCCGGATGGCCCGCTGCACCACCAGCCGGCCGCGACCGTGCCGGGCCACGTCGGTGGCGTACGCCTGCTCCATGCTGAACGGCACGAACAGGTCACCGAGCCCGTGCAGGCTGAGCACCGGCGCGCTGGGACGGCCGGCGATCCGCGGCACCTCGGTCAGCGTCGGCAGGAGACGCTGCACGACGTTCTCCGGGGCGACCCGCCGCACCGTGGCGTTGACGTCGACCGGGCTGTTCGGGGCGTAGCGGGTGAACAGATTCGTGGACAGCTGACCGGGCCGCTGGGCGGGGGAGTCACCACCACTGGTCACGCTGATCGAGAAGAGGAAGTCCTTCCACACCGCGAACGCGGCGTCCGCCCCGGGACGAGGCCCGCCCGAACGGTTTACCGTGATCGCCCGCAACTGCTTGCCCCGGTCGGTGGTGGTGTCCGGCCCGGTGGGCGTCAGCCCGGCCAGGCCGAGCGCCACCTGAATGCGGGGAACCGCGGTGCTCAGGTAGTCCGCCGGCGTCGGATACGCCGGCACCTCGGCGAGGGCCTGCGCGACCAGGTTGTAGTCGAGGTAGAAGTCGAGCAGCGTCTGGTCACCGAGCACCCCGCACATGGGCAGCGCCCCGTCGTAGTAACCGGGATACTGTTCCAGGGAACGACCGATGACGTACCCGCCCATCGACACACCGGCGATGAAGGTGCGGTGTGGCCGGCGGACCGCTCGTCCGAAGTGGTCGGCGAGGTCCTTCGTGCCCAGCACCCCGGAGCGGATGTCGAAGCCGTTGCGGTCGTACGACGACGACGCCCACGCGTACCCCTGCTCCAGGAGACGCTGGCGCAGCCCGAACCCGGGTTGCTCCGGCGTCAGCACCGTGCCCTGGCCCCGATAGCCGTGGGCCCACAACACCAGGTCACCGTTCCACCGGGTGGGGACCTCGATGATGTACCCGGCGTGGCGGTACACACCCTGGCGTACGGTCGTCGGCCTGCCGCCCACGACCAGCGGGGCCAGCGGCGGATTCTCGATGGTGTACCCGGGCAGCGGCTGACCGCCCCCGGGATCGCGGTCGGTGGCGGCGGCGGGCCCGGCACCGACCAGCCCGACGGCCAGGGTCAGTGTCGCGGTGGCCGCGACCAGGCGGCGGAGGGTACGAAAGGGTGTGGACAGCATCGATGCTCCCCATCCGGACGGATGTCGCCGCGGGGGCGACCAGGCGGGACGGTTGCCTACCGGCCGGTAGCGCCCTGAACCTAGAACCGCCGTCGACCGGAGTCAATGGCTGCGCTGACCGACCGGTCAGGCAGGCCCCGAGTGTCAGGCCGGGCCGGGCGGTCGGGTTGACTGGTCGCCGTGGACGACTCGATCTGGGAGGCGGCCCGGGCCTCGCGACGTTGGCTGGACGCCGCGAACGGCACCGGGCAGACGGAACTGACCTGCCGCATTCTCAAACTGACCGAGGAGGCGGGGGAGGCGTCGGCCGCCTGGATCGGCCTGCTCGGCCAGAATCCACGTAAGGGCGTCACCCACACGCGCGAGGACGTGGCGGCGGAACTGGCCGACGTGGCGTTCACCGCGCTGGTGGCCATCGAGAGCCTGGGGCTCGACGCGCAAACGGTCCTGGGCGCCTGCGCCGCGAAGGTCCGCTCCCGCCTCGCGGAGTGACCTCCGTCCGCCACAATCCACAGCGGCGACGGGAAGTGTGGCCCGTCCCGTCGGAGAGGCCCCGGGGTCGGGTTTGGCGTCCGTTGGGCGGCTCGCGTGCGGCGAGACGTCGGCCCTGGCTGGTGATCGACTCGATTTCCTGGAAACCGGGGTGTCACCCCGTCCCGGATACCCCGTTTTCGCCGAAGCCGAGTGGATCACCCGGTGAGTGCCCGACGGGGGTCGTGGTCGGTCGCGTCGGGG
>NZ_JBFAHZ010000050.1:0-41397 GCF_040654415.1 Micromonospora sp. NPDC050695
CGGACACGGGCATCCAACCACCCGACCCGAAACGCCACTAGCGTCACCGACCCGACCCCGCGACAGCTTGCTCGTTACCGACCCGCGCTCCTAGCCACGAGCGGTCGCCGTCGGTGCCGGCACGCACCCAGAGCCGGCTGTACTTCAAGTCGCCCCGGTGGCCGATCATCACCGGCAGGTCGCCCCAATCCTCGACTTTCACCTCGCAGCCGTCGGCTCGCAGCCACTGCCTTGACGCGGTGAGATAGGTCTGCGCCGGCTCCGTCGACGTCGCGTCCCCCTGCGTACAAACCCTTCACGCTGCGGCCTCTGCCGCTCGCTCAACAGCACCGCCGGATGCACCGCCACCCTCGCCAGGGCCACACGGGCGGGCCGAAGACGTACGCCGACGATCAGGCGAAGGCGGTCGGCATGGCTGCTCTCGCCGCGCGTTCACACCTCTGCCCCGGCCCGGGCCGTCACGGAGCCTCGTTATCAACTCGGAACACTACATGCTGTGATCATCAACGGGACGAGCGTGCTGGTCCGAGGATTGCGTTACCCGACCGCGTCTTGAATCCTCGACCGAAGGTGACGGCGACTCAATCCGTGACCCACAATGAGGTTTCCGGGCCCCACGCCCGATCACGCAGACGCTAAGCTTCGGCCCACGGTACATCGCGACTCGCAGGTTCATCTCTAAGTCGCCATCTACCAAATGCATTTTCAAGCTGTCACCGGACTGGCGTGACCGCTAAGCCACGGCCTTGGAGTCACAACTTGAGCATAAGAAAAGTCCATCGTTGGCGCCAGCGCCGCCAAAAAGTTGCTCGTCTAACGACGGTCGTCCTGATCGCCGCCGCTCTTCCTGTGCTGGATGGCAGACCGGCTCTGGCAGCGAACGACGTTGTAGTGTCAAGCATGTCTGTCCTTCCGGCGCGGCCAATTTACGGTGGGGTGCAATACGTCGGCGCGAACCCCAAACTTGCTGTCACGCTCAGCCGGCTGGGTGGCATCATAAAGCCGTACACGACCATCGAACTGTGGGAAGTCGGCACATCCGAGGCAGTAATCTGGCAGGCCGGAACGGGAGATCTAGCTCGATACGTGCCAGACGGGGTTCTGATTGACGGAAAGACTTACCGGTGGCGGGCCCGCGGACGCGACGCCCAATATTCCACCGTGCCTTACGGCCCATGGTCCGCATGGTCCACGATTACCGCCGACACGGTCGCCCCGACGCCACCGACGATCGCGTCCTTGGCGTACCCGCAGGATCAAACCGTCGCCAGCGGCGGAGTCGGCGAGTTTACGATCACCAGCACCGGCATCGAGAAGGAGGCTGCCGAACTCTGCTACAGTTTCGACGCGGGAACGGCTCAATGCTCTTCGGGTGGCCTCCTCGCCGACGGCCGACGGAGCACGACCGCCTCCATTACCCCTGCCGAAGGTTGGCACTCGTTGGCGGCCTGGACGGTCGACTACGCCGGTAACGTCGCCGAATCGGCCACGTACGAATTCGGTCTGACCACCACCAACGAGAAGACTCTCGGGCCGGATTACGAGACGATCCCGTCGCTGCCGATCCCTCCGTCGGTGCCTGATCCGACGCCGACCGGGGATCCGACCGCCCTGCCCACTGTCGGCGGCACCCTGAAACTCCCGAATGGCAACCCGGCTGTCGGCTTCGTGGTCAACATCTACCCGGTCGCCGAGGGCGAGTCCGCGCCGATCGCCGAAGCGACGACCGGCAACGACGGCTCCTGGTCGGTGACGCTGACGAACCTCTCACCAGCGCTCCAAGCTGAAGCCATCGCGAACGACGGTGTCCTCAACGTCGACGCCGTCGCGCTCGGTCAACAGAACGACGGGACGCGCGACTTCGCCGGTGTGATGAGCCTCCAAACCGGGGTCGCTGCCGCCGGCACCCTGACCGAAGCGGCAGTGCTAGCACGCCAGTCGCCGCGGTTCTCTGCACCTCTCGTGCCGATCCTGACTGAGCCCGAGCTCCAGCCGACACCAACTGCGGCGGAGTACGCCAACAGCTTCGCTGGGCAGGAAATCCGTAACCCCACGTCTGTCACCACGGAAGACACGGCGTTCGATTTCCACAAGTTTCTTCCCGCGACCAGCCCCTCACGGGATCCGCAGAACCCCAACATCATCGGCTCCACGAACTACGCGAACACCGTCGTCCAGCCATTTTCTGGCGGCTTTGGGGTACAGGCCGACGGCAGGATGGCCGCTGCGGCCAGTTGTTCGTCGATGACCACACGGACCGACACCATCTCCACGAATTACGCCTACACCACGGTCGGCGAGCACCATGCCTACTGGGACGTCACGGGCAAGGCGACCTACGGTGTGACAGCCAACAGCGACCTGACGGTGGGCCTCAGCTACAACTCTGGCAGTTCCTGGGGCGCATCCGGCACCGCACACGTCGGCAACAACTGGGGCTACACCGCCAACTCTGGCGCCCGAGGTCCGTACTATTCCAGGGAACTCGATGTGCCGATGCAGTACAAGCGCTACCGGATCTACTACTGCAACAGCAACACGCGCCAGTGGAAGTACGCCTACGACACTATCAAGCCGATCAAGGTTTATGTGCCCAACGGTTGGTACGCCTCAAGGGCTGGAGCCAACCTGATCTCGATGGACGGCTACTACAAGTGGGCTGCGGCACCGTACCGGTATAAAATCACTCGCAACATGGGATACAGCCAGACGTCGGGCAAGACGCGTGGGTTTGGCGCGGCGGCGAGCCTCTTCGGCTTCGGCGTCACCGCCACTACCAGTCGGTCGACGAGCCGGCAACAAGATTACGACGCCGGGAGTAAGACCGGCCCCGCGCACGATATCTTCATGCAACAGTGCATGACCTGCGGGCCAAAGGGTTTCTACAGCTATTAGGAGTATTGCTGTGAGCGGTCAGCTCAAGAAACGGCGTGCGCTGATCGCTTCGCTTATCGTGATGGTGGGGGCGGCCATCGCCGTCCCCATCATCCTGAAGGCAAGCGACAACGCTCGGTCCGGCAACCTGATCACACATTCAGACCTCACTAGCGCAACTTTGTACGCCCGCACCCCGCTCGTTGGCGACGCGGTGATGTTCGGCATCGACATGCTCGACATCGCGCCGGGAAAAACCATCACCATTCTGGGGGTTGAACTCCGTAGAGCTACGCCAGGAATAGAGCTCAGGGGCGCGCGGGTCTACGAAATAGAAGACTTCGACAAGACCGTTCTCCTGGGTTGGCAGACCCAGAATGGGGACGCCGAAGACCCCCACCGTCGACCCTCCACCGACCTGGTCGGGACCACCCTCACCGGTCCACGGAACAACGCAAGGTTCATCATGTTCGAATTCGCTGTCTGCGCCCCGGGTGAGCTGGCGATCGACGAGCTTGAGATTAGGTACAAGAACAAAGAGAACGTGTACCGTCAGCGAATGAAAGTTAGATTCGAGGTTAGAGGCGCTCAACGCGGAACCTCGTGCCCATAGCGGTATCGCCGAGGCCCAACGGCTAAGTGATCGAAGGACCCGCAGGACATAGAGGTGCAGGGGCGGGCGTGACCCTGCCGACAATTCTTCCTGTGTCCAGACGGGAGTGTCGAAGGGTCGCGCCCGAACGCCTCTCAGCGCCCGTCACCCGCTTCCGCGTTGCCCACGGGCACCGCGTCGGCACAGGGCAGGTCGACGGTCACCTCCAGGCCACCGCCGGGCTGCGCGATGACCCGTACCGTGCCGCCGTGGGCGTTGCAGACCGCCCGGACGATGGACAGCCCCAGGCCGGACCCGCGGGCACCGGTGCGTTCCCGTCCGCCGCGCCGGAACGGCTCGAACAGTCCCGGCACGTCGGCCTGGTCCACCTCGAACCCGGTGTTGCCGACCACCAGCCACGAGCGGTCGCCGTCGGTGCCGGTACGCACCCAGAGCCGACCGTGCAGGTGGTTGTAGCGGACCGCGTTCTCGATGAGGTTGCCGGCCAGCCGGTCGAGCAGTCCCGGGTCGCCGACCACCGGCGCGGACTCCAGCGATGTCTGCACCCGCAAGCCGATCCGGTCCACCTCACGACGCATCGCCGACAACGCGTTGGCGGTGCCGGCGGCCAGATCACATTCGGTACGCCGACCGAGTCGCCGCCCGGCCTGCGCCTCGCTGCGGGCCAGCACCAGCAGCGCGTCCACCAGCCCGTTCGCCCGCTCCGAGGCGTCGCGGACCACGGTGGCCATCCGGCGGTACTCGGCGGCGTCCGCATCGTCGTCGCTGAGCGTCACGTCGATCTCGGTGCGCATCACGGCGAGCGGAGTCCGCAGCTCGTGCGAGGCGTTGGCCACGAAGCGTTTCTGCGCCTCGAACGCGGACGCGATCCGGTCCAGCATCGCGTCGAACGTCTTGGCCAGCTCGGCCACCTCGTCGTCGGCGCCCGAGTAGCCGATCCGCTGGTCCAGGGTCGCCTCACCGAGCCGCTGCGCGGTCGCCGTGACCTGATGCAGGGGGCGCAGCGCCCGCCCGGCCACCGCGTACGCGCCAGCCACCCCGACCACGCTGATCGCGAGCAGCGCGACCAGGCCCTTGGCCAGCAGCTCCCCGGAGGCGGCATCGACGAGCTGCCGCTGCCACTGCGCGGCGTCCATCTGCCGGCCGTCGGAGAGCAGCACGATCGTGCCGGGCACCAGCTCGTCGGTGGGTCGCAGCGCGTCGCGGACCAGCAGCCAGGCCAGCAGCACCAGGATCGCTCCCGCGCCGATCAGCAGCACGCCGTTGAGCAGAGTCAGCCGCAGCCGCAGCGTCGGACGCAGGCGGCGGCTCACGCGCCGACCTCGGCCGTCCGGTAGCCGGCGCCGACCACCGTCTCGATCAGCGGCGGGTCACCGAGCTTCTTGCGCAGCGTCATGACGGTGACCCGGACGATGGTGGTGAACGGGTCGGTGTTCGCGTCCCAGACCCGTTCCAGCAACTCCTCGGAGGAGACCACCGCGCCGCGCGCCTTGAGCAGCTCGCTGAGCACCCCGAACTCCTTGTTGGTGAGGTCGACGGGCACTCCGGCGCGGGTGGCCACCCGGCGGGCCGGGTCGAGCACCAGGTCGGCCAGTTCGAGCACCGGCGGCGCCGCCGGAGTGGCCCGCCGGCCCAGCGCCTGCACCCGGGCCACCAACTCGTCGAAGGCGAACGGCTTGGGCAGGTAGTCGTCCGCGCCGAGCTGCAACCCCTCCACCCGGTCGGCGACCGTGCCGCTGGCGGTCAGCATCAACACCCGGGTCAGCGCGCCGGAGGCGGCCAGGTCGGCGCAGATCTGGTCGCCGTGCACACCCGGCAGGTCACGGTCGAGCACCACCACGTCGTACCGGGTGACGAACGCCGCCTCGTGGCCGGCGTCGCCGTCGTACGCCACGTCGACCGCCATCCCCCGCTTGCGCAACCCGCGCGCGATCGCGTCGGCGAGGTTGCGCTCGTCCTCCACCACCAGTACCCGCATCCCGGCCTCCTCGCTGCTGACCACCGACAACCTAGTGCCGGCCGGCAACCATCGTCCCTCGCCGTCCGCGCCGGTCGGCGTTGCGGACCAGCTCGGCGTACGCGATGCTGCCCGCACCGAGCGACGGACGGACCCGGCATGAGCAGCACGGCACCACCCACCCGGCGGGACATCGCCTACCGGGGCTTCCACCTCCCGGCGGACTCGACGGCCGGCACCGTCGACGAGCGGGGCGGGTGGACGTCGCCGCCGGTGCGGGTCGGCTTCGAGGTCGCCGAGGTGGTGCCGTCGTGGACCGCCGACACCCCGGACGGCTGCTGGATCGAGGTCGAGCTGCGCGGCTGGCACGGCGACACGCCCAGCACCGACTGGTACCTGCTGGCCCGCTGGTCGGCCGACGACCGCACGGTACGGCGCACCTCGGTGCCCGGCCAGCGCGGCGGTGACGCCCGGGTGGACACCGACACCCTGACCGTGACGGGAGCGACGGTCACCGGCTGGCAGGCACGGGTGACCCCGCGCCGGCCGGAGGGCAGCCCGACCGGCCCGGTGCTGCGCAGCATCGGCGCGGTCGCCACCGGGCGCACACCCGTCGGGCAGGGGTACGAGCCGGTGCCCGCCTCGACCGCCGCTCGGGGTCGGGTGCTGGACGTGCCCCGCTACTCACAGCGGCTGTACGCCGGACAGCACGCGCAGTGGGGTGGCGGCGGCGACTCCTGGTGCAGCCCCACCTGCACCTCGATGGTGCTCGCCTACTGGGGTGCCGCGCCGCCGCCCGAGCGGTACGCCTGGGTGCAGCCGCCCGGCCCGCGTCCGGTGGTGGTGCACGCCGCCCGGCACTGCTACGACCACGCCTACGCCGGGACCGGCAACTGGCCGTTCAACACCGCCTACGCGGGTCTGCACGGGGTGGACGCGTTCGTCACCCGGCTGCGGTCGCTGACCGAGGCGGAGGCGTTCGTCGCCGCCGGCATCCCCCTGATCGTCTCCGCGGCGTTCCGGGCCGACGACGTGCCGGGGCTCGCCTACGACACCCGAGGGCACCTCATGGTGCTGGTCGGCTTCACCGTCGACGGCGACCCGGTGCTCAACGACCCGTACGCGCCGGACGACGACTCGGTACGGCGGACGGTGCCCCGGCAGCGGTTCGCGGCGGTGTGGCAACGCGGCAGCGGTGGCCTGGCGTACGTGCTGCGGCCCACGTCGGTGCCACTGCCCCTGCCGCCCGAGCAGGCCAACTGGTGATCAGTCGGGGGTGCGCAGCAGCCGGTACGAGCCGTCGACGCGCTGGCAGAGCAGAACGCCCACGCTCGCCTGGCAGCTCCCGGCGACGCCGGGCAGCACGTCCAGCGGGCGCGCCTTCCCGGCGCTGACATCGAGCCGCGCGACGTACAGTCCCCCGTCCGGATGCCGGCGCACACCGACCAGCGGGTTGCCGAAGCCGGACTGGGCCAGCTCCCAGCCGCCCAGCTCGGCCACCTCCCGCCCGGTCGCCGGATCGAGCACGACGAGCTGCTCCAGTCGCGTGCCGGAGCTGTTCGCCACGCTGGCGACCAACCGGTCGCCGTACGAGAACACCCACGACCAGCGGTCGCTGTACCAGCGCGGTTCGCCGGTGGCGGGGTCCACCGCCCACAGCCCGACACCGCCGAGGTGCAGACACAGCACCGGGCCGCAGTCGAACGCGAACTCGGCCTGCCGGGCGGGGACGCTCCACCGCCTCTCCAGCCGGTCCAGTCCGTACGCGGTGATCGTGGCCGGGCTCCCCGTGATGGTCACCAGCAGGTCGTTCACCACCTGCGTGATCTGGGGCCCGCCGCCGGAGTCGCCCAGGTCGGCAGTGGCCAGTGCCGCACCGGTGGTGGCGTCGCGTACCTCGATCCGACCGCCCGCCCGCGTGAGCACCATGCGGTCCGCCCCTCGCCCCCGGTGCCGGAAGCTGACGGCGGCGTCCGCCGACACCTGCCAGCGCACGGTGCCGCAGCAGGGATCGACCGCGCGTAGGCCGATCGGGTCGTCTCCGCTGCTGGACTGCAGCAACAGATTGCCGTCCGCCAGCTCGACGGGGCTGCCCGGCTGCTGCCACCGGTACGCCCCGGTCTCCCGGTCGAACGCCAGGGACAGCGAGCCTTGACCGGGCATGTCGCTCTCGTAGACGGTGACCAGCAGCGCCCCGCCCACCGACGCGATTCCCCAGGACCGGCCCTCCACCGGCACCGGGGTCTGCCACACCCGCTCGCCGCCCGGCATCCGGTAGACGGTCAGGGTCCGCTGTGTCGGCCGGGCGGGGACCGGGTCGAGGACCACGAACACGCCGTCGGCGAGCAGCGTCTCGGCGGCGATCTGCGCCGGCAGCGTCACCACGTCCCGCCGGGGTGTCGGTGCCGCGGCGGCGAGGGTGGCCAGCACGAGCAGGAGGACCAGCGCGCACCGCAGCGGTCGGCCGTTCGCCCGGGGTGGGCGGGGCAGCGGGGCCGGCTCCGAGGTGTGCCGCAGCTCGCCCAGGTCGATGACCGGGCCGGTCATTCCGGCAACCGCCACAACGCGGTCGACCCGTCGAGGCGCTGGCAGAGCAGGATCGGCAGGGACGCCTGGCAGTTGCCCACGACATCCGGAAGCACGTCGATGATGCGCGACCGGCCGGCCACCAGGTCCAGTTCGGCGACGACCAGCCGCCCGTCGCGCACCGGACGCACGCCGACCAACGGGTCGTCCGGTCGGAGCGTCGGCACCAGGTTCCACTGGCCCAGCTCGGCCCGCGCCTGCCCGGTCGCCGCATCCCGCGCCGCGTACCGCTGGTTGGGCCCGGCCACCAGCATCCGGCCGCGCCGGACGTCGGTCAGCGTGTCCAGGCCCGGGTCCGACCAGCGCACCGCGCCGCTGGCCGGATCGAGAACCTGGAGGCCGCCGGTCTGCTGCAACGCGCAGAGCAGACCCGCGCAACCGATCACATAGGACACCAGCGGCACGTCGGCCGCCCAGCGTGGCGACAGGTCGGGCAGCCCGTAGCCGAGCAGCCGGGTCCCGCCGGGTGGGACGAGCAGCAGCAGGTCGTCGACGACCTGCACCCGTTGGAACGCCGACCGGTCGCCGGGCAGCGTGTCCACGCTGCGCAGCAGGTCGCCGCTGCCGGCGTCGTGCACCTGCACCTCGCCGGTGGGCTGCACGAGCACGAACCGGTCGACGCGGCCGTCGTGCACCTGGTAGGCGGCGTTGCTGGGCGGCGGGATCGGCACCGACCACAACACCCGTCCGGTGTCCGGCTCGACCCGGCTCAGCACGGCCGGCTCATCGGTCGTGTCGTCGATCAGCAGCGGCCCGCCGTCCGCCGTCGGCTGCGAACGGCCGTAGTGCTGCCAGCGCTGCCGACCCGTCTCGGCGGCGAAGGCGGTGGTCTGGAACACACCGTTGGCGGCGCTGATCCCCAGCACCAGCACCAGTCCTCGCTCGACCCGGACGCCGAGGTAGTCGCCGGTGCGGGGCAGGGGTGCCTGCCACCGCCGCCGCACGCCACCGTCCGCCGTCGGCGGGGCGTACGCGGTCAGGTAGCGGTCACCGGTGGCGGTCGGCGGATCGACGACGAAGACGCCGTCCTCGGCGAGGTACGCCGCGGCGGCCCGCGCGGCCGGCACCGGACTCACCATGCGCCCGGGCACCGGCGCGGCACCGGCCAACACGACAGCGGCCAGCAGCAGTACGGCCACGCTGCGCGCCGGGCGGCCGACGGCACGCGGCGGGCGGGGCGCCGGCGCCATCGAGGCGTCATCGCCGTGGACCTCGCCCAGCTCGATGATCGACACCGACCGTCCGTCCTTCCGTCACCCGTCGCGGCCGGCGAACGGGTCGCCCCGGCAAAACCGACCGCGGGCACACCGGCCCGGCAAATCCGACGCATCACCGCCTGTACGATGGCGCGTCGTGGCTGTGCCGGTGGTAGACCCCTCGCTGAATCCCGTAACCGACGCCGACCCGGTCGAGGTCGAGCCGACACGGCGACCTCGACGTCGACCCGGCCGCGCCGACCTCGTGGCCCTCGGAGCCTATGTGGTGCTGGGCGTGTTCGTCTGCCTCAACTACTGGGGTGACGTGACCGGCCGGGTCTCCTCGCACCTGCCCACCGACCACAGCTGGTTCGAGTGGTTGTTCGCGCACGGCGCGTACTCCGTTCGGCACCTGGAGAACCCGCTGTTCACAGCCCGGCAGAACGCCCCGGACGGGGTGAACATGATGGCGAACACCTCGCTTCTCGGGGTGACCCTGCCGTTGGCGCCGCTGACCATGCTGCTCGGCCCCCAGGTGATGTACGCGCTCTACCTGGGCGGGGCCCTCGCCGCGACCGCCGGCACCGCGTACTGGATGCTCTCCCGTCACCTGGTGCGCTCCCGGGCGGCGGCCTTCGTCGGCGGCGCGTTCCTCGGCTTCGCGCCGGGCATCATCCACCATGCCAACGGCCAACCCAACTTCGTGTCCAACTTCCTGCTGCCGCTGATCGTGGTGCGGGTGCTGCGCCTCGGCGAGCCGGGCCGGTGGCGGCGCAACGGGCTGGTGCTCGGGGCGCTGGTGGCGTACCAGATCTTCATCAATGAGGAGATGCTGCTGCTCACCGCGCTGGCCTGCCTCGTCGTGGTGCTGGCGTACGCCGTGCAGCGGCCGGCCGCCACGCGGGCCGCCGCCGGCACGTTCCTGGCCGGGCTCGGCGTCGCCGGTGGGCTGGCGCTGCTGCTCGCCGCGTATCCGATCTGGTTCCAGTTCAACGGCCCGCAGTCCTACCGCGGCCTACAGGGCGGCGTCTTCCACAACTGGGGTGAGGACCTCGTCGCGTTCGTCACCTTCGCCCGGGACACCTGGGCCGGCGACCCGGCGGTGGAGCAGACCATCGGGTTGACCGAGCAGAACACCTGGTTCGGTTGGCCGCTGGTGCTGCTCTCGGTGGTCGCGCTGGTGCTGCTCGTCCGCCGCTCGCTACCGGCCCGGATCGCCGCGGTGCTGATCGTGGTCTTCACGGTCGCCTCGATCGGGCCCCGGGTGCGGTTCGACGGCGTGGAGACCGGGGTGCGCGGCCCGTGGTCGTACGTGCCGGACGACCTGCCGCTGGTCGAGATGATGATGCCGACCCGCCTGACGCTGGTGGTCGCCGCGGCGGTCGGCGTACTGCTCGCGCTGACCTGGGACGCCGCGTCCCGTCAGGGCTCCCCGGCCGCCGACCGGCCGCCGGTGCCGGCCCAGCGCACCGGCGAACCGTCCGTCGCGTCCCGTCGGCGGTGGCTGCGCCCGGTGGGGTACGCGGCGGTCACCCTCGCCGTGCTGCCGCTCTTCCCCCGGCCACTGCCCGCCCAGCAGATCGAACCGCCGCCGCACTTCATCACCGCCGGCGGCTGGCGGCCGTACGTGCCGGCGGGCCGGACCCTGGTGCCGGTGCCGATCCCGAGCAACGTGCACGGCCTGCCCACGCTGCGCTGGAGCGCGCTGACCGGGCAGGAGTTCCCCGTCCCGGGCGGCTACTTCATCGGCCCGAACGAGTTGGGCGAGGGGGTCTTCGGCGCGCCGAACCGGCCGACCAGCAGCCTCATCTACTCCACCATGGACGCGGGCACCGTCCCGGCGCTCACCGACGAGAACCGCCGCCAGGCCGTGGAGGACCTGCGCTTCTGGCGGGCGTCGGTGGTGGTGCTCGGGGCGCACCCGCGCGAGGCGGTGCTGCGGGAGCTGGTCACCGCCCTGATCGGGCCGCCGCAGCGGGTCGACGACGTCTGGGTCTGGGACGTCCGCACCCTGGTGGGTTGATCAGCCCGCCAGGCTTCGGACGTCCCACATCCACCCGCCGTCGACCGGACGGCCCGGTCCGAGCAGGTCGTCGACGGTCCGGCGGACCGGGTCGCCGTTGGTCAGGTTGCCGAGCACCACGACGGCGGCCCGCCAGTGCCGGAGATCCTCCACGGCCTGGCGGCGGTCGACGTCGCTGAGCACCGGCACCACGCCGGTGTCGGCCACCCGGCGCAGCAGCACCGACGTGGGCCGGTCCGGTGCTCCCCAGCGGGCCGTCGGATCGTCCGGGCCACTCGGTCCGATGAAGTACCCACCCGGCGCCGGGAACGCGAGCCCGGTGCGGGCGGACCAGAGCATCACCGGGCTCCGCGCCGCGCCGGTGACCGGGGGTACGGCGACCACCGTCCGGCCGGGCGGCACCAGGGGACGCCACCCGCCGTCGGCGACGAACCCCGGTACCGGCGCGACCGGCACCACCCGGATCGGTGTCGGGACAAGCGGCAGCAGGGCGGCGGCCACCGCACCGGCCCACAGCAGCCGTACCGGCAGACCCGGCACGGCCGGCAGCCGGCGCGCCGCCCGGACCCGGTCCAGGGAGAGCGCCACCAGCATCCCCAGCACCGGCACGCACACCAGCGCGAACCGGGCCGGCACCGCGAGGTCGAGCAGCGGCAGCCCGGCGACCAGCCGGTACGGCCCCGGAACGCCGGTGGCGGTGCCGTCGACCCGCAGCTCGGTGCCGAGCGAGAGCACCGCGAACACCAGGCCGCAGCCGGCCAGCGCGCGCACCAGCGGCCGGCGCCACAGCCAGATCACGATCACCACGGCGAGCACCAGCAGCCCCGGGCCGAAGAACGAGTTCTCCTCGGTCGGGTTCGGCGAGAGCAGGCCCGGCAGCCAGTCGTCGCCGAGCACGGTCTGCCGGGCCGAGGCGGTGAACGACGCCGCGTCCAGTTGGAAGCCGTGCGCCGCGAAGGCCATCCCCGCGTAGTGCTGCGGGCCGCGGAACTGGAACCACAGCGGGTACGCCAGCAGCACCGCCGCCACCCCGGCCGCCACCGTGAGGCGGCCGAGCAGGGCCGGTGCGATCCGGCGGGCGGCCACCCGGTCGGCGAGCGCGAAGCCCAGCGCGAACACCCCGGCGGCGAGTGCCAGGAAGACCAGCGTCTCCTCACCGATGAAGACCTGCCAGACGACCAGGAGTCCGAGGCCGACGCCGGGCCGCCACGGGGACCGTTCGGCATCGGCGGGCCGGAACACCAGGGCGAGGATCGCCGGCACCAGGAACTGGGCGGCCATGTGCAGGTGCGCGCCCGCCTGAGCGATCATGCCGGGGGCGAAGCCGCAGATCAGGCCACCGATCGCCGCCGCGGACCGGGCGCCGACCAGCCGGCGGCGCAGCAGCGCGTACCAGGCCGACGCGGTGCCGGCGAGGCAGCTGACGACCGCCACGCAGAACGCCACCTGTGAACCGAACAGCAGCGTGACCGGGGTCAGCGGCACACCCAGGCCGAGCACCGAGGTGTTCGCCATCAGGTTGACCCCGTCCGGCGCGTTCAACGCCGTGCTGTGCAGCGGGTTCTCCCCCTCGACGACGGCGTGCGCCGCATGGGCCAGCATCCACTCGAAGAGGACCTGGTCGCCGGCCTGGTGGAACAGCCGCCACGGATGCCCCCACTGCGCGCTGGTCAGCAGGACGGCCAGGGCCAGATAGCCGGCCACCACCAGCGCGTCCGGCAGCCAGGTCGGCCGGGACCGCCGCACCGGCGCCGGCGCGACCGGTGCCGGGGACGCCGTCCCGGTGGTCATCAGACCGAGCGGTCGGTCAGCGTCCGGACGTCCCACACCCAGACGTCCAGTTCCTGGCGGCCGGGGCCGACCAGGTCCTCGACGGTACGCCGCAACGGCTCGGCGTTCTGCTGGCGGAGCGGCAGCACCAGGATCGCCGCCCGCCAGTGGCGCAGCTCGTCGGCGAACCGGCGGCGCTGCCGGTCGTCGAGTTCCGGGGTACGGCCGGTGGTGGCCACCTCCTCCAGCAGCTCACCGACACCGCTGGGCCGTCCGCCGAACCGACCCGGGTCACCGGTGTTGCCGTTGCGGGGTGCGAGGAAGTAACCGCCCGGGATCTTGAAGTCGAGGTTGGTGGTGGCAGCCCAGCGCATGCCGTGCGTGTTGCCCATGCTGGGCACCGGAATCGGCACCAGTGTCTGGTCCGGGCCCACGTACGCCCGCCACCGGTCGGCGGTGATGAAGTCCGGCACCGGCGGCCGGGAGACCATCCGCAGCGGCATCGGGGCGATCGGCAGCAGCGCGAACGCCAGACCGGCGGCGGTGAGCATCCGGACCGTGCGGCGGTCGGCGGGGCGCAGCGCCCACGCCCGTTCGACGGCGAACGCGAGCAGCAGACCGATCACCACGCTGGTGATCAGGCCGAACCGGGTCGGCACGACCGCGTCCAGCAGCGGCAGGTGGACCAGCAACTGCCACGGGCCGGCGATCAGCTCCCGGTCCCACCAGGAGACCCGCTCGCCCAGGGAGAGCACGGCGAAGAGCACGCCGGTGGCCGCGAGAGCCCGTACGACCAGCTCCCGGCGCAGCCACACCACGATGGCGATGGCGAGCAGCGACAGGCTCCAGCCGAAGAAGGCGTTCTCCTCCGAGTAGTTCGGCGCCAGGTTGATGTTGGCCCGCTGGTTGCCGCCGAGGGTGGGAGAGCCCGGCGCGAAGAAGGCGGCGATGTCGTTGCCGTAGTCCCGCACCGCGTCGCTGAGCCCGTGGTACGCCATCGGCCCGGCGAACTGCACGTACAGCGGGTACGCCAGCAGCGCCCCGGCCAGCAGCGTGCAGACCGCCAGGCCGGCGCCCAGCGGTCGCCACGCGGCCGACCAGCGGGCGGGCTCCTGGACGAGCACCGCGATCAGGAACACACCGCAGGCCAGGGCCGTGAAGAGCAGGATCTCCTCGTTGATGAACGCCTGCGCGGTGACCAGCAGAGCGAGCAGCGCGCCGTCACGCACCGGCCGAACCGACCGGGTCAGCACCAGCACCCGCCACACGATGAACGGCAACAGGAACTGGCTGATGATGTTCGGATGCCAACTGGCGTGCGACAGCATCGCCGGGGAGAACCCGCAGAACCAGCCGCCGACCGCCGCCGCGAGCGGGGTACGCACCAGGTGCCGGGAGAGCATGAGGTACCAGGCCATGGCGGTGCCGGCCAGACCGAGCGTCACCAGCACCACGAAGGACACCGCCGGCCCGAAGAGCAGCGTCACCGGCACCATCGGGATGCCCAGCGCCAGCACGGCCGTGTTGGCCATCAGGTTGACGCCGTCGGGGTAGTTGAACTGTTCGGTGTAGAACGGGTACTCGCCGTGCAGCACCACGCGTACCGAGTGGGCGAGGAAGAACTGCACCTGCGCCGGGTCGCCGGTGTAGAGCGAGGCCACCCGGCCGGCCGGGTCCAGCCAGATCCGGCTGGTCACCCAGAGCGCGGCGAGCAGGAACAGCCCGCCGACCGCGAGGTGCTGCCGCCGCCGGGTCCACCGACGCCACCGGTTCCTGCCCGGCACCTCGGCGTCGGCGTCGTCGCCGATGGCGGCGTCGGCCGGTGCGCCGTCGGTGTCCGGCGGGACATCGACCGGTGCCGTGGCCGGTGCGGCGAGTGCGGGCTCGGCGACGCCGACGGAGGCTTCGGCCGGCCCGGCGGAGGCCGGGGCGGTAGTGGCCGGTGCGGCGAGCGCAGGCTCGGCGAGCGCGAGCGCGAGCGCGGGCGCGGGCGCGGGGTCGGCGACGCCGACGGTGGCGTCGGCCGGCGCGGCGGACGTGGCGACGCGGCCGCCCGGTCGGCTGGCCGGCGTGCGGTAGTTCACTGTCTCGTCGAGGTCGTCGAGGCCGTCAGCCGCCTCCGGGTGCGGCGCGGACAGGGCGCGGGACTCGGCAGGCGTCACAGTCGGCGGAGTCTACCGGAGCGGCGAAAAGGCACGAAAACCCCGGTGGTGTCCACTGTGGTGGGTGTGGCGGCGACCACCTGAGGTGCCGCGCCGGACATCTCGTACTATGGCGCTTTCCGACAGCGACGGCGAGGCGATCGGGGGCGGGCCAGGTGACTCCAGGCCGTCGGCACGGCAGGGCGCTCACCGTCCTGCTGGGCGTACTGCTGGCCGCCACGGCGTGCGGCCCGGTCGCCGACCGTCAACCGCGGGACCTGCGGGTCGGGTACGACAGCCTGGACGGCTCACTGGCGGTGTGGCCGCCCCGCGGCGACCTGGCCCGCGACGCGGCGTCGACGACGGCGGTCACCGATGCGGTGCGCGACTGGCGTTCACCGGCCGACGACCGGGCACACCTGCCCTCGTCCGGCATCCTCTTCTCCGGCCGGGTCGACGGCACCCCGGTGGCCCTGGTCGCCGCGGACGTCCCCGGCGAGAGCGCCTCCTGGCTGCTGCAACTCACCCGCGACGGCGACCGGTACGCGATCACCCGCGCCGCCGAGTACACCGACCCCGGCTACCTGGTCTACTCCGACGTGCTGCCGGTGCAGACCGGCGGCGGTCGGCGCTACCTGGTCTCCGCCCGGGTGCAGACGCTGCTCGGGCCGCAGGGCCGGGCGCTGACCGTCGCCGACGGTCTCAGCGCTCCGGTCGACGTGCCGGCCTGCGCGGCGGCGCCGGTGACCGCGACCCTGCGGGCCACCGAGTCGCTGCCCCGGGGGCGGGCCGCCGACCGGCTCCTCGACCTCGGCACCGGCACCGTCGATCCGCGCTACCCGCTGGTCCGCGACGAGTCCGGCGCCGGTCGGCGCGCGCTGACCGGCCTGGACACCTGCGTACTGGCCGGCGACCGGGGACCGTTCGGCAGCATCCCCCGACGCATCGGCGACCGGGACGCGCCGCGTTCGGTGCCGACGTCGTGGCCGATGGCGAAGCTGACCGTCCGCTCGCTCGGCGAGGTCGCCCTCGGCGGCGGCGAGGCCGCCGAGTTGCAGCAGTTGAGCTGGGACACCGACGCCGGCACGATGACCGCCGTGATCTACCGGCCGGCGGACGGGAGCGCGCCGGTGGTCTCGCCGGCCGACCGGGCCACCCCGTTGCAGACGTACCAGCTGCCGGTGCCGGGCCAGCCGCTGGTGGTGCTCAGTTGGCGGGCCACCCGGGACAGCTCCCTCTCCGTGCCGCCGGGAACCCCGCTGCTGGTGGAACGCCCCGGCCTGGTGGTCGTCCCCGAACCCACCCGCACCCAGACCTACAGCCTCGCCAACACCGACAAAACCCACTACCGCTCCATAACCCCCCGCCCCCGCTAACCCCACCCCCGCCCCCGCCCCTTCTGCGTCGATCATGGACTTGTGGTGGGCGGTAGGTGGTGATTCACACCTTTCGCGGGGCACCACAACTTCATGATCGACGACGCAAAAGACGGGCATGGGACGACGACGGCGGGCGCCCTCGTAGGAGGCGCCCGCCGTTGGTGTGTCGTGGTCTAGTTCTGGGCTGCGGTTCTGGACGGGGTCAGGCGGTCCGGGGTGGCGTCCAGGCTGGAGATCCAGCCGGTGACGTCACGGGCCACGTCCTGCGCGGTCAGGCCCAGGTCCGCGAGGATCTGCGCGCGGGTGCCGTGCGGGTGCCAGTCGGCCGGTACGCCCAGGTCCTTCAACGGCACCCGGACGTCGGCGTCGCGCATCGCCTGGGCGAGCGCGTCGCCCACCCCGCCGACCCGTACGCCGTCCTCGACGCTCACCACGAGCCGGTGGCTGGCGGCCAGCTCGACCAGTTCCGCCGGAACCGGGCGCACCCAGCGAGGGTCGACGACCGTCACCCCGTAGCCCTGCTCGGCGACGCGGGCGGCCACCTCCATGCCCATCTGCCCGAAGGAGCCGACGGCGACCAGCAGCACGTCGGTACGCGCCGACTCGGCCAGTACGTCGACCGGGCCGACCCGGCGCAGCGCCGGCAGGTCCGCGGCGACCGCGCCGGTCGGGAAGCGCACCACGGTCGGGCCGTCGTCGACGGCAAGGGCCTCGCGCAGTTCCTCGCGCAGCGTGGCGGCGTCGCGGGGTGCGGCGATCCGCAGACCGGGCACCACCCCGAACACCGACATGTCCCAGATGCCGTAGTGGCTGGGGCCGTCCGGGCCGGTGATGCCCGCCCTGTCCAGCACGAAGGTCACCGGCAGCTTGTGCATCGCCACGTCCAGCAGGACCTGGTCGAAGGCGCGGTTGAGGAACGTGGCGTAGACCGCGACCACCGGGTGCAGGCCACCGAGTGCCAGCCCGGCCGCCGAGGTGGCGGCGTGCTGCTCGGCGATGCCGACGTCGTACACCCGCGCGGGGTACTTGCGGGCCAGCTTCGCGATGCCGGTCGGCTCGGCCATGGCGGCGGTGATGCCCACCACGTCCGGTCGTTCGTCGGCGACGGCCAGCAGCTCGTCGGCGAAGACGTGGGTCCACTTGACCGAGGGTGCGGCCAGCAGCGCGCCGGTCTCCACGTCGAAGGCGCTGCCGGGGCCGTGCAGGCAGTCCGCCTCGTCCTCCTCGGCCGGGCGGTAGCCGTAGCCCTTGCGGGTGACGGCGTGCACGATCACCGGGCCGCCGAAGTTCTTCGCGGCGCGCAGCGCCGACTCGACCGCGGCCACGTCGTGCCCGTCCACCGGGCCGACGTACTTGATGCCGAGGTCCTCGAACATCGCCTGCGGGGCGACGGCGTCCTTGATGCCCTTCTTGACCGCGTGCAGCACCTCGTACATCGGCTTGCCGACCAGCGGCGTCGAGCCGAGGGCGTCCTTGACGGTGTCGAGGACCTTCTCGTAGCCGGGGTTGAGCCGCAGCGACGAGAGGTGGTCGGCGAGGCCGCCGATGGTCGGCGAGTAGGACCGGCCGTTGTCGTTGACCACGATCACCAGGGAGTTGCCGGCGGTGGCGATGTTGTTCAGCGCCTCCCAGCACATGCCGCCGGTGAGCGCGCCATCACCGACCACGGCCACGACGCTGCGCGCCTCGCCCCGCAGCGCGTACGCCTTGGCCAGGCCGTCGGCGTAGGAGAGCGCGGTGGAGGCGTGCGAGTTCTCGATCAGGTCGTGCTCACTCTCCGCCTGGCTGGGGTAGCCGGAGAGGCCACCGCGCTGGCGGAGCTTGTCGAAGCCGGCCTGGCGTCCGGTGAGGATCTTGTGTACGTACGCCTGGTGGCCGGTGTCGAACAGGAGCCGGTCGCGGGGGGAGTCGAAGACGCGGTGCATGGCCAGCGTCAGCTCGACCACACCGAGGTTGGGCCCGACGTGCCCGCCGGTGCGGGAGACCTTCGCGATCAGGAAGTCCCGGATCTCCGCGGCGAGAACGTCCAATTCCTCGCCCGACATCCGCTTGACGTCCTGCGGACCGCGGACCGTCCCCAGCAACCGACCGTGGTTGGCCGTGTCCTCTTCAACGCTCATGACCGGAGAGTCTATCGGCCGCCCGGTACTCCGCAGCCCGACCCGAGCCTCCCGAGCCGTACCGGGCGGCTGAGCGCCTGCTCAGGCACGGATCCCTGGCCGGCTCTCGTCCGCCGGGACCAGCAGCCCGACCAGTTCGACGTGCTGCGTCATCGGGAACAGGTCGAAGCCGCGCAGCGCGGCCAGCCGCCAGCCGAGGTCGGCGAACGTGCGGACGTCCCGGGCGAAGGCGGCCGGGTCACAGGCCACGTACGCGACGGCGCGCGGGCCGGCGGCGACGATGTCGCGCACCACCGGGGCGCCCGCGCCGGAGCGCGGTGGGTCGAGCACCACCACGTCGACCGGGCCGGTGATCCGGCGGCGGGCCAGCGCGGTCTCCACCCGGGCGGCGACCACCTCGACGTGGGGCAGGTCGGCCAGGTTGGCCCGGGCCGCGTCCACCCCGTCCCGGCTGGACTCGACCAGGGTGACCCGGGCGTCGCCGACCCGGCCGGCGAGGGCCGCGGCGAACAGCCCGGCGCCGCCGTAGAGGTCCCAGGCCACCTCGCCCGGGCGCGGGTCGAGCAGCTCCAGCACGGCCGTCGTGAGGGTGTCCGCCGCGGCGGGGTGCACCTGCCAGAAGGCGGACGCGGGCAGCGTCCAGTCCCGGCCGGCGGCCACCTCGCGGACCTCGGACGGCCCGCTCACCGGGGTGGACACACCGTCCCGGACCTGCGCGACGGTCACGTCGCCGCCGCTGCTGGCGACGGTCTCCACCGCCTCGGCGGCGGGCCAGAGCGCCCCGGTCGGGGTGAGCACCGGAAGCTGCTGGATGGCCGGGTGGGCGATCCGGCAACGGTCGATCGGCACCACCTCGTGCGAGCGGTGCTTGAGCAGCCCGGCCCGGTCCGCGGCATCCACCGCGTAGCGGACCCGCGAGCGCCAGCCGAGCAGGCCACCGGGCAGCGCCTCGACGCGGACGCCGAGCCGGTCCAGGTCGGCGTCGGTCAGCCCGCCGAGGCGGACCAGCTGCTCGCGCACCACGGCGGCCTTCCACGCCAGCTGGGCGTCCGGAGCGACGTGTTGCAGGTCACAGCCACCGCAGGCGCCCGGCTTCGCGTACGGGCAGGGTGGCTCGACCCGGTCCGGCGAGGCGTCCAGCACGGTCACCGCGTCGGCCCGGACGAACCCCCGGTGCACCTCGGTGACCTCGACGAGGACCCGTTCGCCGGGCAGGGCGTGCCGGACGAAGACCACCTGCCCGTCGACCCGGGCCACGCAGTGCCCGCCGGGCGCGACGGCGTCGACGGTGAGTTCGACGCGTTCCGCCTCGGCCAGCCCACGCTCCGGTGCCGCCGACGTCGCGGCAGCACCCACGCCCGCCTCAGTCACGGTCGGCCCCGCCCTGGCCACGGTCGACCGCGCCGCCGCCACCGGCCGGCGCGGAGACCACCGGCGGGACGTCCGGCGGCACCGGGCCGCGCAGGCCGATCCGTGGGCCACGCGCCGGGGTCCGGGACAACGTGGCGTCCAGCCGGTCCAGGTTCTTGCTCGCCGTCGAGGCGAGCTGCCACGGCACGCTGACCACCATCACCCCCGGTTCGAAGAGCAGGCGGCCCTTGAGACGCAGCGCGCTCTGGTTGTGCAGCAGGTTCTCCCACCAGCGGCCGACCACGTACTCCGGGATGAAGACGGTGACCACGTCCCGGGGCGACTTGCGGCGGGTGGAGGCGACGAAGTCCAGGATCGGGCGGGTGATCTCCCGGTACGGCGAGTCGATCACGGTGAGCGGGATGGCCATCTCCCGACGTTCCCACTCGGCCTGCAGAGCCCGGGTGTCCTCCTCGTCCACGTTGACCGTCACGGCGGTCAACGTGTCCGGCCGGGTGGCCCGGGCGTACGCGATGGCCCGCAGGGTCGGCTGGTGCAGCTTGCTGACCAGCACGATCGCGTGGTTGCGGGCGGGCAGCACGGCACGGCCCTCGTCCGGCGGGGTCAGTTCGACGGCGATCCGGTCGTAGTGCCGGCGGATGGCCAGCATCAACACGTAGATCACCGCCATGGCGGCGATCGCGATCCACGCGCCGAGCAGGAACTTGGTGATCAGGACGATCACCAGCACCGTGCCGGTCAGGCCCGTACCGAACGTGTTGATGGCCCGGGACCGCTGCATCCGGCGGCGCGCCTCGGGATCCCGTTCGGTCCGCAGGCGCCGGTTCCAGTGCCGGATCATGCCGGCCTGGGAGACGGTGAACGAGACGAAGACCCCGACGATGTAGAGCTGGATGAGCCGGGTCACCTCGGCCTGGAAGCCGACGATCAGCACGATCGCGAAGAGGGCGAGGAAGACGATGCCGTTGGAGAACGCCAGCCGGTCGCCCCGGGTGTGGAACTGGCGGGGCAGGTAGCGGTCCTGCGCGAGGATCGAGCCGAGCACCGGGAAGCCGTTGAAGGCGGTGTTCGCGGCCAGGAACAGGATCAGGGCGGTCACGCCGGCCACCACGTAGAGCAGGATCGACCCGGAGCCGAAGACCGTCTCGCCGAGCTGGGTGGTGACGGTCTTCTGCACGTACCCCTCGGGGCCGGAGACGATCTGCAGGGCCGGATCCTCGACGAACTGCAGGTGGGTGAGCCGGGCCAGCCAGATGATCCCGACCAGCATGCTCACCGAGATGCCGCCGAGCAGCAGCAGGGTGGTGGCGGCGTTACGGCTCTTCGGGGCCTTGAACGCCGGCACCCCGTTGGAGATCGCCTCGACGCCGGTGAGCGCGGCGGCGCCCGAACTGAACGTCCGCAGCAGCAGGAAGATGAGCGCGAAACCGGTCACGCTGTGCTCGGCCTGGATGACCAGATCGGCGCTCGGCGCGCGGAGGTCGTCACCCAGCACGAACACCCGGACCAGCCCGGTGAGCAGCATCCCGGCCATCACGATCACGAAGCCGTACGTCGGGATGGCGAACGCCGTGCCCGACTCGCGCAGACCGCGCAGGTTCACCGCGCTCAGCAGCACCACCGCGAGCACCGCGATGAGGACCTTGTGGGTGGCCACGAACGGCACCACCGAGCCGAGGTTGGCCACCCCGGAGGAGACCGACACCGCCACCGTGAGCACGTAGTCGACCAGCAGGGCACTGGCCACCCCGACACCGAACCGCGGGCCCAGGTTGACCGTGGCGACCTCGTAGTCACCTCCCCCGGAAGGGTAGGCGTGCACGTTCTGCCGGTAGCTGGCGACCACCGTGAGCATCACCACAACCACGGCCAGGGCGATCCACGGCGAGAAGACGTACGCGGAGGCGCCGGCGATGGAGAGGGTCAGCAGGATCTCGTCGGGCGCGTACGCGACGCTGGACAGCGCGTCGGAGGCGAAAACGGGCAGCGCGATGCGCTTTGGCAGGAGGGTGTGCTGCAGCCGGTCGGACCGGAACGGTCGACCGAGGAGCAGGCGCTTCAGTTGCGAAGTGGGACTGGCCACGAACGCCAAGGGTACGACCACCACGGTGGGAGCGTGGGGGTGGGCGATCGTGGCCGATCCGCGCGGCAGGGTACGGTCGGTCCCCGCTGGGCATCCGGACGTGGCAGGCTCGCACTCGTCAGGCCACCGGCAGCGGAGCGGTACGCACCTTGGGAGGGACAGCGTGCACGTCGTGATCATGGGCTGTGGCCGGGTCGGGTCGACCCTCGCCCACAGCCTGGAGTCCCGGGGGCACTCGGTGGCGGTGATCGACCAGGACGCCGACGCCTTCCGCCGGCTCGGCCCCGACTTCGCCGGGATCACGGTGACCGGGGCGGGCTTCGACGGCGAGGTGCTGCGGCAGGCCGGCATCGAGCGGGCGGACGCCTTCGCGGCCGTCTCCAGCGGCGACAACTCCAACATCATCTCGGCCCGGTTGGCCCGCGAGACGTTCGGCGTGTCCCGGGTGGCGGCCCGGATCTACGACCAGCGCCGGGCGCAGGTCTACGAGCGGCTGGGCATCCCGACCGTGGCGACGGTCCGTTGGACGGCCGACCGGATGCTGCGGCACCTCGTGCCGGAGGGCAACGTGGAGATCTTCCGCGACCCGACGAGCACCGTGTCGATCGTCGAGGTGCCCGTGCACAAGGACTGGATCGGCCGGCCGGTGCGCGTGCTGGAGGAGGCGTCCGGGGCGCGGGTGGCGTACCTGATCCGCTTCGGTATCGGCACGCTGCCCACCGCGTCCACCGTCGTGCAGGAGGGTGACCAGGTGTTCATGCTGGTCAGCGACGACATCGTGGTGACGGTCACGTCGGTGGCGGCGACGCCGCCGGAAGGGGGGCACTGAGCCATGCGGATCGCCATCGCGGGCGCCGGCAACGTGGGCCGCTCGATCGCCCAGGAGCTGATCGAGAATGGCCACCAGGTGATGCTGATCGAGCGCCAGCCGAAGATGCTGCGCCCGGACCGGGTGCCGGCCGCCGAATGGGTACTCGCCGACGCGTGCGAGGTGGCCAGCCTGGAGGAGGCCAACGTCGCCGGCTGTGACGTGGTCGTCGCGGCCACCGGTGACGACAAGACCAACCTGGTGCTGTCGCTGCTGGCCAAGACCGAGTTCGCGGTGCCCCGCGTGGTCGCCCGGGTCAACCGGGCCGAGAACGAGTGGCTCTTCACCGAGCAGTGGGGCGTGGACGTCGCGGTGAGCAAGCCGCGGGTGATGGCCGCGCTGGTCGAGGAGGCGGTCACCGTCGGCGACCTGGTCCGGCTCATGACGTTCCGGCAGGGCGAGGCCAACCTCGTCGAGATCACCCTGCCGCCGACCGCGCCCTACGTGGGTCAGCCCATCCACGCCGTGCCGCTGCCCCGCGACTCCGCGCTGGTGGCGATCCTGCGCGGCAAGCGGGTCCTGGTGCCCAGCCCGGACGACCCGATCGAGGCCGGGGATGAGCTGGTCTTCGTCTGCACCGCCGAGGTGGAGGACGAGGTCCGCGCGGTGATCCTCGGCCCGGACAGCGTCGAACGGACCCGCGGGGCGCGGTGAGCCCGCCCCCCGGGGCCGGCGGTGCGGGCCGCGCCGACGCTCAGGCGCCGGGCAGCGGGGTCGGTTGCGGCTCCCGGGTGACCCGGCGCACCGTCCAGACGGTGATCAAAAGCAGCAGCGCGTACGGCGGGTAGCCCAGGGCCAGCCGGGCCACGCCCAGCGCGGTGTCCTGGTGGGCCAGGTAGAGGCCGGCCTGCACGCCCACCTTGGCCAGCCAGACCACACCCCAGAGCACCGTCAGCTGGGTGAAGGTCCGCACCAGCTTCGGGTCGGTCCGCCACTCCGAGCGGCCCTTGGCGACCAGCACCGACCAGATCCAGCCGACGAGGGGCTGCCGGATGGCCGCCGAGATGAGCAGGGCCACGCCGTAGCCGATGCCGTAGAGGATGCCGGGGAGGTAGAAATCCCGTTCGTCGCCGGTACGCCAGGCGATGGCCGCGCCGACGCCGACGCCGAACAGGCCGTTGACCGCGTGCCGGATCGGCCGGCGCTGGGCCAGCCGCAGCACGGCGATCAACAGCGCGACGGCCACCGAGGCGATCACCGCGGGCCGCAGCTCGCCGATGATGTTGGCGAGGACGAAGACCACCACCGGGATGCTGGACTCGACCAGCCCCCGCCACCCGCCGAGCTGGTCGGCCATCTGCTCGGCGATCGTCGGCAGTCGCTCGTCGTCCTCGGAGCCGGTGTCCGGTTGTGCCGCCCGGTCCTGTCCCGTCGTCATCGCCGGCCTTCCGTCCGCAGCGCCGTCACTTCGGCGAATCCAGCTCGTAGTGCGGGTTGTAGATGACCTTGCGGTCGTCGCGCATCGCCACCCGGCCCCGCGCGGTCAGGTGCCGCCCCGGCTCGATCCCGGCGATGTGCCGCCGGCCCAGCCAGACCAGGGTGACGACGTCACTGCCGTCGTACAGGTCGGCCTCGAGGGTGGGCAGGTTGGTGCGCGGCGTGTAGACCACGGTGCGCAGCCGACCGGCGACCGAGACCACCTGGCCCCGGGAGCACATCTGGGCCGGGATGCCGCCGCACTCGGCGCTCTCCCGGCGCAGCTCCTGCGCGTCGATCTCGGCTTCGCTGGCGGTGAACCGTTGCAGGAGGCGCCGCAGCGACCCCCCACCCTCGTCGGTCATCATGACCTCCGCGTCACCCTCTCCACGCTCACCGGCCTCGACCGGCACTGGCCCGACCCCGGCGACGCCGGAACCGTGCCGCCAGCGTACGCCGACGGGGCCGGTTCCGGCGGGCCGGTGCGTGCCGGTCAGACCTGGCGTGGTTCGGCGGCGGGGGCGGAGCCGTCCTCGGCGCCCGCCTGGTCGGCGATCTCCCGGGGCAGCCGCAGCGGCAGCGGCTCGCGTACCGGCTTCGCCTCCTGCCCGCGGTCGACCACCAGGCCGTCCAGGCACTCGGCGAGCGGGCCGGCGGTGGCCGGATCGGTCGCCACCGGGCCCTGGAACACGCCACGGACCATCCAGCGCGGCCCGTCGACGCCGACGAACCGCAGGTTGGTCGGGCCGTCCGGGGTGCGCACCTGGGCGTGCAGCTCCGGGCCGTACTCGCCCTCGACCTCCTGGGCGGCGGCGCCGTCGCGCAGCAGCGACTGGCGGATCTCCTCGCGCACCTCGTCCCAGATCCCCTCGGACCGGGGGGCGGCGAAGACGCCGAGCTGCAGCGCGTTGTCCCCGTGCACCAGCACCACCTGCTGGACCACGCCCTGCGGGTCGGCCTGCACCCGCACCTCCACCTCGGCGATCGCCGGGATGTGCAGGCTGCCCAGGTCGAGACGCTGCACGTCGTCGTCGACCTCGGAGATGTCGTACGGGCCGCGCACCAGCGCCGACGCCGACCCCTCGGCGCCCTGGTCGAGGACCTCGGTGGTCCGCTCGTCGCGGGTCTGCCGCCCGGCACCGGCCCGCTTTCGGGAGAAGATCACTGCGCCCACCCTCCGCTGTTCACACTCACCCTGCCATCTCTTCCGTGCGCCCACGTCCGGGCTCGCCCGACCGCTGTTCGACCCGATCCTGACCAGCCGGCGACGGCTCCAGCCCGGCGTGTCCGCCGGTGGAACCGTGCCCGCCGGTCCCGCGTCGGGACCCGGGCAGCTCGGCCACCGGCTCGAACCGTGCCCGCGCGACCCGCTGGACCACGAGCTGCGCGATCCGGTCGCCGCGGGAGATCTTCGCCGGCGTGTCCCGATCATGATTGATCAGGTTGACCAGGATCTCACCCCGGTAGCCGGCGTCGACCGTACCGGGCGCGTTGAGCACCGTCACGCCGAGCCTCGCCGCCAGCCCGGAGCGGGGGTGGACCAGGCCCACGTACCCCTCCGGCAGCGCGATGGCGACGCCGGTGGGCACCAGGGCGCGGCCGCCGGGCGGCAGCTCCACGTCCGCGGCCGCCACCAGGTCGGCACCGGCGTCGCCGGGATGGGCGTACGTGGGCAGCGGCAGCTCGGCGTCGAGCTGCCGTACGGGCACGGGTACGACGTCGGTCACGGGTCCCTCTTCCGTCGGGTTCACGGGGTGACCCTGCCATCCTGCCGGTTGGCCGGGCCGCCGTGCGCCGTACCCTCGCAGGAGTGAGCATGTCGCCCTCCCCGTCCGCCGGTCAGCCGCCCGTGGCGGCCCGCACGGCGTACGCCGAACGGCTGGACCTGCCCTGGTGGCTGTGGCTGGTGGGGCTGGTGGCGGCCGCGCTGCTGGCCGTCGAGATCTGGATGGGCGGCTCCGGCGTGCGCGCCTGGCTGCCGTTCGCGGTGCTGCTGCCGGCCACCGCGGCCGGGTTGTGGTGGTTGGGCCGGATCCGGGTCGCGGTCGCCGACGGCGAGCTGCGGGTGGACGACGCCTGGTTGCCGGTGCGTTTCGTGGCCGACGTGGTCCCGTTGGACGCGGCCGGCCGTCGTGAGGTGCTCGGGGTGGGCGCCGACCCGCTCGCCTTCGTGGTGCAGCGACCGTGGATCGGCGGCGCCGTGCAGGTGGTCCTCGACGATCCGGCCGATCCGACCCCGTTCTGGGTGGTGAGCACCCGGCACCCGGTCGAGTTCGCCGAGGCGGTGCTGGCCGCGCGGGACGCCCTGCCGCTCACCGACCGTACGGCCGGCGAGCCGGGCTGATCCCGCGCCGCCGCCCGCTCAGGTGCCGGTGGGCGGGCCGGGCAGGGCCGGCGGTGGCGCCGGTCGGGCGATGCCGCGGCGCCGGAGGTCCACCTGGAGCTGCTCGGCCATCTGCTGAGTGGCCCGACGGTTGAGGAAGCTGGCCACCGCCGCGCCGGTGAGGAACGGTCCGAGGGTGGTGAGGTTGCGCCCGAAGCGCCGCAGCAGCATGTCCCGCAGTTCCTTGCGGGCGGCGGTGCCGAGCACCGCGCCCACCCCGACACCGGGCACCATCGGGTTGACCCCGCGCTGGGTGGCCCAGGAGTGCACCAGGGCGACCGCCCGCTGGCTGCCACCACCCGGCAGCGCCACGCCGTGGATCTCGTGCAGTTCGCCGACCAGCTTCAGCTCCACCGCCACCACGGCGACGGTCTCGGCGGCGAGCAGCACCGGCGCGGAGAGCAGGGTCGGTGCCACGGCCCACTCGACGGCGGCGACTCCCCCGCCGGCCGCGCCGATCGCGGCGGTGGTCCGTGACGCGTTGCGGATCAACCGCTCGGCCAGGGCGGCGTCGTCCAGCCCCGGAAAGTGTGCCCGCAGGGTGTCCAGGTCACGGACCGGCACGTGCGGGGCGATCTCGGCGACGGTGTCGACCATCCAGCGCACGGCGGCGCTGGGCTTGAACAGGTCGGCGATGCCCCGGGCGCGGGCCTGCCCCACCATGCGGGTGAGCAGTTGGCGGCGTCGGGCCGGCTCGATGTCGTCCGCGGTCAACGCGGCGACGGTGGCGCCGAGGTCGTCGGCGCCACCGTCGGTGGTCTCGCCTCGATCGCTCATGGGTCGAACCTCCCGGTGCTGTGGGCTACCCGTTACGAGTCAAGCAGGTACCCACCTGTGTCGCACGGCTACACCGGCAGCGGCGGCCCCGATCAGGAGGCCGCCGCTGGTGTCATGCGAGTCAGACGCACTCGCGGCAGATCAGCTCGCCGTTACGCTCGACCGCCAGCTGGCTGCGGTGGTGCACCAGGAAGCAGCGGGCGCACCGGAACTCGTCCTGCTGCATCGGTAGCACCTTGACCGTGAGCTCCTCGTCGGCCAGGTCGGCGCCGGGCAGCTCGAAGCTCTCGGCCACCTCGGCCTCGTCAACGTCCACCGCGCCCGACTGTGAGTCGACGCGCCGGGCCTTGAGCTCTTCCAGGCTGTCCTCGCCGAGGTCGACCTCGTCGCGACGCGGGGCGTCGTAGTCGGTGGCCATCGGTTTCACTCTCCCATATCGATGTTGTCGCTTCCCGGTTGTAACGCCGGACGACGCTGTTTCGGTTCCGTTGGCCGGCCACCACTTGTGTCGGGCACCCGACCCGGGGACCGAACGGGTCGAGCCCGCTGGGGCGACTCCCCTGCGAGCGCGGAACCTTACCCCCCCTTGGGCGAGGCATGTATACCGCCCTTGCGGCCTAGATGTACGCCCCCGCACGCGAAGTTGTTCCCAATGTGACTCAGGCGACACGAAGATAGGGGTAGTAGTACCCGCTTCGCGGTCGCCGCGCCGGCATGTCGGACTGTTTCCACGCGACGGCCGGACAACCGTTAACCTCAGCGGCGTATTCGACGGCCGGCGGTCAGAGATCGTTGCCACCCACCTGACGTCCCGGGGAGTGCCCTGATGAGTTTTGCGCGAGTGCGAGCCCTCGTCGTCGTCGGCCTGTTGGCGGTCATCGCCCTGGTCTTCGTCGTCGTGGCCGTGGTCCGCGACAGCCAGGGCGGGGCGGGCACCGCCGCGGGCTGCCCCGAGGGCTGGCCGCTGGCGGACCTGACCCTGCGCGAGCGCAAGGACGTGAAAATCAACGTCTACAACGCCACGAACCAGCCCGGCCTCGCCCGCACGGTCGCCGACGAGTTCAGCAACCGGCAGTTCCAGGTCAAGAAGACCGCAAACGAGAAGAAGCAGGTCGACGGCATCGCGGTGCTGCGGTACGGCCCGAAGGGCGTCGGCTCGGCGCACCTGCTCCAGGCGTACTTCCTCAACAACGCCGACCCGGGCTACGACGAGAAGCGCACCGACGACACGGTGGACGTGGTGCTGGGCAACGGCTTCCAGCAGTTGGCCACCACCACCGAGGTCAACCAGTCGCTCGGCGACTCGGGCGCGCCGGAGGCGCCCAAGGGCACCTGCCCGATGCCGGCCAAGAAGTAGCCGCTCAGGGGCCACCCGCGGCGTCCAGGTCGTCCAGGCGGTCGTGCAGCGGGGCGAAGAGGGCCTCCGGGGCCGCGAGCACCAGGTCCGGGCCGGCCGGCCGGCCCCGCAGGCCGGCCACCCGCAGGCCCGCCTCGCTCGCCACCAGGCCGCCGGCGGCCTGGTCCCAGGCCGCCAGACCCTTTTCGAAGTACGCGTCGACGCGCCCCTCGGCGGCCAGGCAGAGATCCAGGGCGGCGGCGCCGAGTCGCCGGATGTCCCGCACGTGACCGATGAGCCCGGCGACCACCCGGGCCTGGTGCGACCGGCGGGCGGCGTCGTACCCGAAGCCGGTGGCGACCAGCGCCTGCCCCAGGTCGGTCTCGGTCGAGCAGCGCAACCGCTGCCCCGCCCGCCAGGCGCCGCCGCCGACGGTGGCCGTCCACTCCTCGCCGGTGAACACGTTGCGCACCACTCCGGCGACCACCACGCCGTCGACCTCGGCGGCCAGCGAGACCGCGCAGTGCGGCAACCCGTACAGGTAGTTGACCGTGCCGTCGATCGGGTCGACGATCCAGCGCACCCCGCCGCCGGTCGGGCCGGTGGCACCTCCACCGTTCTCCTCGCCGTACTCCTCACCCAGCACCGGGTCGTCGGGGCGGAGCGTGGCCAGCGCGTCGAGAACCTGCCGCTCGACCGCCCGGTCGGCGGCGGTGACCACGTCGGTGCGGGTGCTCTTGGTCGCGGCGACCACGACCCCCTCGCCCCGCATCCGGTACGCGGTGTCGGCCGCCTTCCGGGCCACGTCGATCGCGATCGTGAGCAGTTCCTGCGGCGTCGGCGTCGAGCCGGTCATGGTTGTCCCTTTCCACACGTCAGCGTCCGCGCGCCATATGGCCGGCATGTCCGGTTTGTGTTGGTAATGTGCGCTAGGTGCTCAGCTCTCCGACCCCGTCCACGGCGCACCGGCCCGTTCCACCGCGATCCACCTGCGACCATCGCGCTCCGCACCCGAACCGCCACCACCCCAGAACCGTCCGTGCTGGTCAACCGGCACCTCGGGCCCGGTCCGCCCGCGGCCGGCCACGACGACGGAGGCCCCACGCGCCGTACGCGAGTATCATCCTTACTAAGTCCACATCAGCGCCGAATCGGCGGTCTCACCGCCGTTACGCAGTGCGGCGCAGGATGATCGCCGCAGTCGGCGTTACAATTCACCCCTGCCCACGCGCCACGGACCGCCGACCACCGGCCGGCCCGGGACACGGGGGCCCCTCAACCACATCGCCCGGCCCGGTTGACCCATGCTGTGCCGGACGACCCGGCCGTGCCCGCTCTTCGCCTCCGGAAGGTCATTCGTGACAGAACCCCGCCAGACCGGCGCCGACGTTCGCTCGCTCACCGACACCCTGATCGCCCACGCGCAGAGCGCCGGTGGTCAGCTCACGTCGGCCCAGCTCGCGCGCACCGTCGAGTCCGCCGAGGTGACTCCGGCCCAGGCCAAGAAGATCCTGCGGGCGCTCTCCGAGGCGGGAGTGACCGTAGTGGTGGACGGCTCGGCGAGCACCCGCCGCCGGGTCGCCGCGGCCCGCTCCACGACGCCGGCGTCCCGGGCCACCACCGCCAAGACCACCAAGAAGGCCGCCGCGCCCGCGCCGAAGCAGGCGCCCGCCTCCGACGAGGCGCCGTCGGCGCCCGCCCCCCGCAAGGCGGCCCCCCGCAAGGTCGCCGGCAGCACCGCCGAGGTCGCCGCCGCCTCGCCGGCGAAGGCGACCAAGTCGACCCGGGCCACCAAGGCGACCGTCGCCGCGGCCGCCGGCGCCAAGCCGGCCAAGGTCGCCGGCAAGGCCAAGGGCGAGGGTGCCGACGGCGAGATCGACCCCGAGGAACTCGCCGCCACCATCGAGGACGTGGTCGTCGAGGAGCCGGCCGAGCTGGCCCAGGCCGCCGAGACCGACGCCGCCGCCTCCGCCACCGACAACGACTTCGAGTGGGACGACGAGGAGTCCGAGGCGCTCAAGCAGGCCCGGCGCGACGCCGAGCTGACCGCCTCCGCCGACTCGGTCCGCGCGTACCTGAAGCAGATCGGCAAGGTCCCGCTGCTCAACGCCGAGCAGGAGGTGGAGCTGGCCAAGCGCATCGAGGCCGGGCTCTACGCCGCCGAGCGGCTGCGCGCGGCCGACGAGGGCGAGGAGAAGCTCGTCCGGGAGATGGTCCGCGACCTGGGCTGGATCTCCCGCGACGGCGAACGCGCCAAGAACCACCTGCTGGAGGCCAACCTCCGCCTCGTCGTCTCCCTCGCGAAGCGGTACACGGGTCGCGGCATGGCCTTCCTCGACCTCATCCAGGAGGGCAACCTCGGCCTGATCCGGGCCGTGGAGAAGTTCGACTACACCAAGGGCTACAAGTTCTCCACGTACGCCACCTGGTGGATCCGGCAGGCCATCACCCGCGCCATGGCCGACCAGGCCCGCACCATCCGCATCCCGGTGCACATGGTGGAGGTCATCAACAAGCTCGGCCGCATACAGCGCGAGCTGCTCCAGGACCTGGGCCGCGAGCCCACGCCGGAGGAGCTGGCCAAGGAGATGGACATCACACCCGAGAAGGTGCTGGAGATCCAGCAGTACGCTCGGGAGCCCATCTCGCTGGACCAGACCATCGGCGACGAGGGCGACAGCCAGCTCGGTGACTTCATCGAGGATTCCGAGGCCGTGGTCGCGGTCGACGCCGTCTCGTTCTCACTCCTGCAGGACCAGCTCCAGCAGGTGTTGCAGACGCTCTCCGAGCGTGAGGCGGGTGTCGTACGCCTGCGTTTCGGCCTGACCGACGGTCAGCCGCGGACGCTCGACGAGATCGGCCAGGTCTACGGGGTGACCCGGGAGCGGATCCGGCAGATCGAGTCCAAGACGATGTCCAAGCTGCGTCACCCGTCCCGGTCGCAGGTTCTCCGGGATTACCTGGACTGAGCGGGTTTCGTCAACCGAACGTGTCGTTTTGACCACCTGGTGTGCAACACCAGATGGTGATCGTCCGGATGCACGAATGTGATCGTTGACGTGGCACCCTGGGTGCACGGCACACTGTCCCTGCCATGTGTGACCTCGGTCCCCCGCGGGCACACAGGGAAGGCAAGGCCCGGCACGGGTGTTGCACGATAGGTGAGCAACGACCGAAGAGATTGTTCATCGGTGACGACCAGAGGAGGAAGGCGATGACCCCGACCCTCACGCCGCCGCCCGAGACGGTGGCGCCCCCAGCCGCCGATGAACGGTGCGACCGCTGCAATGCTGCCGGGAAGCTCCGGATCACTCTGGCGGGTGGGAGCGAGCTGGTGTTCTGTGGGCACCACGCGAACAAGTACGCGGAGGATCTCGTGAAGATCACCGAGCGGTTCGCAACGGAGCCCGATTTCAGCTGGCGTGGTGCCGATCTGATGGCGAACTAAATCCGCAAACCGACATAGCCGACCGGAGGCACCCTCTGGGTGTCTCCGGTCGGCTTTTTCTGTCCGAACGTCGCACGCCCGCGCCCCAGCGCCCAGCAGACAGACCCCGTGATCCACTCGGTTTCGTGGAAGTCGCGGTATCCACGCCTGATGGATACCGCGACTTCCATGGAGTCGAGTGGATCAACGCCGGATGGGGACGGCGGGGTGGGCGGGTCTAGAGGGTCTGGACGGTGGCGATGCGTTCCTCAAGCTGCTCGATCGTGGCCTGGGCGCTGGGCGGGCCGCCGCAGAGCCGGCGCAACTCGGCGTGGATCTTGCCGTGGGGTTGGCCGGTGCGGTGGTGCCGGGCGGCCACGAGGGCGTTCAGTTGGCGCCGGAGCGCCACACGGCGCTGGGCGGCACTCAGAGGTGCCGGCGGCGCCACGGTGGGCGCAGCGGCCGGCTGAGCGGCCCGCTCGGCGGTACGGCGGCGCTGGGCGGCGAGTTGGGCGGCCTGCCGTTTGGTCAGCAGCAGCGAAACCTGGTCGGCGGTGAGCAGCCCGGGGAGGCCGAGGTACTCCTCCTCCTCGGGGGTGCCGGCCTGGGCGGCGGTGCCGAACGACGCGCCGTCGAAGATCACCTGATCCAGCTCGGCGGTGGCGGAGAGCGCGGCGAACCGCTTCTCCAACTCCCCGCTGGCCTGGTCGTCGCGCTGCGCCCGCTCCAGCAGGTCGTCGTCGAGGCCGTCGGAGTCCTTGGGTTTACCGAGCACGTGGTCCCGCTCGGTCTCCATCTCGCTGGCCAGGCCGAGCAGGTGCGGCACGCTGGGCAGGAACACCGACGCGGTCTCCCCGGGTCGGCGGGCCCGGACGAAGCGGCCAATCGCCTGCGCGAAGTAGAGCGGCGTGCTGGCGCTGGTGGCGTAGACGCCGACCGCGAGCCGGGGGATGTCCACCCCCTCGGACACCATCCGCACCGCGACGAGCCACCGCTGGTCGGACGCCGCGAACGTCGCGATCCGCGCGGACGCACCCTGGTCGTCGGAGAGGACAACGGCGGCGTTCTCGCCGGTCACCTGCGCGATCAGCTTGGCGTACGAGCGGGCGGTCTGCTGATCGGTGGCGATGATCAGGCCACCGGCGTCGGGCATACCCGCGTTGCGCAGCACGGTGAGTCGGGCGTCGGCGGCCCGCAGGACCTGCGGCATCCAGTCCCCGGCCGGGTCCAGGGCGGTACGCCACGCCTGCGCCACCAGGTCCTGGGTCATCGGCTCACCGAGCCGGGCCGCCAGCTCGTCCCCGGCGTTGGTCCGCCACCGGGTCTCCCCGGAGTACGCCAGGAACAGCACGGGCCGGACGACGCCGTCGCGCAGGGCGTCGGCGTAGCCGTACACCGAGTCGGCCCGGGAGCGGAGCAGCCCGTCACCGCCGCGCTCGTAGCTGACGAACGGGATCGGGTTGTCGTCGGAGCGGAACGGCGTCCCGGTGAGCATCAGCCGGCGTACGGCGGGTTCGAAGGCGGCCTTCACCCCGTCTCCCCAGGAGCGGGAGTCGCCGGCGTGGTGGATCTCGTCGAGGATGACCAGGGTGCGTCGGGTCATGGTGCGCCGCCGGTGCACCTGCGGGGCCATTCCCACCTGGGCGTACGTGATGACCGCGCCGTGGAAGTCGGCCGCGGAGTGCACGTCGGCGTTGCGGAACGCGGCGTCGAGCTGGATGCCCACCCGGGCGGCGGCTTGCGCCCACTGGCTCTTCAGGTGCTCGGTCGGTGCGACCACGGTGACCGCCTCGACGGTGCCGTCGGCGAGCAGTTCCGCGGCGATCCGCAGGGCGAAGGTGGTCTTGCCGGCGCCCGGTGTGGCGACGGCGGTGAAGTCCTCGGTGCGCCGGCGCAGGTACTCCACCAGGGCCTTGCGCTGCCAGGCGCGTAGTGCCGGGAACGTCTCGAGCACCGGCGTCCGGGCTGCCACGCGAAGCTCCTCTCCGACCGCACGATGGCGGACCCCGGGCGAGGGCCACGAGTACCGCCGCCCATGAAAACGCCTCCGCGCAGTAGCTGCCGCGAAGGCCGACTCAGCATAACCAGCGCGGGCCCCACAGCCCAGGCGACGCCACGCTGGTCACATCCGTCACCCCTGTAGTACCGGCCTCACCACTCCGGGTCACCGGTGCGTGGTGGTCGCAGCGTCGCCACCGGCGCGGACCAGCGACGGCGCAGCGCGACCAGACGCAGCCCGAAGACCAGCACGGCGGCCGCGGTGAGCGGCGCCGGCCCGGTCCGCCCGGCGACATACAGCAGCACCACCGCGACCGAACCGGTCAGCGCGGCCACCGCGTAGATCTCCCGGCGCAGCACCACCGGGATCTCGGCGGTGAGCAGGTCCCGGGCGAGCCCGCCGCCGATCGCGGTGAGCATGCCGATCAGGCAGGCGCCGACGGCCGGCACCCGGGCGTCGAGCGCCTTGAGCGTGCCGGTCACGGTGAACAGCGCGAGGCCCGCCGCGTCCAGCACCAGCACGGTGGTGCGCAGTCGGGCCAGCTGCGGGTGCAGCCAGAAGACGGCGAGTGCGGTGACCGCGGCGGTGCCCGCGTACCGCCAGTCGGCGAAGGCCAGCGGCGGCACCTCGTCGATGGCCAGGTCGCGGAAGATCCCACCGCCGAGGGCGGCCACGAAGCCGACGAAAGCGACGCCGAACAGGTCCAGTCGCTTGGCCACCGCCGCCGAGGCCCCGGAGGCGGCGAAGACCGCCACCCCGGTGAGGTCGGCGAGGAGCAGGGCGGTGGAGGTGGTCACCGCCGCAGGCTACGTCGCCGGCCGGGTCGCCGGCCGGGCTTCACTCGCGGTACGAGTCGTAGATCTCCTTGCACTTGGGGCAGACCGGCGAACCGGGCTTGGCGGCCTTGGTGACCGGGAAGGTCTCGCCGCAGAGAGCGACGACGAAGGTGCCCATGACGGCACTCTCGGCGATCTTCTCCTTGCGGACGTAGTGGAACATCTCGGGACCGGTGTCGGCGTCCTTCAGCTCCGGACGCTCGAGAACCTCTGTGCTCACGTCTGCACCTCCAACCGTCAAGTTTGGCAGGTCATCACGGCCGGGTCCACTTGAGGCCGGCGCGGGCTCGACCCCGTACCGTGCCCGGTGTGACTGACTTTCGCATCAGCTACGGGACCGAGGTGGGCGACGCCCTGCGCGACGGCCGTCCCGTGGTCGCCCTGGAGAGCACCATCGTCTCGCACGGCCTGCCCCGGCCGGAGAACCTGCGCGTGGCCAGGGAGATCGAGCAGACGGTCCGGGACGCGGGAGCCGTCCCGGCGACGATCGGCATGGTCGGTGGCGAGCTGGTGGTCGGTCTGGACGACGCCCAGCTGACCCAGCTGGCCACCGTCGACGGAGTGAGCAAACTCTCCGTCCGCGACCTGGCGGTGGCCGCCGCGACCGGCGCGGACGGCGCCACCACGGTTGCCGCGACCAGTGCCGTGGCCGCCGCCGCCGGGATCGGGGTGTTCGCCACCGGTGGACTCGGCGGGGTGCACCGGGAGGCGACGCACACCTTCGACGAGTCGGCGGACCTGATCACCCTGGCCCAGACGCCGATCGCGGTGGTCTGCGCCGGGGTCAAGTCGATCCTCGACGTGGGGGCGACGCTGGAGCGGTTGGAGACCCTCGGGGTCGCCGTGGTCGGCTACCGCACCCGCCGCTTCCCCGGCTTCTACCTGACCGACGGCGGCTTCGACCTGGACTGGTCGCTGGAGTCGCCGGAGCAGGTCGCCGACGTGCTCGCCGCCCGCGACGGACTGGCCGTGCACACCGGCGGCCTGATCGTCGCCAACCCGCTGCCGGTGGACGAGCAGCTCGACCCGGAGCTGCACGACCGGACCCTGACCGACGGTCTGGCCCGGCTGGAGCGCGACGGGGTCACCGGCAAGGCCGTCACCCCGTACCTGCTGGCGCACTTCCACTCGGCCACCGAGGGCGCGAGCCTCGCGGTGAACGTCCGGATCATCCTGCGCAACGCCGACCTGGCCGCGCGGATCGCGGTCGCCTCGGCCGCCCGCACCACCGCCGTTCCGGCATGACCCGAGCGGCCCGGGTGGTCGTCGTCGGGGACCTGCTCACCGACGTGGTCGCGGTGCTGGCCGGGCCGCTCGCGGCGGGTTCGGACACCTCCGCCGAGATCAGCTTCGGTGGTGGCGGGCAGGCGGCCAACACCGCCGCCTGGATCGCCGCGCAGGGGGTGCCGGTCACGCTCGTCGGCGCGGTCGGCGACGACGAGGCGGGGCGGGAGCGGGTGGCCGAACTCGACCGGGCGGGCGTCGACTGCGCGGTGCAGCGCGTCGAGGACGCCCCCACCGGCACGGTGATCGTGCTGGCCGGCGACGCTGAGCGCACCATGGTCACCCAGCGGGGCGCGAACCTGCGGTTGAGCGCCGAGCACGTCGAGGCGGCCCTCGCGGCGGCGCCCGACGCCGGGCATCTGCACCTGTCCGCGTACACCCTGTTGGACGCCGGGTCGCGCGGCGCGGGCCTGCGGGCGTTGGCCGCCGCCCGCGAGCGCGGGCTCACCACCAGCGTCGACGCGGCGTCCGCGGCGCCGCTGCGGCGGGTCGGCCCGGCGGCGTTCCTGGCCTGGGTACGCGACGTCGACCTGCTGCTGGTCAACGTGGACGAGGCCACGGTGCTGGCCGGTGGGCTGGACCCGGCGGCGCAGGGGCGGGCGCTGTCGGCGACGGCCCGGCGGGTCGTGGTGAAGCGCGGCGCGGCGGGCGCGGTCTGGGTGGACCGGGGCGCGGTGGTCAGCGTGGCCGCGGTCCGGCGGGTGGCGGTGGTGGACGTCACCGGGGCGGGCGACGCCTTCGCGGCCGGTCTGCTCACCGCCTGGCTCGCCGGCGCCACCCCGACGGCGGCGATGGGCCGCGCCACCGACCTGGGCGCGCTGGCCGTCTCCACCGCTGGCGCACGGCCACAGCCGTGAGTGTGCGAACCCTGGCCCGCGCGGCGCGGGTCAGGGTTCGACGTCGATGACCTTGTGCGGGCGCTCCTCGGCGGTGAGGCTCATCGGCGGGGTGTCGTCCCGCTGGCGCCGGTGGAACCGGTTGGCCAGCCGGTGCTCCTCCTTGGGCGGCCGGTCGTTGGCCAGCAGCACCGCCAACCACGGGATGAGCACCATGCCGAGGGCGCACAGGGGCAGCCAGAGCCACAGCAGTGGGGCGTTCGCGCCGACCAGGATCGCGCCGGCGACGATGCAGGCCACCCGGATGCCCATCATCAGGACATAGCGGCGCTGACGGCTGGTGAGCTGATCGTGCTGGCTGCGCGAGGCGTCGGTGATCAGAATCGGCTGGTATGCCTGCCGCTTCACCATGGACCTCCTCGAGGGGGATACACCTCATCCTGTCACCGTGCGGCCGTGATCAGCGAACTTCGACTCATCCCGGCGCGTGTTACGCGCGTGGTACGCTGCGCGATGTGGGCAGCAGGTTCAGCTTCACCGACGAGGCGTTGGCCAACCTGAGGGTCTACGACGTCACACCCGGGGAAGTCTGGGAGGCGCTGCACAGCGCCCGACGGGTGATCCGCCACCTGGGCGACGACGTGATGGTGGTCTACGCCGCCGCCCGCCGGGGCCGCCGACTGGCGGTGCTGCTCGCCGAGGCCGATGGCACCGACAACGACTGGGACATCCTCTCCGCCCGTGAGCTGAGCGACGTCGAGTCCAAGCGCTACGACGAGGCCGTGCGGAGACATCGCCGATGAGGAGGCCGTGACGATGCACCGTAACGACGCGACCAAGCAGTTCCACAACGGCGACGACCGCATCGCCGACCTGATCGACGACAGCCCGGCGGTGGACCTGCCCACCCCCGACACCGACGTGCCGATGGTGAGCCGATCGGTGCGGCTGCCACTGGACACCTACGAGCGGGTACGCGCCGCCGCCGACGCCCGGGGCATCGGCGTCACCACGCTGATGCGGCAGTGGATCGAGGCCGGCCTGGCCGACCTGGACGACTCCGCCACCGTGTCGCTCGCCGACGTCCGGCGCGCGCTGGCCTCGCTGGCCCACCCGACCGCCGCCTGAGCGACCGGGTCAGCCCTTCGCGGCCTTCGCCGCCGCCTTGGCCTGCTGCTTGAACTCCCGCACCCGGCGCAGCGACTCGGCGTCGGTGACGTCGGCCACCGACCGGTACGCGCCCGGGTCGCCGTACCCGCCGGCCGCCTCCCGCCAGTCCTGCGGGGTCACCCCGAACCGCTTGCCGAGCAGCGCCACGAAGATCTGCGCCTTCTGCTTACCGAAGCCGGGCAGCTCGGAGACCCGGCGCAGCAGCTGCGGCCCGTCGGCGACCTCCGACCAGAGCAGCGCCGCGTCGCCGTCGTAGCGGTCCACCAGAACCTGACACACCTCCTGCACCCGGGCGGCCATCGCCTTCGGGAACCGATGCAGCGCGGGAGGCTCGGCGAACAGCGCGACGAGCGCCTCCGGGTCGTACCCGGCCAACTCCGCCGCGTCCAGGTCGTGGCCGAGTCGCCGGGTGAGCACGTACGGCGACGAGAACGCCTTCTCCATCGGCACCTGCTGGTCGAGAACCATGCCGAGGAGCAGAGCCAGCGGGCTGCGCTCCAGCAGCCGGTTGGCCTCCGGGTCGATGGGCAGCACAAGCGTCATGGGCACCATCCTGCCCGTTCGCTCGGTCGGGGGTGAGAAACAGCCCTGACGTCGGCAGGTTTCGTCGGCCGCGTAGCTGGGACTGGAGACATGTTGCCGATACTGTCGGTGAGTCCTTGGAGGGAGGTAACCGTGCCTAGCCTGGAGAGGCCCCGCGTCGAGTACCGCACGCCAGAGGATCTGGTGCGTGACGTCACCGCCGGACTGGTGCGGATCCCGCCATTCCAGCGATCCTTCAAATGGGAAGCGGCGGACATCGTCCGACTTTTCGACAGTCTGTTACGCGGCTTCCCGATCGGAAACCTGCTGCTGTGGCGGCGTCCGGCGCCGGCGCAACGCCTCCAGGTCGGCCCGCTGGAAGTTGTGGCACCCGAGACGGCCGCAGCTCTTTGGGTCGTCGACGGCCAGCAGCGCATCGTCTCTCTCGTTGGTGCTCTGACCCGGGCGGACCGCTCGGTCGACCCGCGGTTCCGGGTCCATCTCGACCTAGACGCGGGCGAGTTTCACACTATCGGCAACCGTCAACGGCCGCCGCGTTCCTGGGTACCGGTCAGCTCCCTGCTGGACACTGCGGTCCTGCTGCGGTGGATGCGGGACAACTCCGAGTGGCTTTCCGAGGATCAACTCGCCCTCGCTGATCAGGCAGCAAAGGCGATACGCGAGTACCAGATTCCGACATACATCGTTCACTCGGCGGATGAGGAGGCCCTCCTCGAAATCTTCACCCGGATGAACACCACAGGGAAGCGGCTCACCAAGTCCGAAGTCTTTCAGGCGTTGCACACCGGTGCCGTCGGTGACGAGTTGAGCAGCTTGCATGGCCTCGGCCAGGTTCCGGCCACGCTCGGGTTCGGAACGCTCGACGACCGGCTGGCCTTGCGCTGCGTCCTTGCGTATCGGGGTGGCGACATCTTCCGAGAGGATTTCCGGCAGGAGTTCGGCCCTCAGGACGACCCGGCGGAGACGCTGCGGGAGGTGGCCGCACGGCTGCGGGAGGCTGTCGAATTTCTGCGCGGCGATTGCGGCATCCCGCACATTAGACTCTTGCCCTACTCACATGTACTGCCGATCCTGGTCCGGTTCGTTCGATTGCACGGAGCACCGGCCGGCCGACCAGCGACCTTGCTGCGACGCTGGGTCTGGCGCAGTGCCGTCGCGGGCACACGAGCCCGTGGGATTAGCGTTGCCGACGTCCGCAATCAGGTGGAATCGGTTGATGCACCCGACGCGCTGACGGCTGCGTCCAACGTGTTGCGGCAGGTGCAATCCTTCCCCGACTTCTCGGCGGAGTTGGACAAGGTCCACTTCAATCATGCGATGACCAAACTCAACACTCTTGGACTGCTCTCGGCCGAGCCACGCGATCTCGACAGCGGCGAGATCATCGACATCTCCCGGCTATTGGAACAGGGCAGTCCGTTACGGCCGCTGCTGCCCGACAGCAGCGGCTCCGCCCTGGGTACGATCGCCAACCGTTTCGTGCTTCCCCCCGGGGAACGCGTCACCCGCTCAGCCCTCGTGGACGCCTCCGCGGCCGTCGCGGCCAGCCACCTGATCACCGATGACGCCCGGCGTCTGGCACTGCGCGACGACTGGGCCGGTTTCCTGGAGATGCGGGCTCAGGAGTGCTCCCGGACCATCACCGGCCACGTCAATCGGATGGCCGAGTGGGGGGCGCGAGACGGACGATCACTCACGGACATACTGCGAACGGCCGCGTGACATGACCGGAACAACAGCCGAGGTGCGGCTACACGGACGGCGGGTCGGCGAACTTCAGTTTCACCAGGGTGGGTCCGAATTCATCTACGACGATGACCTCTCCTCGCCCAATCACCGGGTTCTCGGCCAGATCTTCGAGGACGATCCCCGGTCGATCCGACGCGCCCGGGTCGGTCTGACCCCCTGGTTCGCCAACCTGCTGCCCGAGGGCGCTCTGCGTCGCCAGATCGTTCGTGAACTCGGAGGCGGCAGAGTAGGAGACTTCACCCTGCTCCTCAGAGTGGGCAGCAACCTGCCGGGTGCCGTCACCGTGCACGCCGACAGCGAGCCAGAGGACGACTTTCCTCCGGAGACGGGTCAGCTCGACCATCCGCTGCGCCACTCGTTGGCCGGTGTGCAGCTCAAATATTCGATCTCGACCGACCGACTCGCCGTACCGGTGAGCGGACAGGGCGGTTGGTGGATCGTGAAGCTGCCCGACCAGAGTCTGCGTGACTTGCCCGCCAACGAATACCTGACGATGAGCTGGTTGGCTGCAGCCGGATTCCCGGTGCCGGCGGTGCATCTCCTGCGGGCGGATGAGGTCAAGGGTCAATGCCACGTAGCTTAAGTTGATCATGTTGTGTGGGGTCGAAGACGGTAGATGTGAACGGTGGCTGGGTCTGGGTGGCGGATGCTGGCCGGCTC